>JBKQTH010000277.1:0-13235 GCA_052143275.1 Ktedonobacterales bacterium | reverse complement strand
CCGCTGACGTTCAGGTCTTCGATGACCAGCACCGACTTGGTTTTCGCCAGCCTGGTGGTGACCTGATGCAGCGTATGGTGTCGTTGGTTCTTGATCTGCCGATGGAGTCTCGCCAGCTTACGCACAGCCTTCTTGCGGTTCTTGCTGCCCTTCTTCCGCCGGCTCACGACGCGCTGCAGCCGTTTCAGCTTCTTCAGACGCCGCTTGAGATGGCGAGGATTGGGAACCACCGTCCCATCGGAGAGGGTGGCCAGACTCGTGATCCCCAGATCGATCCCCACCACTGGTCCGGTATTCTCGGGTACCGCCAGCTCCTCTTCCACCTGCACGGACACGTACCAGTGTCCGGCCTGCTCGCTCACCGTGGCCGAGAGCACCTTCACGCCACCGGTTGGCACATACCTGCGCTCTTTGAGTCGGAGGCTGCCCAACCGGGGCAAGATGATCGCCTCCGCAGACACGACAATGGAGCCGGTGAGCCGGAAGCTCCCCAGTCCCTTCTTTTTGGTCTTGAAGCGCGGGTAGCCCAGCTTGCCTTTCCACTTCCCTTGCTTCTTGCAGGCGCACACCGCCGGAAGAAGTTGGTAAAGGCGGTATCGAGGTTTCTGAGCGCTTCCTGGGGGGCACACTTGGAGACCTGGTACATCCAAGGGCACGTCTGCCTTCTTGAGGGCATTGAGCTCGCGGTGCAACGTGATGGCGGTGGGGCTCGTCTTGGTCGCCTGGTAGCGTTCCTGCTTGACCCGGAGCCCCCAGTTGTAGGCCCAGCGCGCGGCACCGGCATGCTGGCGGCAGGCAGTCACCTGTCGATCGCTCGGGTCCAGCTCCGTTTTGTACGCCCGTTGTACCAGCATCCCGCATCTGCCTCCCAGTCCCGGGCCGCCCTGCCGAGAGGGAGGCCTTCACTCCTCGATTGCTAGAACAAGTGTATCATATCCTGCTGCTGCGGTCAAGGAGAACAGAAGGATACACATGGGCACAAATGGGGATATTCTCTGCAACTATTCATAACCCTCCGCAGAGTGCCTGGGGAGGTGCCTACTCCGAGGAAGAAACGGGAAGATGTTGCGTCAAACAGGCTGTACGGGGCTGCAGATAGCTACAGCGATCGGTTGGATGGTATACTTCTTGCTACCTTCAGTGGCGCAGCGTGATTACCCAGAGTACAAGGGAGCATAAAGCATGCGTAAATCTAAACCTGTTTTCATTGCCCCAGAGTGTCACGAACCAGGATGTCACAACGCTGGCGATCAATTCACAATGGTGAAGTGTCGCTCCTGTGATCACTGGTTTTGTGCGGAACACCTCGGTACCCAGGATACGATTCGGCGCTCTTCGATTATGGAGACCGGGGTAAAGGGGCTCTCGTATTACCTCGGACTGTGTGCCAGCTGTACCGATAAGCAAGCCCAGAAGCGGCGCCCGGTTGGCTCCACGTGGTTACGCTGAGGTGAGGGGACGACGTAGTGCCGCCAATCGGATCACGCCCGGCGCCGCCAACCGAGCGTCCAGGTTCGGCCTCGAGCGGGAGGAGGATGAGCCCAACTCCTTGTCTCACCCAGGCTGCGAATCCTTATCGCGCCTGGGATTTTGTTGGTGCTAGGTCATGTTCACCTCCTCCGTGGAACCAGGCGCGAGGCGGAAGTCGTGCCAGTACGGCTCCTGCATGTGGAGGCGCTGTTTTCTCGTGTGAGGTGTCGGCTAAGTCTGGAAGTCTCCTTGGAGTCTACCGGCATGAGGTCGGGGTCATTGACTACCCGGATGGGCGCTGGTACACCGCTGCCGTCTTCACGCGAACAACGGACGCGAACCTGGGTGAAGGAGCCGTCAACGCAGCCATCGGCCACGCGGCCGCGCAAGCCGTTGCCCTGCTCGCTCCTCAGGAAGCGGCCGAGCAGAGCATTTAGCTACACCTATTAACGTTCCTGGGGCTGATCATATGCACGGTGTTGGCCAAGGAAGCATCTGGGTCGCGTCTTTGTTGGTGCAGCCATCTTCTGGGACGGAGCATCGGGAGGGCCTTCCGCGCAAAGCAACAGTAAAGCAGACAGTTTATGGACTCTTGTGTTAGTACACTCCACCTAACTTACGATGATCCCACGAGGCGACGGCAACAGGATTGACCACCACAGCAATGCGTTTTGCCGCTTGAGCGACGACTATCCCGTGTGTATTTTCATTCAGCGGTCCTGTATAGCGTTCAAAGATCAAGTCGCCGAAACGCTGGACCGTTTCGAGATCGTCATAGATGACCGCCTGTCCTTTGATCTGCACACCACGCAGTTCTTCGTAACGCACCCCGGTTTCAGCAAGGCAGGTAAGGCGTGGATCGCGCCGCAGGTTCACTGCCTTTTGCGAACGGGCATAGGTCCAGAAAGCGATTTTGTTCTCGAAGAGCACAAACCACATGGCAACTAGGTGAGGATACCCATCGTGACCGATGGTAGCGACCTGCAGGATGCGCTCTTCTTGCAGGAACGCTTGGATCTCTTCATCGGACAGAGTGATAAGTTGGCGTCTGCTCATGATACTCTCCAGTCCCAGGAATTCCAGATAGGTTTCGTTTGCGTACAACCGCCGGGCCAGTTTTGGTATCATATCCAATGGAACGATACATCGACCTAGGTACATCGCTAGCATCGCGCAAAAATCTGACGAAAGGAGGTGTCTTCCATGCCTGAGCTGCACACGCTGCTGACCGGAATCGTGCTTGGCGAGTCGCCACGTTGGCACGATGACAGTCTATGGTTCTGCGACTGGGGCGCTCAGGAAGTTGTCGCCGTCGACCTCATGGGCAATAGAGAAGTCACGGTCCGTATGCCATCATTTCTCTTCAGCATCGATTGGTTGCCGGATGGGCGCCTGCTTCTCGTCTCAGGGCGTGAGGGACTGCTGCGGCTCCGGGAGCTCGATGGGTCGCTAGTAACCTTTGCGGATCTGACGGTTCTGGCGGACCCTCCATGGAATGAGATTGTCGTGGACGGTCGCGGCAATGCCTACGTCAACAACACCGGCTTCGATTTCCCCACCGCGCCGTTCGCGCCGGGAATCATAGCTTTGGTCACTCCCGATGGGTCGGCTCGCCAGGTGGCAGATGGGGTCGCATTCCCCAATGGCATGGTCGTGACACCAGACAACTCGACACTGATTCTTGCTGAGTCTTATGGTAACAGGCTCACGGCTTTTGATATTGCCGCTGATGGCAGCCTGTCGAAACGGCGGGTGTGGGCCGATCTTGACGTCGGTGCCCCTGACGGCATCTGCCTCGACGCCGAAGGCGCCGTCTGGTATGGGGATGTTCCCAATAAGCGGTGTGTGCGCGTTCGCGAAGGTGGCGAGGTGCTCCAGACGATCGACCTCGACCGTGGGTGCTTCGCATGCATGCTTGGAGGTGTGGACGACCGAACGTTGTTCATGATGGCGGCGGAGTGGCGTGGTCCTGAGCATATGACCGAAGTGACACGAACGGGCCTGGTGCTCGCAGCTGAGGCACCGGAACCGGGTGCCGGTTGGCCGTAGGAAGCAGAAGCTCGATAGTCTACGTGCGTACGCTGCCACTTCAGAATCCCCGGCGGAGCGAGCAAACCCCGACCAGCCGCAAGATTCCCCCGGAGTTCCACACTGCCGACCCACGCGAGACAGCGCAATGCTATAACCGCGTGTTCTTTTGAACAGGCGAGCAATAGAATAGAACGGTGTGGCACCTTGCGCATTTGGAAAGGACCCACCTATGCCAAGTTTCTTTGCACGAGTTCTGCTTTTCTTGAGCTCGTATGCACCGCTTGCTGCAATGCTCGTCTTGCTTTTCTGGACCAAGTCTCCTATTGTGACGATCATCAGTGGAGCGGCGTTTGTAATCGGCATTGGCGGAATGCTTATATACCTGGGTATCTCGGAGAGCTTTGAAGGGGAACCAACAAAAATACTCGACTGCCATGGACGCGGCGAGGCGGCCGCGAGTTACATCGTCGCCTATATTGTTCCATTCCTGGCGTTTGCATTTAGTGAGTGGCAGCAGGCTGCAGCGCTCGCGGTGTTCTTTGTAATACTTGGCTTCTTATACGTGAATTCTGATATGCATCACATCAACCCTACTTTGAATTTTTTCGGATACCGACTGTACGAGGTAACCATCGAAGGTGGATCGGTTTACAGTCTGTTGGCACGAGGCCGCATTCAAAAAGGAAGCACTCTGTCACTGGTTCGCATTGGAGATGAGATTCTCCTGGAGAAAAGGAGACGCAGCTCATGACTTCCGACGAGCATGAATCCCACATCGTACTTGATCGCTTGGTCAATATGGACATTGCCGGAGATACAATTCGAGTCTGTATAGCATCGTGCGTGGCTGGTGACGATGTACCAATATTCCAGCGCATACCGGTGACTGAGCATCTCTCGGATGCGTTTCGTACCGTCGTCACTGATGCGCTCCAACGCTGGCGTAAGGAGCGACAAGAACAGCAGCTTGTCTTATGGCCACACCTGGACGGTACGAGGCCAGAATCGCATGAGTTCGAGTATCTTGATCTCACTATGCACGAGAGTATCAGAAAACAAGTGGAAGCGCTTGCCAGACCTGGACAATCCCCTATAGACCTACCGGTGTTCTGTGCCGATGATGATGTAGTAGCTGGCATTCGCTTTTACTCTATTGCGGTGGAGCGGCGCGACGAGACAGTGTATTTCTTTCGTACCTACACGCCTAAACGTGAGTTGAGTCGCTCTAGCTGGTTCGCCGCATGGTTGAACAATGGTCAGTTCGATACCATAAACACGCCCACTTTTCTCTTCGACGACGGCATTGATTGCTTCTGTGTCGGAAGCCACATGTTTATCGTTCAAAAGACCAATTTTCAAGCAATTTTCCGGTTCTTTGAAATGGTAGCTAGAGCGGCTTCACAGACGCTGTCTATCATCCAGACCCACATTCCAATCAAGAACTTTGACAACTTCGCCGAAGACTGTCAGGGACATTTACAGAAGTTGGCGAAGCTAAAGAATATCGCCCAACAGCCGTACCTCAACACTATTACTATGGATGATCTCTGTGCTGTCATAGACGAGGCACAACTGCACATACCTGTGGAGCAAGTGAACGGTACCAGAATGCTGGTGTATGATCGGGCAGATCGCTGGGCCATTCTACGTTTGTTGGACAACCACTACATGCAATCTCTTCTCACGAAAGGCCTCTACGATGCCAGCGATAAACGCCCTTTACTTATAGAAGGCCGAGATGGTTAGTGCGTGATTTCAGCGTCCACATCTACACCGCTGAGGCGGAGCCAGGACTCCTGAACGGCGTCGTCCGCCTCGCTCAAAGAGCCGAGCAGCCCGGTGGCGGCGAGGTGGGCTGGTTCACGGACAAATTCGGCATAAACTGGATGGTTAGTGTCGACAGGGCGTAGCGAGAATCGCACGACTGAAGGACTTCGCGACCGCCGGCGCGAAGCAGGCCACCGGCGCGAGGCACCGGCGAGAGGACCTTGCAGAAGCTGCCGAGTTGCGCGAGAGAATCACCAAGAAAGGAGGACGTGTGTCGTATGGCAAAGTCCTATCGAGTCAACTCCTTCGTGCGTATCAACAACGCCATGACCTCGTCTATGGTGCGCCTGGGAATAAACATAGGGGGTTTTGCGCTCCTCACGGTACGCGGACGGAAAAGCGGCAACCCGGTTGAGACCCCGATTGCGATTTTTGTCCAGGAAGGGAAGCGCTACCTTCTCACCCCTTACGGGGTAGTGAACTGGGTGCGCAACCTCCGCGCGGCGGGAGGAGAGGCGAGAGTTACCCATGGCCGGCGCACCGAAAAGATCCGCGCTATCGAACTGGCGCCTCGAGTCGCGGCACCCGTCTTGCGGGAAGCTTTGCGCACTGGGCCCCCTGGGCTTCCCACGATTGTCTTTCGCGTGTATCGACATTTCTTTGTTCTTCCTTACCTGAATGTAACCGCGAACTCATCGCTTGAGGAATTTGAGCGCGAGGTCCAAGCCCATCCAGTCTTTCTCGTGCAAGACGACGGGTAGTGAAAGTTAGACTAGATACCCGTGCGCGCTCCGTATCGAGCGCTGGTGTGGCATACTAGGGGCAACAGTGTTAGAGTTAGACTAGGCGGCGTCTACAGCAGGAAGGAGCAGGATTGTGCCCCGTCATTCGACACCGGACCTCATCATCACCAACCCGGCTATCTTGGCTGGCAAGCCCACGATCGCCGGCACTCGTATCTCCGTGCAACTCATCCTCGAAAAACTTGGTGATGGCTGGAGCATTGACGAACTTCTCGAGGACTATCCCCAGCTGTCACGCGAGCGAGTCATTGCGGCGATTACCTATGCCGCCGGCGCCATGGGCGGCGCGACCCCTGCCATATGAAGCTGCTGCTCGACGACAACATTTCCCGTCATACCGGAGAACGGCTGCGACACGCTGGACATACCATTGTGCGCTGCCGGGATGTGGCTGCCGGCAAGCCGGACAGTGACGTACAGGCCATTGCTCACGAGGCCGGATTGATTGTGCTGACAGAAGATGTCGACTTCGCCAGTCTGGTGATGCGTGAGCACCTTCCATCGGTAGGAATCATTCTCTTGCGCCTCACCGGGATCGAACGCGGAGCACAGCCGGAGTACGTTGCGCAGGCTATTGCCACACATGCGAATGCGATACCTGGCAGCTTTACCGTGATCATGCCATCGGGCGCGCGCAGCCGGCCGCTGCCGCTCACGTGAGTGGGAAAGAGCGTATGCTTCCGTTGCTGCCGGGTTAGGTGACTTGCTATAGTCTGAAACGTATCACCGTACTGATAGAGTAGCGCTCCATTTTCGTAGCGCTCCATCCGGACCGGCCACGTCACCTTGACCTGCCGCCGGCCTTCGTAAGCACGTATCGAGGAGATATCTATGCGGATCGTTGGGGTGGTCATTGGCATACTCGCTCTAATCGCCGGCATAATTTTCACGCTGCAAGGCGTCAATATTCTAGGCGGCAGTTCTATGAGTGGACAGACCATGTGGGCAATCATTGGGCCGATTGTGGTCATAGTCGGACTCGTGCTCCTCGCCGTCTCGCTGCTAGGTGGGCGGCGGGCAGCTGCCTCCTAAGCGGAGCTCTTGCCCATCTAGACGGCGGCATAATGGAGAGCACGCAGTTCCAACTGCGCGCCGGCAGAGTGAAGCACGACATAGCAACAGTGAGCCATTGCTGGCTATGCTATTGGCAAGATATTTGCACGATAGGAGAGCTCAGCAATGCACACACAGCGAGCAGTCCCGCCTACGCGCCACTCGTTAACCACGCCGCTCCAGACTAAGTCAGCCCGAGTGGTTGGCAGTGTGCTTGGTTTGGCGCTGGTTATCGTTCTGTCCGCCTGTTCATCCAGCGCCGCATCGCAGTCATCTTCAGGCACTGCTACGGCCACGTCGGCTCCCTTGCCCACTGCGACTGTGGCGTCTTCACCAGGAACCCCCAGTCCCACGTCAAGTGGCGGTGGGGGCTCTGGAAGCGGCAGCGCCGTTAGTGTGTATGTAGGTGCGAGCGACGGTAACCTCTATTCGATTAACGCGTCCAGCGGAGCCCAACAGTGGACCGTTCCCGTTGGCGGATTGGCGGCCAAACCAAATGTGGTCAATGGTATCGTCTATGTAGCGACCGATTCAGGGCATGTGGCAGCGGTCGCAAGCGGATCCTCGCTGTGGAACGTGACTCCAGGAGGCGTTTTCGAAGGGCGGCCTGCCGTAGACGGCAACCAGGTCTTCGTCGGTTCCGACAATTCATCGCTCTACGCTCTGGACGCCGGAGACGGCTCAGCGGAGTGGTCCTATGCTACCGGCGGTTCGATTTCGTCAACGCCGGCTACGGCAAATGGTCTCGTCTATACCGGCTCTACCGACGGGTATCTCTACGCCATCCATGAGTCAGGTGGCAGTTTGGCGTGGAGAACGAAGCTCGAATCAGATGTCGAGTTTACTTCTCCTACGCTAGCCAACAACGTCGTCTATATTGGCGATGATTCAGGCACGCTCACGCTGGTCAACGCCACGACCGGCAAAGTTATCGCAAGTTACCAAAAAGCCGGAGGTCAGATCGGCGGCCGCCCGGCGGTGTCCAACGGCGTGGTGTACTTCGGCTCCAGCAGCCAGAACGTCTTTGCGCTCTCGTCAAGCAACGGCTCAGTCGTCTGGCACTTTGCCACATCGGATAGCATTCTCTCGACTCCCAATCTCAACAACGGCACCGTCTACATTGCCGACCCTTCCACGCTCTATGCGCTTAACGCGGCAAACGGCAGCCTGCTCTGGAAAAAAAGTACCAGTGGCACCTATGCCAGCACCGGGCGTTCGTGGCCAAGCGTCAACAACGGCGTAGTGTATCTGGGTGACTCGACCGGCAAGCTCTACGCCCTTAATGCCGCCAGCGGCAAAATCCAGTGGACCTTTCAGGCGAGCTCTGGCCTTGGCTCACCACAGGCAGCCTAACCGCGCCGTCGCCGCCGTCACGCTGCTCAACCCTGCGCGTATTTTTAGTCCTTTTGGTCCTTGAGGCTTGTTACTCGCCGGCCATCAGGCGAAGTGCCCGCATGATGAGGTCTTCCAGGCTGTCGTTGGTGTCGGTAGGTAGGTTACGTACCGCAGCGGTAGCCTGTGCCGGCGTGTAGCCAAGACCGGTGAGCGCATCCGCCACCTGCGCTCGTATATTACCGGCAGTGGAGCCGGAGACTCCGCCGGTGGCGACCGCTCCGCCCAGTCTCTCGAAGCGTGGGCGCAACTCAAGAACCAGCCTGGCCGCCAGCTTCTTACCTACACCGGGCGCCATCGTCAGCCTTACCACATCCTCGCGGAGCACTGCCTCGCGCAGACCCTCCGCGGAGAGAGCCGAAAGCAGCGCCAGCCCGATACGTGGCCCTACGCCGCCAACTGCCAGTAACTGCTCAAAGGTTTCACGATCTGCAGCGCTGGCAAAGCCATAGAGGGAGATAACGTCTTCACGCACGTAGAGCAGCGTCTGCAAGTGGACTGTCTCACCGACGGTAAGCCGGTTCAAAGTCGTCAAAGGAGCCAGCACTCGCAGCGTTATGCCGCCGACCGTAACCAGGGCGCTGTCAATGGTCTTGCCTTCGAGAAGACCGCGTACCGCCGCAATCATGCAGCTGCTCCTTTGAGAATTTCCACTGGAAGAGTCATAGTAGACAGCACCCGGTCATTTCACTTCCCGGTACAGCGGAATATGCAAGGTATGTAGATGGCAGATAGCGATCGCCGCCGCGTCCG
Source organism: Ktedonobacterales bacterium (assembly GCA_052143275.1). Classification (GTDB taxonomy): domain Bacteria; phylum Chloroflexota; class Ktedonobacteria; order Ktedonobacterales; family JADMIN01; genus JAJPKE01. The sequence continues at coordinate 3,966 of JBKQTH010000277.1, read as the reverse complement.
CAGCATCGTCGGGGCGCAGGGGATGGGGCAGCGCCAACAACACCCGGACCATTTCGCCTACCTGTTCTTTGGTTGCTAGTCCATACCCATGCACCGCCTGCTTGACCTGCATGGGCTTATACTCGTGAACGGCAAGGCCGGATTCGGCCGCGACCAGTAGCGCGACTCCGCGTGCCTGGCCGACGCTGATCACCGTCGTGGTGTTCTTGGCAAAGAATAGCTCCTCAATTGCCACCTCGTCCGGCTGTGCCTCGGCGATTATACGGGTAAGTTCCCGAAAGAGCAGCAACAGCCGCTCGGGCATGGGGAGAGTTTTGGGTGTTTCTATGACTCCGCCCTGTATGAGCGCCAGCTTGCTCCGCTGCTTCTCTACCACGGCGTAACCCAGCCGCGCCGTGCCTGGGTCGATGCCGAGCGTCCGGCGCGCCAACTCGTCGGCATCGGTCCGTACACTTGCTCCGGCTTCTTCATCCGGCATATTTGTCGGCGATCTCATCAGCAATCTCGGCGTTGGTGTAGACGTTCTGCACATCGTCCAGATCTTCCAACCGGTCGATAAGACGGAGTGTCTGCAGCCCTTCCTTCTCAGCCAGATCGATTTTAGTCTTAGGCACCAGCGTGCTTTCCGCCCGTACTATCTTGAGCTTCTTGGCCTCCAGCGCCATACGCACCTTGTCTAGATCTGCCGGCTCGGTGTAGACCGTAAGCTCGTCGTCGCCCTCGCTATATGGATCGACATCCTCGGCACCGGCATCGATGACTTCGAGCGCCAGGTCATCTGGATCATGTCCTGCTATGGCAACGCCGATAATGCCACGGGGCTCAAAGATCCAATCAACGCAACCTACTTCGCCGAGATTTCCCGCATTCTTATTGAAAACATTGCGAATTTCGGCGGCCGCCCGGTTACGGTTGTCGGTCATAACCTGCACCATGATGGCCGCGCCACCTGGCGCATAACCTTCATAGGTGATTTCCTCGACATTCACGCCTTCGCCGCCGCCACTCGCGCGCTTGATCGTGCGCTCAATGTTCTCCATCGGCATGTTGGCCTCGCGCGCGCGCTGCACCGCCATGCGCAAGCGGAAGTTCGCATCGGGATCGGGTCCACCACCCTCGCGTACCGCTACCACGATCTCACGACCAAGACGGGTGAAGAGTTGGCCGCGCTTACTGTCGTTTACGCCTTTCTGGCGCCGAATTTGATGCCATTTTGAGTGACCTGACATCGCCTATCGCCCCCTTGTGGTGAGTTACCCTCGTACTGCTTACTGCTTTGACCGCGCGTATCAAACGACGCGCTGCCCGTCGGGCAGCGCGCTCGCGTCATCCATTGTACCACCTGCAACGTTTACCGCGTTGCCAGCACGAAGTCCAGCAACGCTTCACACGCTCTATACGCCTGATGAGGCGGCAGCTTGGCGTTTCTCCTGACTCCCTCATCCAGTGAGGCTCGGGCAATTGCTCCTTGCTCCGCAAGCGCTGTAGCAATCCGGACACGAGCGCCACTGCGATCGAGAATAGCCAGCGCTTCGCCAATATCTTCCTCGGGCACAGGGTCGGCGCCGGTCATGATACGCAGAAGCGTGGCGCGATCAGTGGGACCCGCCGCCTGCAGCGCATGAATAACGGGCAGGCTCATTTTCTTCCGGCGTAGGTCTCCAGCATTGGTCTTCCCCAGTTGCTCCGCCTCCCAGATCCCCAGCAGGTCGTCACGTAGCTGAAAGGCAATGCCCAGGGCTCGGCCGAAGCGGGCAAAGTGGGTTTGCAAGTCGGCATCGTCCGGCGCACCCAGACAGGCGCCGAACTCGGTCGCACAGGACATCAGCGCCGCCGTCTTGCGGCCAATCATATCCAGATACATTTCGGCCGAGATGTCACTGCGACCCTCATAGCGCATGTCAAGGAATTGCCCCTCGCAGAGCTCGACGCAGGTCTGGTCAAGCAGGTGTGCCATATGCAGCACCAGCGAAGCGTCGATGCCTGAACCGGAAAGCTGCCACAGACCCATACGAGCGAGCGCAAAAAGTCCATCACCGGTGTTGATGGCCTGCGGGATGCCCCACAGTCGCCATAAAGTAGCCCGGTGCCGCCGCTCCTCGTCGCCGTCTTCAATGTCGTCGTGTATCAGCGAGAAATTATGTACCAGCTCGATGGTGACGGCGGCTGGCGTAATACACCGCAACCGATCCATCCGATCGGACTCGTGGGTGAGACCGGCCTGGCTTGCCGCAAGCTCATAGGCTAGCAAGACCAGGGTTGGCCGTAGCAGCTTGCCTGGAGCATAGGAAGCCGCCGGGGTAAGATCCGGCCGGCGCCAGCCAAGGTGATATTCGATCTGCCCATAGAACTCCTCGAGTGGTCCGGCTACCGCCTCATCCTGCGCGCCGTGTGCCGATATCGCTGTCACTGCCGCTCGTAGGCCCTCGGCTATCAGCTCCCGGTACTCCGGTAACACCCACCCGATGTCGCTCTCCGGGCTGCCTCCTGCCGGCCCACCGGTCATAGCGACAACATTGCTGGACTTTGCTCTGGAACGTATTCTGGACGCTCGATTGTTTATGGACATGGAAAGCTTTCTGGGAGCCGGTTGGATGAACCGGTACGGCAGCGAATAGCGACCCGGCTAGCCGCGCTGCAGAATAATGACAGTAACGGCCGCTATCACAGTCAATACGACCGCGGCCAGCCGCCCGGCGCCCACGATGCCCCCGATGCTGCGCACGGGAGCGCAGGCGTCGCAGTAACGCTCCTGAAAATGGTAGCGCTGGCTGCGCAAGCTGTCTTTGACCAGGTCAACTCGCTCGGTTCGGAATCGCGTGTGCAGATTGTCACAGATGTAACGTCCGCATCCGGCACACTTGCCGTCGTCGACATAGTGGGAGAATGACGACGTAGACCACTGGTCGGGTCTTACCGGGACACCACAGACGTAGCAGATCCGCTCGGTGAGCCGAGTAACCAGGTCGGTGGCGCAGGGCTGGTGTTCCGCACAGGCAAAGTGGTCTACACAGAGATTACGGTGGCAGGTCGGGCAACGACCGGCTGATTCGATTCCGCATTCGGCACAGGAAGGAATCGGATAGAGGCTGGACGACGACATCAATAACTCCTCTAGTAGCGGCTACCCATACTAAATGAGTATACCAGTACGTTTGGCAACTGGTCAATCAAGCTGAGTTGTGTCGGGTATCGCGGAGATAACCTCGCGAGCCGCAATATCACTTCGGAAGAAGGCACCGGCGAAGTGAATCCGGGCGGCGTTCGCATAGACGCGGTTGCGTGCCTCGCGCATATCGGCTCCGTGCGCCACCACCGAGAGCACCCGACCACCGGCGGTCACCAGCTCCTGGCTAACTTCCTCCCTTCGAGTCCCCGCGTGGAACACCAAAATATCGTCGTCCAGCGTATCCAATCCGGTGATAGGCTTGCCTACCTCGAACGCTCCCGGATAGCCGGCCGAGGCGAGAACTACTCCGCATGTGGCGCCGGTGGTCCAGCTAGGTTCCGGCAGACGATCAAGCCTCCCCTCAGCGGAGGCAACGCATAGCGCCAGCAAGTCGCTGCCCAGGCGCGGAAGCAGCACTTGCGTCTCAGGATCGCCAAAGCGCGCATTGAACTCAATGACATAAGGACCATCACGGGTAATCATCAGCCCTGCATACAACAGGCCACGGAAGGGCGCGCCCGCCACTTCCATAGCGGAGAAGGTGGGGCGAAAGATCCGATCCTGGATCTGGCCGAGCAGCTCGCTGGTAGCAGCCGCCGGGGGCGAGTAGGCTCCCATGCCGCCGGTATTTGGTCCAAGATCATGGTCCCAGACCCTTTTGTAGTCGCAGGCCGGCGCCAGTGGATACCAGTGGCTACCGTCGCTGAGAGCAAAGAGGGAAAGCTCCCAGCCTTCGAGGTAATCTTCGATCAACACTTCGTCGCCCGCTTTGCCAAGCCGATGCTCTACCAACAAAT
>JBKQTH010000276.1:0-5891 GCA_052143275.1 Ktedonobacterales bacterium | reverse complement strand
GTGATCTTGCTGAGGTTCACCCAATCTGCCGCTCGAGGAGAATGGTGGAAGGCAGCGCGAAACCCAGTGCATGAAACACTTTGAGTAATTCCCAGTTTTCCCACTGCACCAGCGTGTAGGCTGCGGTGGCGCCGAAGAGGGCACTCTGACTCAGAAATGACTCGATCAATTGCCGGCCGATGTTCTGGTGCCGGTACTGTGGGTGAACGGCAATGGAGTCGACGATGGCGGTTACCTGGGATAGACCAAACTCACCGGACGTGATCGTTCCCATAATGAACCCCACAACCTCGCTACCTGAGCTGGCCACCAGGAAGATAACCTGATTGCCTGTATCCGAGTGTTCAATTGCCGCCAGGCGGCGCTCAAAGTAAGCGGCCCTAGGCTTGCCGCCGCCGACACTCGCATCCAGCTCAATCACCAGCAGCAAATCCGAGTGCCTCATGGGGCGAATAGATACCGTCAGCCGCTTCAATACTGGTGCCGATTCAGGGTCATGTTCCATAATCGTGCATCCTCGCTGCCGTGGGATCGATGTACGAGCGGTGTTCTCTCTGGTCAGATAATCCCACGCGTGTATGTGGATTAACCGCGAAAATGTGTGTGGTTTGTGTAAAGAATGGAAGCAGTCCGATGAGCCGGAGGGGGCGCTCCAAGTCTATCGCCTCAGGAAGAGGAACCGGGACGACAGCGTATCACTTGCCTGATAGAGCAAAACGTGGCTTAGTAGATAAGAAGAGACAGATTAATTTGTAGGAGACAGTTATGCAGATACCAAGCTATGTCACACACGCGAAGTTGCGTGCCTGGGTAGAGGCGATGGTGACATTGTGTATACCTGACCAGGTGCATTGGTGCGACGGATCCGAGGAGGAGTACCGTCACCTCTGCGAGCAAATGGTTGAATCTGGAACTTTCGTACGACTCAATCCAGAGAAGCGTCCAAACAGCTTTCTGGCTCGCTCTGACCCAAGCGACGTCGCCCGTGTCGAAGATCGTACGTTCATCTGCTCTCGCACCAAAGCTGATGCGGGGCCAACTAACAATTGGATTCCTCCCAAGGAGATGAAGGAGACACTGAACCGGATCTTCAACGGTTGCATGCGTGGACGAACGATGTATGTCATACCGTTCAGTATGGGACCGCTAGGCTCGTCAATTTCACATATCGGTGTCGAGCTGAGTGATTCTCCGTATGTGGCCGCGAGCATGCGGATCATGACCCGTATGGGACGCGCAGTTTATGACGTTCTCTCGGAGAATGGGGAGTTCATCCCCTGTATGCACTCTGTAGGCATGCCGCTCGAACCGGGCCAACCGGACAGCCCGTGGCCATGTAATCCGAGCGTCAAATACATCGTGCACTTCCCTGAAGAGCGGTCCATCTGGTCCTACGGCTCAGGTTATGGTGGCAACGCGCTGCTAGGCAAAAAATGCTTTGCACTCCGCATCGCATCAGTGCTGGCACGGGATGAAGGCTGGCTTGCCGAACATATGCTCATCATGGGTGTTCAGAATCCCAAGGGTGAGAAAACGTATATTGCCGCCGCATTTCCCAGCGCCTGTGGGAAGACCAACTTTGCCATGCTCATTCCTCCCCCGGCCTTTCGGGAAGAAGGCTGGCGGGTAACCACTATTGGCGACGACATCGCCTGGATCAAACCATCCGCCGACGGCATGCTCTACGCCATCAATCCTGAGACCGGCTTCTTTGGGGTCGCGCCAGGAACCAGTGAGAAGTCCAACCCCAATGCTATGGCGTCGCTGAGCGCCAACACTATCTTCACCAATGTTGCGCTAACCGATGACGGCGATGTGTGGTGGGAAGGCATGACCGCAGTGCCACCCGACCACCTTATTGATTGGACCGGCCAGGACTGGACACCTACCAGTGGACGTACGGCCGCTCACGCGAATGCCCGTTTTACGGCGCCTATTAGCCAGTGCCCGGTAATTGACTCAGCCGCCAACGACCCGCGAGGCGTCCCGATCTCGGCCTTTGTCTTTGGTGGGCGGCGCAGTGACACCGTGCCGCTCGTCTATCAGGCCTTCAACTGGAACTATGGAGTCTATGCCGCCGCGACGATGGGGTCGGAAACTACCGCCGCCGCCGCCGGAAAGCTTGGCGAGGTGCGGCGCGATCCATTTGCCATGCTGCCGTTCGCCGGCTACCACATGGCCGACTACTTCAACCACTGGCTCAACTTTGGACGGCATTTGCCCAACCCTCCACGTATTTTCTGTGTGAATTGGTTCAGGCGCGCTGAGCAAGGCCAGTTCTTGTGGCCCGGGTTCGGCGAGAACATGCGGATTCTCAAGTGGATCGTGGAGCGTGCCCATGGCCGCGCGATCAGTATCGAGAGCCCAATTGGATGGATGCCGCGCTATGAAGACCTGGACTGGCGCGGCCTGGACGATTTTACCAGGGCGGAGTTCAACCAGCTCATGTCGCTTGACCGCGAGGAGTGGGAGCAGGAGTTGCTGGCTCACGAGAAGCTGTTTATGGAGCTGTATGATCGACTGCCCAAGGAGCTGCTGTTTATACGGGAGCTGATCCTCTCCAGTCTTTGGCGCTCGCCGAAGCACTGGGGGCTGGCGCCCGATGACGAACTGTAGCTTCCCGAGAATTTCTTGAAGCGACGTGAAGCGAGGACGAACATTCGATGGCCGATATGAGAGACAACCCATTCAAGCCTCTGCTGATCGATCTCTTGCGCCAGGCACAGGTCAGGCAGAATGCTTTCTTCGAGCAGTTGCCGCCGGCTGAGCTGGCGGCATTGGGCGAGCCGGCCTTCTGGTCTGCCAAAGACCACGTGGCTCACATGACATTCTGGCGACAACGCCTACTAGCCAGAGTGCGGGCGATTCTTCGGGAAGAGCCACAGCCGGAAGTGGGGAACTTCGAGGTACTCAACCCGCTCATCTTTGAAGAGCAGAGAGATCGTCCCTGGTCAGCTATCCTCTCCGAATCTGATCAAACCTATGCCGAGCTGATCGAACTCTCGGAGCAACTGACCGACGAAGATCTGACCGCTTTCCATCGATTCGACTGGCTGCCCGATGGTCTGCCCCTCTATATCTCCTTTATGGGAAATTGCTATGATCACTCTCAGAATCACCTGGCACAATACCTCTCCGACCGTCACGATCTCGAACGCTCAATCGAGACGTATGAACTCTGGGCCAACCGCGTCCTAGAGGTTGAGCCGCCAGCAATCCTCAAGGGGTACGTGCTGTATAATCTGGCCTGCTTTTACGCCACGCACAGCCGCCTAGAGAAAGCTTGGACTCCTTTGCAGCAAGCTTTCGCGCTATATCCCGCGAGTCGTGAATATGCCGAGACCGACCCCGATCTGGCGGCATTACGTCCCATTTCCTTTGACGAATGATGCCTAGGGCCTCCACTCTGCCGCGATGGCCGCGGTGTAGCTGGCCGCCTCTCCAGTGCGGGCTCATAGCATCCCCAAGGTAATGTGAGGGGTATCGATGAAATACTTTGTGACCGGCGCCACCGGATTTATTGGCGGTCATGTGACACGCCAGCTGGTAGCTTCGGGACATCAAGTGGTGGCGGTGATACGAAGTCCAGAGAAGGCCAAAGATCTCGCCGACCTTGGCGTGACGCTACATCGGGGCGACGTGACTGACAAAGAGAGCATGCGCGCGCCGATGCAAGGCGTAGATGGTGTCTTTCATATAGCGGGCTGGTACAAGATTGGTGTCAAGGACACATCACCTGGCGAGCGAGTCAACGTAATGGGTACGCGCTCTGTGCTGGAGCTGATGAAGGAGCTGAACATTCCCAAGGGGGTATACACCAGCACGCTGGCGATCAATTCCGACACGCATGGCCGGATCGTGGATGAAACCTATCACTATCGTGGCCCTTTTCTGAGCGAGTATGACCGGACCAAGTGGGTAGCTCACTATGAGGTCGCCGAGCCCATGATAGCCGAAGGCCTGCCGCTGGTAATAGTGATGCCTGGGTTGGTGTACGGTCCAGGCGACAGCAGTATGATACGGGGGGTATTCGTGCAGTACCTGCGGCGCAAGCTGCCCGTGATCCCCAGTGGCAGCGCGTATTCCTGGGGCTATGTGGATGACGTCGCCCGTGCGCACGTTCTGGCAATGGAGAAGGGCAAGTTCGGCGACAGCTACATCGTTGCCGGACCATCTCACATGCTGACCGAAGCCATGGCTCTGGCGGAGAGCATTACTGGTGTCCCAGCACCTCGACACGTGGCGCCTATACTTCTCAAGGCAGCGGCTCCGGTCATGGGAATTGTCGAGCAAATCATACCGGTTTCCGATGAGTACAGCTCCGAGTATCTACGCGTCAGCGCCGGCGTTACCTACCTGGGCACATCCAATAAGGCGCAGCGCGAGTGGGACTACCAGCCGCGGCCGCTGCGACAAGGGCTTACTCAGACGCTACAACATGAGATGCAGCTGCTAGGCATGGCAACGAGAGGAGATGGGTCATGATCCGTTTTGAATTTGAAGAGAAGGATCTTACGCATGGTGAGCGCTTTGACGATTCGACCAGCGACCGTAGCTGACGCGCCAGCACTGGCTTCCGTCCATGTGCGTTCCTGGCAATGGGCCTACCGAGGGCAAGTTCCCGGTTCCTACCTCGATCAGATGGGGCAGACCCTTGCCGAGCGCATTGACGCTCGGCGCGCCCAATTGGAACATGTGCCGCCTGAGTATCGCTGGTGGGTCGCTGAGCAAACTGGACAGCTGGTTGGCTTTGCCGTCACGCGACCCAGCGAGGATGGAGATGCCATTCCGCTGACCGCCGAAGTACTGGCCCTCTACCTTGAACCAGAAGCGGTCGGGCAGGGTATCGGACGTGCGCTCTTCGCGCATGCCGTGACAGACTTCAGGCAGCGGGGATTCCATCAGGCGACCTTATGGGTGCTGGAGAGCAATGAGCGTGCCCGCCGATTTTACGAGGCGGTTGGATGGGCAGCTGATGGCGGACGAAAGACCGAGGAACGCCCTGGATTTCTCCTTCACGAAATACGTTACCGGATTTCGCTGTAACTGGCATATTGTACGAGTCGAGCTGAGAGGTCGAACAGGAATGGACACTTTCATCACTGTTCTTCCAGTGCTGCGAAATGCCCGCCTCGTGGCATCTGGCGTAGTAATTCGCGCTGGTTCATCAGTGGAACGGCGATGCCTGTGGTAGACTTTCTAGTGGGACCACTCCCGACAGGTATAGCATCGGCGCACTTCTCCAATTGCGGTCGCCAGAAGACAGGCGAACAGTGGAGATCCATGCGCATTCTCGTCAGTTGTATCGTGGCCATCTCGACCGGTAGGAGTATGTTATGGGAATCGTCGCTGCTGTTCAGAAGCCATCGGTCTACTTTGACTCCATGGCCTGTGCCCGGCGCGCCGCCGAGTGCATCACTGAGGTGGCCGAGAACGGCGCGTGGCTTGCCGTCTTCCCGGAAACGTTTATTCCGGGAGATCCGCTGTACCACGATGAAACCGTTCCCCATTCCGAACACTTCAACACCCTGCAGCGCCGGTTCGTTGAGCAAGCGATCACCGTCCCTGGTCCCGAGACGGAGTGCATAGCCGCCGCATGCCGCGCCCATCATATGACCGTAGCAATCGGCATCACCGAGCGCCCGGCGCTGGCAGGCACGCTCTACAACACGCTGCTCTATTTCGGTCCGGACGGCACGATCCTGGGGCGGCATCGCAAACTCATGCCGACATTTAACGAGCGCATGGTTTGGGGCATGGGAGATGGCACTACGCTGCGCACCATCGAGACACCTCAAGGGGTCGTCGGCGGATTGATTTGCTGGGAGAATTTTATGCCGCTCGCTCGCACAGTGCTGTATGCGCAGGGCGAGCAGATACACGTTGCGCCT
>JBKQTH010000275.1:0-15712 GCA_052143275.1 Ktedonobacterales bacterium | reverse complement strand
AAGCAATAATCAAGCCGTATTCAATCATCCCCTGGCCGCGCGCTCGGCTAAAGACACGTACCACAATCGAATTGAGCATGGGATGCTTCTCCTCTTAGTCTTAATTTCGCCAGGACTACTGCGGGTTAGGCGTGGGGTCAAAGAGCGCTTTGAATGCTCGAGAATATGCTTCCGAGCTGGCCGCCAATTAAAATGAGCACACTAACCACCACCACCACAATCAAAGCAACAATCAAGCCGTATTCAATCATCCCCTGGCCGCGCGCTCGGCTAAAGACACGTACCAAAATCGAATCGAACATTAGATGTCTCTCCTCTATTCATACCCGCTCCTCCATCAGAGAGTGTGTCGAAGTATAAATGGGCAGCAACTCTGATTGCCTGACGGCGTCCGCGGTCGAATAGACTCTCGTTTTCCAAAGACGCAGTAATCAGTCGACAGTAACTACAAACTTCACAGCACTTTTAGAGATCTACCCGGGTTCTGAGTATGCATTATCGCATGACTGTCAATAAGGGATATTTGTTTGCGTTCTTCCAAGAAGCGTATAGGACTGGAGGGCTACACCAGCTGGAAGAGCAAATGGAGCTGGTAAGGACAAGAGGAGGGCTAGGGGAGCCGTAACGGTCGGCAGCGCTAGAGTGGAATGCTGAGCTCGACACGCGTGCCTCGCTCGACAGCACTCTCGACACGAAGCCACCCCCCTAGTACCTCCGCTCGTTCCCGCATGCTCAGCATTCCCCAGCCTTCGCGACCTTGTATGGTTCTCTGTGCGGCTTCAACGTCGAAACCAGTGCCGGTGTCCTCGACTATCAGGACGAGCCTGCCTGGTGGCAAGTCTATCCGGATGCGGATCAATGTGGCCTGGCTGTGCTCGATCGCATTGGCCACCGCTTCCTGCGCTACCCGAAAAATCGCCACGCGCTTTCCCATAGGTAAGAAAGGTTCCACCTGGGGCACCACTACCGGCACCTGTATCTTGTACCGGGCGCTAACTTCCTCACCGTAGCGCTTGAGCGTCGCCGCCAAGCCAAGATCGGCTAGGGTCATGGGGTGGAGCTCAAAGATGAACTTGCGTGTCTCCTGAAGGGTTACCGTCACCATATGCTTCAGCTGCTCAAGTTCGCCGGTAGCTCGCTGTGGATTGGTGGCTAGCAGCTTAGCGCATACCTCCGCCTCCAGAACGATGTTGGCCAGGGCTTGAGCCGGTCCGTCGTGAAGTCGCTGCGCCACCCGCTGCCGAACAGTCTCCTGCGCTAGAATGACTCGAGCCAGGAGAGACTGCTGCTGCATCTGGGGAGTCAGCATACCCGTCGCCGGCATCACCAGGTGCTGCGGACCCATGGCTACCGGCCCATCCTGGACATTGACGCCTGGAGGCCCAATGGTTAACATCTCGGTCTCCTGCTGGGCAAATGGCAGGCTGCTCGTCATGGGTAGCTCGAGGTCGTACGGTGAATACTCCGGTGGTTCCGATGGAACCACCGGAGGCCATGGCCGCACTGGAGTTGCCGGAGGGGTCAATGGTCGCACCTGTGACGCCGCCGGAGGGGGCATTGGCGGTAGCGTCCTAGATTCGCTTACGTCAAGGGACGGCAGAGGTGCGGCAATGAGTGGCAAAGTCTGGAGGAGACGAGTAAGAAAGGAGAGATAGCGCTCATGAGTTCTTACTTTCGCCTGCCATTGGTCCCTCTGCTCCGAAAGCATAAATGCGCGCATCTCGGCCCCACCGGACTCCAGATAAGCATCACGAATGTCCTGTCGCGAATAGTGCTCCAGGCGCTCTTCCATCTCGTGAATTTTTGCCGCCGCCAGGACTTTGCGTTGGTTGAGTGTCTCCACCTCCTGGGTAGACTGCGCAAGCAACAGGCGCAGCTCCTCAAGCTCAGCGCTCACTCGATCAAGCTCGGATCGGCAAGCGTTCAGTATAGCGATCTCGTCATCCCAGGCATGGCGCTGCAAGTTGGCAGAATTTCGGCTCATGGCAATGTTCCTAAAAACGTGTCCTGCATCGCTCTGACAAAGACCTGCGCCTCACCTATAGAATCCCGGCGCTCAGGCATCCTCATCGATCTTGATCCATTTATTCTTCAGGGCATGCACCACTGCCGCAGTCCGGTCGTTGACCTGAAGCTTCTTTAGGATGGATGTGATATGATTCTTCACCGTCTGATCGCTGATCTTGAGAGATTTGGCGATTTCTTTATTGCTGTTGCCGCGTGCGATATAGTCGAGTATCTCAATTTCTCGGCCGGAGAGCGGAGAATACAGGGGCTGCACTTCTGGAGGCTCCTCAGCGCTCATAGCCTGGAAGGATCGCAGCACCCTGCTGGCCACGTTCGGGCGCGACAACACATTATCGTTGATAATATAGACGCCTCTGCTCACTCGGCGCACTGCATCCACCAGCTCATCGGGGGTAATGTTCTTGAGCAGATAGGCGGCTGCGCCAAGTTTCATGGATTGGAAGAGCTGTTCCTCATCTTCAAAGGCGGTGAGCATGAGAATTGCGACCTTGGGACTGGCATGGCGCAGCTGGCGGGCAAGTTCCAGGGCATCATTGGTGGCAAGCAGAGCGTCAATGAGAACCACATCAGGAGTATGTTGTTTCGCCAGCTCCAGGCCCGCCCGGCTCTCGGACGTTTCGGCAACCACCATGCAATCGCCGGCACGCTCCAGAGCACAGCGGCACCCTTGCCTGAACAAAGGATGCTCATCTACAATCATGACACGGATTGATTCCATGCGAGGCCACCCCCGAGTAACAACACTAAAGTTTTTCGCTTGTGAATAGGCGACGGGCGTCTACCAGCCGGTAGACGCCCTGCATCCCCCGGCCGGCCCCGACAGATCAGCCAGGAGAGACACGCGGCAGTAATCGGCAGCAATCGCCGGCCAGCTTAAGCCTTCCGAAGGCTTGCTGGGAATCAGGCGCCGTATTCGCGCATCATATCGCGAATCTGCCCCGATAGCGCCAGCGCCTCATCGAACGGACGCTGCCAGATATTGCGGCCAAAAATCATACCAGTCGCGCCGCTTTCCATTCCAATGCGAGCTTTGTCGATGACGCTGCCTTCACCCTGCATTTCGCCGCCGCTGAATAGCAGCAAGGTACGGCCCGCCGACTCGACTACCATGCGTACCGCCTCCTCTCGAGTGACTTGCATGGTGTTGTAGGGCTTGGGCGCGGCAGCATCTTTCTCCGGGTTGATCGTCGGTACATTTACTTTGACGATGTCGGCGCCCAGCTCGTTGGCAACGCGGGCGGCATAGTCAACCGCATACAAGCTATCGCGCCCTCCCTTGGCTTCGATAGCTTCACCACGGGGATACGCCCATACGATAACCGGCATACCGTACCGATCAGCATCGCTGCGCACCTTGCGGAACTGTTCAAAGTCGTCTGCCTGGAGCGGCGAACCCACATATAATGTGTATCCTACTGCCTCAGCGCCCAGTCTTACCGCGTCTTCAACCGAAGCAATGCAAGGTGAGATCGGAGACTTATCCGAGGGTATCTCAGTTTTGCCGTTGAGCTTGAGTATCAGCGGCACCTCACCGGCATAACGGCTCATGTACTTCTCGGCGATGCCGTACTGAAAGACAATCCCGGAGAAGCCTCCTTCTTTCGCCAAGCGGAGCTGAAAATCTGGATCCTTAGCCTCTGGGTTGACGAAGAAATCACGCGGACCATGCTCCAAACCCTGGTCGATCGGCAGCAATAAGAGGGTGCCGTTCGCCGGCCCGTAGGTATAGAGCAGCCGATGCAGGCGCGTCCGTTTGCCAATACTGAGGTCAAGATCGTTGAGGGTCGGCCGTCTTACACGCGTCGTTGCCATGCAGGATCTCCTGTTTTATCTTTTGGTATCTCTTCAGAAGTACCTACCGTAATGACGGTAACAACGAAAAATATTGCCGTTTGACGGCACCAGCACACAGCCCTCACCGGCGAGGGATCCTAGCGTAGTATATCATGCCGGAGCTTAGTGTGTGTCGGTCGTCTCCGGATCACGAGGAAATGCTCCTTCGGGTGGAGAAGCCAGACGCTCGGCTGCCTGCCCAACCGTGGCCAGCAAAGTCTCACGCTCAAATGGCTTGGGGAGCACTCGTATCGAAAGGTTTCGCAAGAGATCGATGAAGGCACTGGGGAATGTTGCTTGGTTTGCTGAAATCACAATGTAGTCGTGGGTAAGCAAAGGGCCTCCCGCCTGGTTGACAGTCTGCAATACCTCCATACCGTCCATATGCGGCATCTGATAATCCAGTAAAACGACCAGTGGCTCAACACTTGATCGGAGAGCGTCCAGACCTTCTTCCCCATCCGATGCTTCGATTATTCCATACCCTAGCGGCTCGAGAGTGGCGCGAATGAGCTGCCGAAGAGTATAACTATCATCTATCACCAGGACCTGAGTCATGCGTACCACTACCTTTCACTCCGCTCCCGAAGAGGCCAGAATCCCCGAGTTATCGGCCGGCTACTACCCACCGGGCCCACACTTCCCGGCTGCCATGGTGCCTCCTGGCAAAGAGAACAGGCAGCTTCGCACCTGTTGCACCATGTTATAAAAGCAAACGAGTATGTACACAATTTGTATCAGAGTCTAGCAACTTGGCTGAGGAATCAGACAAAGATCAGATAGAGGAAGACTGGGCAGAGAGCAAAGAGTACACTAGAGAGTCAGAGGTGGCGATGAGAAAAATGGCGCCCGAACCAGAGTGGGTTTCGGGCGCCATGCAAAAAGCCAAGAAATGAACGTTACTGAACTAACGGTAGGTATCCACTCCGCCTCCACTGCTGACGCCGAGGCCGACGGGTAAGCGATGGAAGCGATTCGCCGCTTATTCAGGCGTTCATGAACATTGCGAGTCCGCCGCTATCATGGTCGATCTGACCTTGATTTAAGGTCGAGTGCCTGCTCCACCTGCTCTAGCTCCAGATTCCAATGCGCGAACATCGCAGACAACAGCCGACGTCGTTCGTCATTCTCCAGAAGAGTTTCCACCTTCCTTTGTATTCTGTTGCTGCGCCAGGTCAACTCGGCCAACATGAGTTTGCTTACTTCGTCAATGAGCGAGTCATTCGCTGCGATCTGCTGCACTTGCTTTTCTCCAGTGGTAATTACTGAGGTGAGTGACACCAGCACCCGGTAGGCGCAGGTGGCTCACCAATCTCTCAGTGAAGGCGTCGTCGTTGAGGCTGTGGCCAACAAAGATTTTGGGCAGCACCATACCCTCGTTCCTTGTGCGAGTTGCACGCTGCTGATTGGTCGTCACTGCGCAGGACTCTATAATTCGGGGTACGGTCTGTTAACATATCTTTGCCTTCGCTTCACAAACAAAAAGGCGGCAATCGCTCCACTGCTACGTGGCCGCGATGCCGCCATTGACATTGCCTGTATCCAGCACTCAGTATACCACAATCACACGCCGCTTTCTCCATGCTCCTGTGCTAGAGTGGCGAGCGTGAATCTCAACAGTAAGAAGAGACAGTATGCCAAAGCTCAATCAAATCATGGCTATCCAGAAGGGTGTGATGTGAGACAATCTATCTTGAGGCAGGGCGCAGCACCACTCTCCATTGTGTCGATCCACTCATACGAATGAATATGGGTGTCAGAACGCGACCTGCCAAAGTAATACGAAGTGATAAGATAAGAGCCATCGGTATATATAGAGGATGTCACAGCGAAATTTGGTGAAAGTGTAGAATAACCTTCATGGCAAAGGTCACCACCGGTACGGGCGACACTGGCTATACCAGCCTTCTAGGCGAGCAGCGCGTGCCCAAATACGATGACCGTCCCGACACCTTCGGGACGGTGGACGAAGCAACTTCGGCGCTTGGACTGGCACGAGCCACCACCACGGATCCCCGAGCACGAGAGATCATACTGCATATGCAGCAAGATCTGTATGTCTTGATGGCCGAACTGGCTACACCACCCGAAAATCTGCGGGCAGTTGGTATGCAGATCACTGCTGAGCGGGTCGGCTGGCTGGAGACAACCGAAGAGGAACTGAAAGCGGCAGTGGTTATACCCAATAAATTCGTCATTCCGGGTGATTCACTGGATGGCGCCGCTCTTGATCTGGCTCGCACCATCATTCGCCGCGGCGAACGCATGGCGGTCCGCCTGCTACATGCCGGCGAGATTAAGAACGGCGAGCTCATAAAGTATCTGAATCGCCTCTCTGATGTAGTCTTTATCCTGGCTCGCTACCTGGAAGCCGGTAAAGGAGGAGGCAGCACGGAGGCTCGTGCGTGAGCAATGTAATAAGCAATAACCGTGCACTCGCGATTCCGGGTGAGGCGTTCCACGACCAACTGCGCGTGCGCAGCTACGAGGTTGGGCGAAGTGGAGTGATCGGGCTGGGCACCGCACTCCGCTACTGTGAGTCACTGGCAACCGATGCCTCAGCAGCCATTGGCTTCGATCGATCTTGGTATGTAAATCACCACACTGCCTGGGTGGTGCGCGAAATGACGATTCTAATGGGCGCACGGCCACAGATTGGCCAGGAACTGAGGTTGGCTACCTGGGTCTCCGAGTTCCGGCGTGTTCAGGCTCAGCGCGAATATGCCATCTGGTGTCCTTCCACCGGGAAATTGGTTGCGCGCGCCAGTGCCCGCTGGGCCTACTGTGATACCGTGCGAGGACAGCTTACCCGCATCTCTGATGAGATACTGGCAGCGATGAAGGCCGCAGGCAACGGGATGGCAATACGCCGTCCTCGCTCCCTGGCCGGGGTCCCACCGGCGACCGAAGGATTCTCTACTCTTTTGCTTCAGGCGAGACATTATGAGACCGATAGCCAGCAGCACATTAACAACTGTGTCTATGCCGACTGGCTGGATGAAGCCTTTCACCAGGCTGCTGTTTCGGTCGCGCCACCGACGGAGATGCCCGTCGTCCGGCACGTCGAGCACCTACGCCCTCGCTTCTACCATATCGAATATATCCGCGAAGTGGTTGCGGGTGACGCGCTCTGCATAGAGACTCGAACAGCGCCTCGGGGCAGTCGCGTGGTCGCCGCCGACCAGAGCATACTGCACCCTGTAAGCAACACGACAACGCTGCGGGCCTATAGTGAGCATATACGGCAATTACGGTAGATCCAGATTCTTGCCCGCGGCTGACACGTGGTGGAAACCTCGACGGTTCAGGACAGATCTTCGCTACCG
Organism: Ktedonobacterales bacterium; assembly: GCA_052143275.1. GTDB lineage: Bacteria > Chloroflexota > Ktedonobacteria > Ktedonobacterales > JADMIN01 > JAJPKE01. Next base: position 8,525 of record JBKQTH010000275.1, on the reverse strand, counting down.
GAGCGTGCCTCCACCGGCGCACTGCTGGTCGTCGGAGTTATCTCACGAGAGAGAGCTCCTTTGGTTTGCTTGGCCGTGCCCAGAGGACGTAGCGCTATCACCGCTAGCGGCGGCAGCGTCAGCGGAATCGAATAGTGATAGCCGTGCATCGGCTCCGGGTCGCCCTGCACTCGTCCCAGATTGCCGACATTGCTCCCGCCGTAGATCTCGGCATCGGAGTTGAATATCTCGGCGTACTGGCCGGGAAACGGCACCCCAATCCGGTAGCCATAGCGTACTGTGGGTGTAAAGTTGCAGACGAATATTAGCGGGTGGCTACGGTGTTCCGCGTACCGTATAAACGCAATGACGCTGTGCTTGGTATCCGATCCGTCTATCCAGGCAAATCCTTCAGGGAGGATGTCACACTGGTGAAGTGACGGCTCCGACACCAGCAGGCGGTTCAAGTCGCGCACGAACCCCTGCAGCCGGCGGTGCATGTCGTCTCCAGCTCGTTCGGGGTCAAGCATGTACCAATCGAGATAACCGGCATAGTTCCATTCAGACCACTGGCCTATCTCTCCACCCATGAAAAGCAGCTTCTTGCCGGGATGCGCATACATCAGGCCGTAGAGCGCCCGTAGATTGGCAAACTTCTGCCAGCGGTCACCCGGCATCTTATTTAGGAGCGAGCCCTTGATATGCACCACTTCATCATGGGAGAGAGGAAGAATGAATCGCTCGGAGTGAGTGTAAGTGAACGAGAAAGTTAAATCATTCTGGTGAAAGCTGCGATAGATGGGATCGTAGTGCAGATATTGCAAAATATCGTGCATCCATCCCATGTTCCACTTGAGAGTGAAGCCAAGTCCACCCGCCTCCACCGGAGCGGTAACATACGGCCACGCTGTAGACTCCTCGGCCATCATCAACACACCTGGAAAGCGCTGATGTATGACCTTGTTGCACGAGCGCAGAAAGGAGACGGCTTCGAGGTTTTCCCGTCCACCATAACGATTGGGCAGCCATTGGCCGTGCTTGCGGCCAAAGTCCAGGTAGAGCATGGAAGCCACCGCATCCACCCGTAACCCGTCAATATGGTACTTGTCCAGCCAGAAAAGCGCGCTGGCCATGAGAAAATTACGGACCTCATTGCGGCCGAAGTTAAAGATCAGGGTTCCCCAGACTTCATGCTCACCCTGGCGTGGATCAGCATGCTCATAGAGATGAGTGCCATCAAAATATCCCAGCCCATGCTCATCCTTAATGAAATGGCCCGGCACCCAATCCATCAAGACTCCGATACCATTCTGATGGCAATGGTCCACCAGATACATAAAGTCCTGCGGCGTGCCGTAGCGGCTGGTGGGCGCGAAATAGCCGGTCACCTGGTAGCCCCATGAGCTGTCAGCGGGATACTCGGTGATAGGCAGCAACTCGATATGCGTGTAATGGAGGTCTTTGGCATACTCAACTATCCGATGGGCAAAATCGCGGTAATTGATGAGTCCGGTCTCGCCCTGAGAGGGGGACATCCATGACCCAAGATGCACTTCATAGATGCTGATCGGAGCATCCAGACCGTTGCGGCGTCCCCGCTCCTGGAGCCACTCGGTGTCCCCCCAGACGTATCCGCCAAGATCCCAGACCCGCGAGGCGGTACCGGGACGGACTTCAGCCGCCAGCGCGTAGGGATCGGCCTTCAACACGTTGTAGCCATGATTCCAGGAAAGTATCGCGTACTTGTAGAGCGAGCCAATGGAGATTCCGGGCAAGAACAGCTCCCAGATGCCATTGCTGGCGAGACGCATTGGATGAGCTCTCTCACTCCAGCCGTTGAAATCACCAACGACGCTGACCCGCCGGGCGTTGGGTGCCCACACCGCGTAGGAGACGCCGGCGATACCGTCGACTATGCGCGGATGGGCGCCCAGGCGCTCATATATCTCCTCATGGGTGCCCTCGCCGATGAGGTACAGATCGAAATCAGAGAGCAGAGGCGCAAAGGTATAGGGATCGTACGCCCACTCCGCCTCCCCCAGGCCTCGCTGGATCAAGAGCTGATAATGAGGTTGATACTGGGCGGGAAGCTCACCACGTCCGACGACGCTAAACAGCCCAGCCTGATGTATCATCTTCATCGGCAGGGCGCCAGCCTCCGCTTCACCTGTAGCGCCGCTACGCCGGGTAGCAGCGGCAGGCAGAAGTGTTACCGCACCAGCTCCCGGAATGAAGGCCCGCACTACCCACCAGACCTGATTACGCAGCAGTAGGCGATGTGGGCCGAGAATATCGAATGGCGCTCCATGCCGCCCAGCTACCAATGCGTCAAGATTACCGGCGTCCAGCGGGTCTTCTACGGTATATTCCACAGTATCTATGGTATTTTTATGAGCATCCGGGGTCATATTATTCCTTCCTCATAACACGCGAGATTCCCACCAGCCACGTCATCGACCTATACGACCTGTGCAACCTATGCCAGCAAATCCGGGTGTACTTTTCGGTAGTAGCGCACGTAACCCTGCGCGCTCATTAGATAATTCGATGCCAGCTCATAGCGAGCGACCACGGTTTCGTCTCTGCTGTTGCTTTGGGCAATCTCGGAATTAGCGGTCTGTGCCAGTAGGTTGGCCAGTTCGACATCCGGCTGCTCCTGGCGTATCCCCACAAGCATCAACTCCCCCCAGTCGCCAAGACGCCTGCGCAACTGGTCCAGGTGACGCACTACGTCCGTCGCCCGTCCATAGTGAGGCAAATACAGCACATCCGGATGTAGCTCGGCAATACGGTCAAGACTCGTGTACCAGTCTTCAAGGTTGAGATCCGGCGGTGGTGTCGGAGGCCTCACAAAACCCGATCCCTGGAGCCGCACACCGGCGATATCTCCGGCAAACAGCTCTTGGTGTCCTTCATCAAAGTAGACCAGATGATGAACAGCGTGCCCGGGCGTGTACAGCGCTCGCAAACTCCGGCTGCCAACCCTAATGGTCTGCTCATCCATAAGTATCTGGATGCGGCGCTCGGGCACAGGCTCCATTGTTCCCCAGAGCTGTTCCATCGCCTCGCCGTAAATGCGGGCCGCGCTACCCAGTAACCTGGACGGATCTACCAGATGCGGCGCTCCCAGGCCATGGACGTACACCTGCGCCTTGGGCATATACGAGAGCAGTGCACCTGCGGCCCCAGCATGATCCAGATGAACATGAGTCAGGATCAAGTGCGCCACATCTCCTGGGTCAACACCGGCGGCATGAATCCCCGAAAGGAGTTGCGCTACACTGGCGCCCGATCCGACATCGATAAGCGCCGGACCGTACGCGCCGGTTAAAAGGTAGCTGGCAATAACCCCTGGCTCTCCCTGGAAAAGCGTATCGATGACCCACAGATCGCTTTCAAGTTGCTCGGCTACGCCATCTTGCATGTATCTACCCGCTTACCTAGCCATTGATCAAGGTGCTGCACGCCGCCCTGGCCCTCCGAAGCCCTTGCCGCAGTGGTGGAGTTGTGATATCCAAACCGATACTGCTACACCATACCACATGCCGGTCCAGGGTAAGCCACCTCGGTTACCAAGGAACCAGAGACTGCCGCTAGAGGTAGCGACCAGCAATCTCTTCCGGCAGAGCTCCGGAGCTACCCGGTAAATTGTCTAGCCAGCCATGCTCGGCATGTACAGACAAACCAAACAGCTTACCATCGGATTCAGTCAGGTACGGTAAGATATGGCCATTGAGCGGTTCGCGTCTTGCCACATGTTCTTGGTTCTCCCCGGCCAGCGCTCGCAGTCCCGAAAACATTTCGGCCGGTGTCTCCAGTGAAGCAATATCCCCCACCTCGCGACGAAGATGCTCCGCCCACAGACTGCGTCGCAACGAGCGAGCGCCTGCGGCATCGAGTACGACGATGTTGATCTCCGCATCCGAGTACATGCCTCGACTGTTCAGATTGGCCGAGCCAACCGTCCACCAGAGATCATCTACGACGGCAACTTTGCCGTGGATATACACCGGACGGTAAAAAATGCCGCCGGGGGAGGCGGGATCGGATTCTCCGCTACCGAGGGTAAACACGCTTAGCCGCTCCGGACTTCCTGATTCGCTGGCGTGTTGGCGAAGCAACTGGACACCGCCATCGGTAAATCGCCGCCCACAATTGGGATGATCCGGCAGAGTAATGGCCACCTGCACTCCACGCCTAATGGCACCTCCAATCGCCTCTATAACTGCCATACTCTCTGGGCTTCTCTCGCCCCAGCGCAGATTATCTAGCCCAATGAATACCTCAGGCCACAGGTACTGATTCTCCAGATAGATAAACCGGCGAGCCTGGCTAATGGCCCGGACGTAGGCATCCTTGATGGTCCTGATGCCCTCGGGCGCAAATTCATAGGTATGCGGAGGTATCGTGCGAACTACCTGCGCTGGAACACCTCCTTCCAGCTCAGGTAGTGCCTTGTCCTCTAGCTGAGCCGGCCAATCCGGCGCATTATGGCGCCTAGCTACCTGAGACCATCTCTGGACAATATTCCGTAGGACATCGGCAACCGCCGGACCCTGTATCTGACTATGCACATCATGCCAGGGATGCTGCGCTGCCGCCGACCGGCTGGAGGCGCGCTCCGGCGAGTCACAGAGATGGTGGTGGGTATCCCAGCGGTCATAGTCTCCGCTATACTGTACCGTAAGATCGATACCGCCAACATAGGCCACGCGCCCATCCACGACGCAACACTTCTGGTGGAGCGACTGTGTGATATGGGAGATCTGACGGCTGCTATCATCGAGGAGACAATCTACCCCGACTGCCCGCAGCGCGTCTCGCTGAGCTGCCGGATCGTTGGTAACATGGCTTCCCATGTGGTAGGCGTCCCACAGGATTACGCCGACCTTCACTCCACGCTGCACCACGTATCCCAGGACATCGATTACCCGAAGCTGATTCGCTTTCCAGAAGGCAATGGCTGCTTCATCTAACCCCTCGGCCCGCAACCGCTCCTGTATCACCGAATCCTCGGTTATGGCCTCCCCCAGAGCTCGCGTATCTTCACCCCGTACCATGGGCAACTCGATGCAGATATCCCAACCGGCCAAGAGAATATACTGCTTGGCGGCAAGAAATGCTTTGCACATCGCAAACATGGTAGCGCGTCCGTCAATAAGCGGCCCAACCAGGCAGCCTGTACGAGCCGGTGCGTCTCCCGTTGCCCACCAATCAGAGGTCATGAGCTTGGCACTGTCTTGCTGATCCATACGTCTACTCCCAAAATTGTCACGGCTGGCGACTTGAAAACGATCGACCCCAGCATATCATGCCCGGCGCGTCGCTACCATAGCAGCCACATCAGCAAATTGGTAGGTTCATATAGAACTATAGAAACTCAAGAGAAACTGGGGAGTTACCACAAGACTGGGAGCGATGCAGCTACTGGATCATGGCGGAGATACCCCTTAGCAGGAAAGGTTCTGCCGAAGCTCCGGTAGGAGGGACAACGAGATTGGTGCGCAGCAGCGCATACACCGCTAGCAGTGCGACTATGATGATCACCAAAATCAGCAGGATGATACGTACCCGCCGGGAAATCCGGCGGCGAGTCGGTTTTGCCTTGCTTATGCGGCGTTGAATTGCGCGCTTCTCGGTGCCGGTGTGAACCAGACCCTGTATCTGGCAAAGAGGGCAGCCAGCAACGTGCAGCTCAATCTCGCGATTGATCCGGGGATCAAGCCTGCCCAGGTGGTAGTCTACCAATAGCTCGATTACCTGATCATGAGTAATCCTGGGACTGCGTTGTTGTTCTGTCTTGCGCCGCCTCAAACCACTCTCCGCCTGCTCATACTGGACGAGACGCCAGAGAAGTAGATCTCTAGCCGGCCTGCTCCTAAGATACCGGGACCTCACGTTCACGTCAAGCGGTAACTTCGCTTAGCGCGCGACCTCTGCGAAGGTTACCACACCATTTGGCCCTACCTGTAGCCAGTAGAGCTTGCGGCTAGGGTACTGCTCCTCCAGTTGTGTTAAAGTAGCGGGGCCAGCAGCATAGGCATAGAGGGTCTCTCCCGCTAGACTGGGATCATTCAGAGGGAACAGCACATAGTTATAGACATACCAGTCACTGGTCACCACTATTGCCTGGGCCGGGTGGAAGCTGTAGATGGTAGTAACCTGCAGTGGCTCGGTTATGGGTAGACCAGTATAATCGCGATATATCGCGATCTGCCGCGGAAGATAGTAGAGCACATTGCATCCAATGAGAACCACAGCCAGCATTAGCACCAAATTGCGAGCGTGACCACGTAGCCTGGCCCGCTGAATTGTCGGAGCCAAGCGTCCGGTAAGAGCCACCAGTACCCCAAACAATGCCGTCAGTCCCCGCGCGGTGAGCAGCAGCAGAAACGGCAGCGCATCATACAGATAGCGAGGCCCAAGGTAGATACCGTGATAGAAATATCCTACCATAGCGAGAATCAGCAGGCTACCTACAGCCAGACAGAAGACATCCCACTCCAGCGACCGCAGTCGTCTCAAGAAGGCTAGCGGCACCAGAGCTAGCGTGAAGTAGAAGGGCCAGCCATACAGATCAATCAACAGGATAGTGAGCAACTGATCCAGGTTGACGAAACCAGCGGCCAGTGTATGCTGGCCGTAAAAACCAATGCCCTGCCCAAAGCCATACCGGTCGGCAGGATTGAAAATCGTACGCGGCAGCAAAAATGGATTTCCAGTCTGCAGGGCATTATATGCAAGGTACACGAACCCAAAAAAGACCAGTATGCCGACCGGTATGACGGCTAAACTGACGATCTGGTCGCGCTGCCGCCACCAGCTGCGCCAATGCAGACTGATCAGAACTAGAGTCGAGCCGCCACAGACCAGCACGGCGCTCAACTCCCGTGTCAGGAGCAGGCCTCCCGCGCAAAGGGCAGCAATGACGAAGGTAAGCTGGCGAGGTCGCTTATCAAAGTGGAGCAGCGCCAGCAGAAAGTAGACTCCAAAGAATAGAGCTATCGTGTGGCTAAGATATGAGGCGGCAAGAAAAAGGTAAAAGGCGGAGAGCGCTCCCAGTAGAAGCGCCAGCAGCGCCTCCAGGGGCGAGAACATCAGTCGCCCCAGTTTATAGATGCCGAAGAGAGCGAAGGACCCAAGGACAGGCTCGACCAACCAGGGTATGTGCAATAGCATTCCCAGCGCCAGAATAGCCGACGTTCCGGGTGCATACTGGGCAAACCATCGTCCCTGGTAAGCGACCATAAAGGGTCCCTGAAATGCTCCAAGGTTGGCGGGCACTGGCGCTGAAAGTTGACCGGATGCAAATATCTTAGCCTGGAAGATATAGGCACTGGCGTCCAGGATGTGAGGCTCGGCGTGATATTCCACCAGTGCTATCCAGACCGTGAAGCCGCCCGCGGCAAGCGTCAAAGCGGCGGCGACCAGATCCCACCCGTCGCCGTAGCGACGCATAGTGCCAGTCAACCTCCTTACCGTACCGTGAGGCCACCGCAGTAGCTGGAGGGACCGTGTGCGCCACCAGCTGACGGCCCCGCCGTTGCTGCTTGCGCGCGCACTCGGTTGCCATTTCACGCGAGTAGCGGTCGCCTGTCCGGTTTCTGCCAACTTAGCTGGCACCACCAGCAACGCTGCATGAAGAAGAACCAAAAGTCCCAGCAGCAACGTAGACCAGATCATCGTCTGGATTAACAGATACGCGACCTCGGCAACGAATGGTAATGGGTCGTGAGGAAAGAACACTTTCTGGGTCGCTCCAGGGCTGCCATCCGCAAGGAGAGACTGGACCTGTACGAAGCGATCATTGCGGTCGACCTCAATAGTGCCGCATTCATTATCTCCACAGAAGACATCGATTTCCACCGGGACTTCCAGCCGCTCGATCGAAGCCGAAACGGTAGCATTGGCTTCTGGAAGAGGCAGGAGGGTACTTGTCTCCGCCACCGGTACACTGGCCAGAAGCCGCCCGGATGAGGCCACACGAATCCGGATGTCACGCCAGCTGCTATAGCTATCGATATCGCGCATCCAGGCCTGAAAGCGGTAATACGGGCTGTTTTCAATCTGGTGAATATAGCTGGTGTTCAGCGAAAAATTGTTGATGCTATCAGTACCGTCCAATTGGAACTCGCGTAGCGCACTGTCGGTACGAACAAAAAGAATCTTCGTGGGAGAAGCCGGCAACGCTACACCAAGGTTGGAGCCATCAATGCCGATACGCAGTGAGGACGCGGATGTGGAAATGGTGAAGGGGATTTGCATCGCGATAAAAGTAAACTGTTCTATAAGCAGGAGGAGCAAGAGAGTGAGGCAGTAAACCGTTGCGGCACGCATCCACAGCGGCTTCGTGTGAAACCAACGTTGCAGAGTGGAAAGGGTCGTAGCTCGCTTGTTTAGCAAAAGTCCCCCCTGTCTCGCTATTCCCCAGAAAAGAGCATACACCCCTACCCCTACCTCAAATTGATTACGCTCTTTAGGGCACGCAGATGTCCCACTCTGATTGCATACTGGCAAACATGCGGATATAATTTCTGACACGTCAC
>JBKQTH010000274.1:0-9857 GCA_052143275.1 Ktedonobacterales bacterium | reverse complement strand
TGGGAGAGTCGATTCTGGGACGGCTCTTGTATGTATACCAGGTATCCATAGTAGTGCGGAGCCGTATCCGGAAAACACACCAGTACCGGCATCCCCAGGATGCCAGGAGGAGCTAGCGATGATCAATCCCGTGACTTAAGCCCGCTCGGGCTCAATCAGCTGGATCGTCATGGACGACGGCAAGGCCAATGTGATGTCGATCAGCATGCTGGAGGCCTTGCATAGCGCTTTCGATGAGGCCCAAAGAGACCAGACGGTCGTCGTTCTGACCGGGCGGGGCCAGACGTTCTCTGCGGGCTTCGACCTGAAGGTTCTCGCCGGCGGTAGCGCCGTCGATATGTACCAGATGCTTAAGGCCGGTGCCGAACTCGCCCTCCGTATTCTGTCATTCCCCACACCAGTGGTGGTTGCCTGCAACGGTCATGCCTATCCCATGGGCGCCTTCCTGATCCTTTCCGCCGATCTACGCCTGGCAGCGGAAGGCTCCTACAAGACCGGGATGAATGAAGTAGCCATCGGGATAGCTCTTCCCCAGTTCGGTATTGAAGTCGCTCGTCAGCGGCTGACGCCGGCTTATTTCAGTCGCTGCCTGCTGACCGGCGAACTATTGGCTCCGCCCGAAGCGGTCACCGCCGGTTTTTTTGACCGGCTGGTTCCTGCCGCCGATCTGGATGCGGCTGCCAATCAGGCGGCTCTTGCCCTGAGCAAGATCAATATGCCAGCTCACGCAGCTACCAAGCTGCGGGCGAGAGGTCCGGCGATCCAGGCCATTCGCGCAGCCATCGACACCGACATCACACTGGAAGACGCCGAGCGGCGAGTAGCTGAGCGCGGCACTGCCAGCGCCTGACCGAGCTGGCTGGCTCAGCACCTCAAGAAAAGCCAAGGGTAAGGGCCAAGAGCTACGGCGAATGCCCATGACTTAGCCTCGCTCTACCGGTAGCGCAAGTCTGGCGCTAAACCCCAGCCGTTTACCGGCTTTTGGGATGAGAGCGAGACTCGACCAGCAGGCGCACCCCTTCCTTCTGCCGTCTCACTTCTCTATAGACCACTCGATTGGCTCCAAGGCCCCACAGCTCGGTCGCGACCCACCCGATAAACCCCAGTCCAATCCCCGTTGGCACCGTCACCGCGATCCCAATCCCCAACGTCGCCAGGGTGGCGACCAGGGTCGCAATCGTGGTTAACAACAGATCGATCCGCTTGATCCAGCGGACCAACTCGGCATGTAAGTATTTGGCGGGCAGGGGATTGTGCGGAGCGGTCCGCTGGATCTGCACCGCCTGCAGCGAGACGCGCAGATGCAGGAAGAAGTTGGTGATCGACAGGCCCACCCCGCCGACTTCGACCACGACCGCCGCCACTATCGCGATCAGCGCGGCCAGCTGCAAGGGGGTGCTCAGCCCCAGCCCAACTCCCGCCAACCCCAGCCCAACTCCCGCTATCCCCAGTCCGATGCCTCCCCACAAGGCTCCCAGACCGTACCGACCGAGGCGGCGAGTCAGATCAATCTGGTTGACCAAGTGCCATTCTTGGCGCGAGCGCGGTAGGTAGGGACCAGACCGCTGGGGACTGTGCATCTTCTCACCACCCCTCCCTCAGATCCGACCTGCAGGCTCCTGCCCTGCGGGCTGTGGACGCTCTCCGAGTAGGTCCGCCGAGCTTGGTCCGCTGAGCTCCGTCCGCCTACTCTTCCTCTAGTATACGCCTAGGACTCCACTCCATATTCCGTCATCGCGTCTGCCTCACCCTTCTCCGGCGCTGCCAGACCACAAGTGTGCCAGAGACGCCGCCAACAAGCAGCACTAGTGGTAGTGTCACTTCTCCGATACAGAGTGCCGTGGCCAGCCGGCTCCGCTGATAACGAGCGAGGCGCCTACCGGCGCACATCCTTGATTGAGCCAGCTGGTCGCCCTTGATGAGGGGTCATGACCGTCGTGGAGTTGACCCGTTTTAGTGGCTCATACGCACTTTTGATGAAGCTCGGTTGCTACGCTCCTTGGCATCATCTTGCCGCGTCTGGAAAGTAAGCGTTATTGATGAGGCATGCTCCTCCTCGAAGGCGGGATCGAGAGTTCACCAAGCAGCCTTCATCAATAACGCGCAAGAGCCACCAAATCGGGGTAACTTCAGAGCACCTGATCTCCATCCACTTACACAGCTACTGGGATGGGATTGAGCTTTGCTTCAGTATCCGTCCCGTGCGTCTCGGGCTTCACCTTGCGCATCAGGATAACACAGTACGTCGTGTAGATGACGATTTCTACCATGGTGACGACAACGGCGAGCGTACTCGGGCTTGCTGAGACGGTTGGCGAGTTATAGACGAGAAACCCGAAGAAGTCGGTCAAGCCGTGCAAGAGGATCAAAGGAAGGATGGTCAGCGTGCGCAGGCGCAAGGCGGCATACATCAAGCCGATAGCCAGCGCATAGACTATCTGCAGAAGCGTGGCCTCCAGATTGGCGCCCGCAGCCAGGTTGAGCAGATGCCCAAGACCAAACAAGACGGACGCTGTGATCACCGCTTGCCAGGGTCCACGAGGGAGAAGCGCAGTGAGGCTCAGCCCGCGGAAGAACGACTCTTCGACAAAGCCAACCGTTAAGGCCAGGACCAAGAAGAGCAGCAGGCGTGCCATCCCGGGGTAGGCAATGCCGGAGACAACATTGAGAAGGACTGGCAGGCAGGGGACGAGGAAGAGCCACAGCGTGCGCGGCCGCGGGGCAGGCGAAAGCCTGATGCGCGCCACCAGTGCAGGCGAGTGAGGAGCAGTATAGCATTCAGGGCAAGTACGCCATATCCCATAACGTTGGTTGCCAGTGCGGGGAGCTTGAAGGCGACGGTAATAGCATTGGCGACCAAGAAGGCGAGCACGAAGAGGACCAGCAGTACCACCGAGAAGACGATGGGGCGCCGCTCAGCAAAGGAATGATGCATAGCGAGTCTCCTTGATGAGCCCTAGACCTGTGCTGCGAGCCAGGCAACTCTGCCCGCCGTTACTACACACAAGGTTTGTCCGTGTTCCCGAAACAGCACAGCAATAGAGCAGCACTGCAGCACTGCGCTGACGCGACGCCCGGAAAACGCAGACCTCTCCACGGGTTGATCACGCCACTTATGCCGCGCCACTGGTTGCTCCATTCGTGCAGCCAGTCTAGCAGAGGAGTATCCCAACCATCTCACGGCAGGAGGTCTCGTTCTCACAGGAGTCTCACAGGTCTTGTGCTTCTCTCCTGGCAGGTATAGCAGGGGAAGAGAGTCAGAGGGACAATTCTACGAGCGATTTGTGCTCTTACTGATCTCTGCATGTAGGACTAACGAGGTACTACACTGTGGCGCTATGAGCACAAAAGAGCTCCGACTCGATTAGTGCGAATGGCGACAACGCACGTGGGAGACGGAGCAAAGCAGCAGAGCTCCCACGTGGCGGGATAGCGCCTAGCACGCTACGTCTTGATCGAGCGCAGACCGCTTTGGAATGAATTGCATGAAGTAGCTCGGTCCACCGGTAAACTGATGGCCGGTGCAATAGGTGAGAGCCTGCTTAGCCGTGCTCCACGTCGTCGCGCCCCAGCTTGGCCAATTATTGATCCAGCCACCGGTGACGCTGTTCCACTGCGCGGTTGTGCTGTAGACCCCAATGGTGGTCACACCATTGGCCACCAAGGCGTCGTATTCGCCCTGCAGACTGTTTTGGTTCTGCACGACGTTAGAGTTCCAGGTGTTGCTGGTCTCGACGTCGAGCCACCACGCGCTGGCGTGGACGTTCTGGCTGTTCGCGTAGCTCAGCGCATACAGGCCAGCGTTGTAGCCGTAGTTATAGGCGAGGCAGTTGTTATCGCCTGCGGCACAGACCTTCGGGCTGTTCGGGTTCAGGTGGACGGACTGATTATACCAGCCTGTGTTGACGTAGATCTCGATGCTGGGGAACCACGCCGCCTCTTGTGCCAGGCAGGGGTTCTCGCTGTAGCCAGTGCCGTCACTCACTCCGACAATGCCAAAGTGTGGGTTGCTCGGCGGGGTGGCGCTGCAGTTGGGCCAGCCCGCGTCAAAGCCGGTGGTGCCGGTGGGATACAAGGGCGATGCCGACGCTACTGCAGGGAATATCGCCCAGGCCAGCGCGGCGACCACCGCCGCGATGAGAATAGCTGCTGGTCTGATCTTACTTCTCATACGTTTCACTTGCTTACTTTCCTCAAAGTTTACAAATAGCTTCAATATAGTTTACAAATATCCTCCATTCTAACACGTGGCGGTTGGTTTAGCCGACCAGGGTGACTATGACCGTGTAGGGAGTGGGTAAACTGGACGGAGTCGCCGTTCACGACGTTGATCGCCGACGGGTGGATGCCAGGGTGGGCGGTTGCGAGAGTAGACTTCTGCGCAATGGTCAGTAGTTACTCGAAAATCAATTCAAGAGTAGTTCTGGAGTAGTTCCGGAGTAGTTCCGGCGGCGAAAGTGGCAGTCCAAAGATTGGAGCAGAACCTGGGGAGACGTGCGGAAAATTGGGGGTGGTCACTCCCCTACAGCAGATGCGCAGGCAAGCCTGAACAACATCCATTGAATCAGGGCCAGTTCGGTTTTGTAGGCCCGCCGCACCAGCACCGCTGTTCTCCTCTGCCTTGACCTCCGAGAGCCTACTTATTACTGCCAGGTTGCTAGAACAAGTGTATCAGATGTGGGTGCCGGTGTCAAGGGGACGAGATAGGTACACACGAGGACACCTGTCCATGGTTCATCAGTCTGAATTGTAGCCCGGTGAGTCCGTTCTGTGAGGATTGAGCACCGCTTTGTGCGTTCTTTGTGAGATTTCGCTATTACCTTGAGCTTGACCTAGAAGACTGTCTCGACAGCATTCTCACGAGAAAACGTATCTTGATCCGGCGAGCCCGTTCCGCTGCTTTACACGAGCTGAATATATCCGAGGGGTGAAACTGATGCGGAACCGGTAGCGAAGACCGGTAGCGAAGACCGGTAGCGAAGACCGGGCATGCCATGCTCAGCAGGGCAGAGGAAGAGCGTATGGGCAAGGTCATCGAGGTGCAGCAGTTGCGCAAGGTATACGGCGGAAAGGCGGCGGTGGACGGCATCTCCTTTCAGGTCGAAGCGGGAGAGATTTTCGGTTTGCTCGGAACCAACGGCGCCGGCAAGACCACTACGGTGGAATGCCTGCAAGGTCTCCGGCACGCCGATGGTGGCCATGTGCGTGTGCTTGGGCTCGATCCCTGGACCCAGACCACCAGTTTGCGGCAGCGCATTGGGAGCCAGCTTCAAGAATCGGCGCTCCCTGATCGCATCAAAGTGTGGGAGGCGCTAGATCTCTTTGCGGTGTCCACTACCGGGGTCGCCGCCCGCGAACACCTGATTGACGAGTGGGGTCTTGCCGGCAAACGAAATGCCTCCTTTGCCAGCCTCTCTGGTGGGCAACGACAGCGCCTCTTCGTGGCGTTGGCCCTGGTGAACAAGCCGCAGCTGGTCTTCCTCGATGAGATGACTACTGGTTTGGACCCGGCTGCCCGACGGACGGCGTGGGACTTGATCGAAGCGATCAGGGATCAGGGGACCACCGTAGTCCTGGTCACGCACTTTATGGACGAAGCCGAGCGGTTATGCGATCGGGTGGCTATCATGCAACACGGTCATATTGTTGACCTTGACGCACCTGGGCAGCTTGTCGCCAAGCATGCCAAGCAGGTTAAGGTGTATTTCACTGGTGAGGCTACCGCTGAATCCTGCGTGCGGGGAGTGGCTCATGTGCAGCAGGTGCGGTGCCAGGGGTCGCAGATCGAGGTAGTGGGCGATGGTCCGGTGCTGCAGCACGTGGCAGCGGCGCTGTTGCAACAGGGTATCGAGCCCGCTGACCTGAGAGTGGAACGGCCGAGTTTGGAAGACGTCTTTCTGCAACTGGTCGGCACATCTGCGGAGGTGTCAATGCCATGATGCGTACTCTAGAAAAGATGACCTGGGTGGAGTTGAAGCTGTTCATTCGCGAGCCCTTGACGGTGGTATTCACCTTTGCGATTCCCCTGGTGCTCTTATATGTCCTGGGCGGAGTATTCGGGAACAAACCGAGCCCAGGGTTCTATCGAGGAGTCGGGGCGATGAATTATTATATCCCAGCCTATATTGCCCTGGTCATCGCCGCCATAGGGCTCATCGTGCTTCCAGTACACATCGCGGCCTACCGAGAACGCGGAGTTCTCCGGCGCTTTCGTGCCTCGTCGATTCCTCTCGGGAGCGTGTTTGGAGCGCAGGTAGCCGTAACCTTCATCATTGGCGTGCTGGCCAGTCTCCTCGTGGCTTTCTTGGGCACCCTCACCTATCAAACCAAGGGCCCCCACTCACCAGTTGGGGTGATGGCGGCATTTGTCCTGGGCGCTCTGACGTTCGCTGTCCTGGGCGTGTTTCTGGGGTTAGCCCTACCGACCGCTCGCGCCGCCCAGGGAGCCGGGGTCATGCTCTGGTTTACCTTGATGATGATCTCTGGAACCGGACCCCCACCGGAGGTCTTACCCGGCTCATTGCGAACAGTTGCCGACTTCGCCCCGCTTCAACATGTAGTAATCCTGGTCCAGGATCCCTGGTTAGGATTTGGATGGAATTGGGGACAGACCCTGGTCGTGGGAGCCTTTCTGATGGGACTGACTATCCTCACGGCCCTCTTGGCGCGTAGAGGCTGATCACCGATCAAAAAGACTGACTCATTGGTGATATGCGAGCAGGGGAGCGGCATCGCTTACAGCGCGCATACTGCTCCCCGGTGTCACTTGCTGGAAGAGCCTGATGACTGGGACTCTCGTCTTTCCTCAGAAATGCAGAGCTGTGTCAGAACCCATCCCTGTTCGTTGTGGTAGCTTCCGCTTCTCTGGTTTTGGAAGAGCGAGATGCAAGTAGTTGTTCTCCTTGTTGTAGGTTATGATGAGCTGCAAATGAGGAGGTAGCTACGGATGAGCAACGTCATTGTCTTCACGAATCTCACACTCGACGGGGTTATGCAGGCGCCGGGCGAGCCGGACGAGGATCGTCGTGAAAGCCAACATGCGAGCGCTGGGCGAGGCGGGAGTCAGCTGGGTCAGTCGCGTTGAGCCGCGTGACCCTGCAGCGCCAGATCGAGCGCGAGCAGGGTCACGCGGCTCAACGCGGTGCATCGCCAGGTCTTACGCCTGCTCGGTCCGGCCTACGAAAACAGCTATTTGGTCGCAGACGAAAGTGCGAAATGAGAGCGCATTGTGTTCGCCTTGTGAGATTTAAGCAACCGGTTGTGAGAGCAATGTGATCTCAACCTGCGCTCTATTCCCGCAGGAAGGCTGGCCAAAGGAAATGACGCGACGACACCGAACGAGAGCGATGACACTGACACGGCTGGTCGCCCTGGAGCAGGAGAAGGTCCTATGGCACTCCCACCAGCCATTGTGGCCGAACAACTGCGCAAGTACTACGGGAAGATCCATGCCCTGGATGGACTCGACCTGGAGGTTTCGGCAGGGAGCATTCTGGCCGTCCTCGGCCCCAATGGTGCTGGCAAAACGACCGCTGTGCGTATCCTGACTACCCTACTCGAGCCGGATAGCGGGCGTGCGGAGGTGGCAGGGCTGGATGTTGTGAAACAGGCGAGAGCCGTGCGCACATGCATTGGTCTGGCGGGGCAATATGCGGCCGTCGATGAAACCCTGACGGGCTACGAAAACCTCGTGATGTTCGGGCAACTCTACCACCTGCCAGGCCCAGAAGTCAGGCGGCGGGCGCATGCGTTGCTGGCACGCGTTGATCTGGCAGAGGCCGCCTCCCGCCTCGTCAAAACGTACTCGGGAGGCATGCGCAAGCGTCTCGATCTCGCGGCCAGTCTGCTGATCACGCCCCCGATCCTCTTCCTCGATGAGCCGACCACTGGCCTGGATCCGCGCGCGCGGCTCGCGGTGTGGGAGGTCATCCGTGGCCTCGTAGCCGAGGGAACGACGGTCTTCCTCACGACGCAGTATCTGGAAGAAGCCGACCACTTTGCGGACCAGATTGCCGTCATCGATCGCGGGCGCGTCATCGCGCATGGGACCGCCGACGAGCTGAAGGCGCAGATCGGTGGGGAGCGACTGGAGCTCACCATCGCTCCCAGTGGGGACCTCCATGCTGCGGAGCAAGCGCTGCGCAGGCACAGCTCCGGCGAGATTCAGATCGACCGCGAGCGTCGTCACCTCACCGTGCCAGTGACGCAGGGTGCGCAGAACCTCAGCGCCATCCTGCACGATCTCGACGCTGTCGGGACGCCTTTGGAAGACATCGCCGTGCGCCACCCGACATTAGATGATGTCTTTCTCGCGCTCACTGGGCGCGCTGCGACAGAGGCCACCGCAGCTAATCACCGTGAAGTGGCAGCGCTAGGAAGGAGTTCACGATGAAGAGCAGCTCGCTCGTGACAACGGAAAAGGCAGCAGCGCGTGTCCATTCCACGCTCTACTGGCTCCTTGCTGATACGCTGGTGCTGACCAAACGCCAACTCCTGCATGTTCCCCGTATTCCCCAGGACCTGATGGTGGCGACGCTAGAACCGGCCCTGCTCCTGGTGCTGTTCTGGGCTATCTTTGGCGGAGCCATGGCCGTGCCTGGCGCCAGCTATGCCAATTACCTGGTTTCCGGCTTTCTCGTGCTGGCGGTCTTCTTCGGCAACGGCGGCACCACCGCCGTTGGGGTCGCGACCGACCTCGAGCGCGGCCTGGTCGATCGTTTTCGCTCCTTGCCCATGGCCAGGTCGGCGGTGCTGACGGGCCGCACCCTGGCAGACCTCGTGCGCAGCGTCTTAGTCATCCTCGTCGTCTGGGCCGTTGGTCTGCTGATCGGCTTCCGGCCAGCGGGCGCGATCCTGAACTGGGTAGCGGCGCTGGGCCTGCTCCTGCTCAGCAGCTTTATGCTCTCGTGGTTCTCGGTACTCCTCGGATTGGTGGTAAGAAGTGCCGAGGCAGTCCAGCAGGCATTCGCGGCCTGCATGGCCATTTTGGTCTTCGCCAGCAGCGCATTCGTGCCGACCAGCACCATGCCCGGCTGGCTACGCCCCTTCGCGGAGCACCAGCCGGTGTCGCTCATCATCAATGCGGTGCGCGGGCTGGTCCTCAACCGGCCCGATGCCACAGCGACCTGGCAGGCGATCGCCTGGTGTATGGGTCTGCTGGTAGTCCTGATCCCAACGTCAGTCTGGGCTTATGGACGCCGGTCGGCGCGATGAGGCGTTGAACCGGCGGCTCCTTGAGAATGCCGCCCGGCGGCTTGCCAATCGTCACCGGCTGGTCTTATTCACGGATGGCGAAGCCAGCTATGTCAGCTTGTTCCCAGAGATTTTCGGACAAGCCTACCGGCCCAGTCGCCAAGCGGATCGAGGGCGCTTTCCCGACCTGCACTACCGTATTCCTCGCACGCTGGCGCATGTCCAGATCGTGAAGCATCGGGAAGGCCAGCGGGTGGTGGCGGTGGACATCCGCTATGCCCATGGGTGTCGGCGTTGTGTTCAACAAGCGCTTGACCAACTGGGCTACACTACCCCAATACCTCGCTCGTACATGCGGGGCGTCGAATCGAGAGCACCACCATCGGTTTCTCCTGTCTGGATCCTTTGTACCGATCTGTACACACGTGTTAGCTGTCATGCGGCTTTCGTTTGTTCGCGCTGGAGATACCACTCCAGGGTCTGCCGGACCGCCTCATGGTGGGAAGTAGCGATATCGCCGAAGGCGTGCACAAATTTGCTGCTGTCAACCACAAAAGGCTGGTTGAATTCATAGAGCATCTCCACGACTTCTCGTACCAGGGGATTGACCAGGCCCAGCGTCCTCAACACGATATCGGGGACAGAACTCATCCGGGGAGGAAGAC
>JBKQTH010000273.1:0-11324 GCA_052143275.1 Ktedonobacterales bacterium | reverse complement strand
GTGGCCCACTTCCCGAGGCGGAGGTATTGCGCTGGGCGGAGCAGCTTACGTCGGTTCTTGGTTATCTTCACAGCCAACAACCGCCGATCATCTTCCGCGATCTAAAGCCTTCAAACATCATGCTGGCAGCCGATGGCCAGATAAAATTGATAGATTTTGGTATTGCCCGAGTCTTTGCTCCTGGGCGTACGCGTGACACTCAGGTGCTGGGCACTCCCGGATTTGCACCGCCTGAACAATATGGCAAGGCCCAGACCGACGCACGCGCCGATATCTATGCCTTAGGCTGCACTCTGTACCAGTTGTTGACGGGGTATGACCCCGGTACAACGCCGTTCAATCTGCCGCCGATTCCTACTCGTAACGCCAATGTATCACCTCAGGTGCAACAAGCAGTCGAGCGGGCCACCAAGCTCAATAGGGATGAACGCTATCCAAGCATGGAGGCATTTGAGCAGGATCTAGCCAGCGCTCGTCCATCACCGCGGCCTCAAGCAAATCGCCAGTCTCCATACAGCGCGACCAACACTCGGACCGGCGCGTCTGCGTCGGCCGGCGGCGCCAGGGGTGGGGCAGGCGTTGGCGCAGCGGCGCACGTTGCCCAGCCAACTATGGCGGCAGTTGTTGTGGTGCAGCCACATACTATCGACTTTGGCCAGCTGGTGTCCGGGCAACGTGGTACCCAATCCTTTACCATAAGCGGCCAGGGGAATGTGCCGGTGCAGGGGCAGATTAAGGTGCTATCGCCCTGGCTATCGCTGGACCGGGACCGGTTCAGCGGCCCCAGTACTCTGGTGCAACTGGCGGCAGAGACGAGCAAGCTTGCCCGGACCGGTAAGCAAGTAAGCACGCTTCAGATCGATTGCGATCGCCAGCATCTCTATGTGCCGGTGACATTACATGTTTTGCCGGCTCCGGCGCCGGCAACCAAAGTTGTGCCGGCAGTGGGCGCCGGGACCCGCGGCGGAGGAAGCGCCGGTGGCTTACCGCCAAAGAGAAAAGCCTCTCCCAACCAGTCGTCCAAATACACATCTGCAGCAGTCGCGTCACCGAGACGTAGTCGATGGCTGCGGTTGGCAATGTCAGCTGTCTTAGCCCTAGGTGCGTCCTGGGCTGTGGTGCTCAGTGCACAGCGGATGGTTGAATACAAACTGCTGCCGATTCCGATTACCCTTCCGGTAGCGCTGGTCATGGCGATAGTGGCTATATTCTTTGGTTCGGGGGCGGCGATCATCGGGTCTGGCGGCCGAGGTTCGCGTGGGCGACTGCAGACTGCCATCTTCGGAGCTACTGCCGCAGTGGTGCTGCTGATTCTGGCCAACGGACCTTACCCGTTGGTAGGTGTCAACGTCATCTGGCAAGATCCCGTGATTATCCCTTCTGCTCTGATAGCCATATTCCCACTGGTAGTCGGCCTCGCGGCCGCCGTGGGCGCCGAACCCACCGTGAGCCGGTGGATGCTAGGAGCCGTCGCCTTGGTAGGACGCTTCCCCCGTGCCGTCATAGGTCTTGCCGGCGCCGTAGCCTGCGGTATCGTATGTCATAATCTGGCCTGGCCGGGGGCTGGGAGCTACTTGATCTCGTGCGCCACGATAACCGGAGCCCTGATTGGCGGCATTCTAGCTTACCGGCTCGCTGGAGTGATGCGCAACGCCGCTCGCACACCCCCCTAGTGTGCGCGCAGAGTACCGTTGCCGGCAGTCGTGGTACAATTGGCAGCATCGGAATTACATAGTCCAGGGATCAACGGTACATGAGAGGATAAACACCTGTGTCACACTCTGCTGGAGCTCGGGCAAAATCAGCAAAGTCGCCGGTAACGTCGGCACCGAAGCCGTCCAAAACACCGAGGATCCAGACAAAATTAGCAGAGCCTCACCGGGACTTGCTTCGTTATCGGGACGAATTCCCTATTTTGCAGCACAAGGTCTATCTCAACAGTTGCTCGCTGGGGCCGCTCTCGCTTCGTTCAATGGCTAGTCTATCACGCTTTCAGGAGGTCTGGAACGACTACGGCGCCCAGGCCTGGTACCGCATCTGGCTTGGCGAGATCGCCGCGGTGCGTGCCAAGGTCGCCAGACTTATCGGTGCAGCTCCTCATGAGATTGCCATCGCTCCCAATGTTTCAGTTGCCGCAAGCGAACTCGCCAGCGGCCTGGATCTGGCGAGCCGTAAGAAAATCGTGCTGGCGGACATGGACTTTCCGACTCTGGCCTACCAGTGGCTGGTCAAGCCGGAGACTGAGGTGGTCTTCGTCAAGAGCCCCGATCGCATGACATTTCCAATTGAAAGTTTCGCCGAGCTGATAGATGCCGAGACTGGTCTTATTGCCACCTCGCGCGTCTTCTACTTGAGCGGTTATATTCAAGATGTGGGGCGCCTGGCCAAGATAGCCCATTCGAATGGAGCTCTCTTGCTGGTAGACGATTACCAGGGCACTGGACAGATTCCTATCGACGTCAAGCAGTTGGATATTGATTTTCTGGTAACTGGTACCCTCAAGTGGCTCATGGGTGGACCGGGGCTCGCCTTTATTTATGCGCGAGAGGAACTGATCCCTCGTCTGCACCCGACGGTTACTGGTTGGTTCGCGGCCCGCGACCAGTTCCAGTTCAATACCACTCAGTTTGAGTACCGTGACGACGCGGCTCGCCTTGAAGCCGGAACTCCAGCGGTGGCCGCAATTTATGCCGCTAGCGCCGCACTGGATATGGTACTGGAGATTGGGGTCGACCGTATCCGTGAGCGTACACGCTTCCTGGCGGACGATCTCATTCGTCGTGTACAGGAGAAGGGTTGGCCCATACGTAGTCCGCTGGATAGCGCGGTGCGTAGCTCGATTGTGATGCTGGAACTACCGCGGCCCGATGAGATAGTGCACAGCCTCTCTTCGCTGGGGATCATCGTTGACTACCGTCCGGGACTACTGCGTATCTCTCCTAGCTTTTACAATACCATCGAAGAGAACCAGGCAATCGTGGCAGCCATCGACGATTTACTGAGAGTCCGTGGAGACTAGGTATACGTGGGGAGCTAGGTATGAGGAGTTTTGGCCACGTTGGTGGGAAGTCTACCGGCGAGGAGAAGCTAGGCCAGCTCAAAAGAAGAGGATTCGTGGGCAGACTAGCGGCGGTCTTCGGGCTTCTGATATTATTCTCTGGCTGCCAGCTGGTACAGGGTGGTGCCTGGGAGTCGATTGGACCGGAGCGGGGCGGCACTATACTCTCGCTGGCCACCGACCCTTTCAATAGCCACCTTGTCTACGTGGGGAGCTCCAATGGTCTCGTCTACGCCGCCAGCGCCAATACTGGGGAAAACCTGGTACCGGGAACTGGTATACCCGAGACCGCGCTGGTTACGGCTATCCTCGCCGATCCCGAGCATAAAGGAACAATCTATGCAGGCACCAGCGATGGCCTGTTCGTCTCGACCGATCAGTCGGCCATCTGGAATCGCCGCGGCGTAGGATTTCCGACCGGCGATACCATGGATGCTCTGGCCTACGCTAAGGGAGAGAATATCCTCTTCGCTGGCAGTGTTTCTCATGGGGTTTATGCCAGCCACAACCAGGGAGATACCTGGCTGGCGTCGAGCAAGGGATTACCGGCGGCTGCGGAGGTCAACGCACTGCTCTTCGAGCCAACCACTCAGACTCTGTATGTCGCGGTAGCCGGTACCGGTGTATATGCTTCGACCAATTTAGGGGCCAGCTGGGTAGGACGCTCCACGGGCCTACCTCAGGAGGTGTACGCTCTCACAGAGCTGACCACCAATGGTATCAATGCCCAAGGTGTGACTTTGTATGCTGGCACCAGCCAGGGCATCTACGCCAGTACCGATAATGGCGCTGCCTGGAAGATTTCCGGTGACAGCCCGCGGCAGGCCATCTACAGTCTGGGCACCTATGGGCCCATACCCGGCTGGATCTATGCCGGTACCGATACCGATGTGATACGGTCGGCGGACGGCGGCAGCACCTGGGCAACGGTAGCTCCGGGTCTCTCTAATCGTGTGCTGGCGGTCGTCTCGGTGCCTGCCACCCCCTCATCATCCGGAACGGCTTACGTCATATTTGCGGCATCGGCGAATCTCTGGCGCTTTCCACCAGAGCAAGGCGGAGGTACATCCGGTATCGGCAGCTTGTTGATCGATGGTTTGGTGCTACTGGTGATGTTCGGCCTCGCCTTTTACTTTGTCCGCCGGACGCGCAGAAATCTGAACATACGTTCTGGTCCACCAGCACCTGGCGACGGTGCCGCAAGACAAGCGGGACAAGCAGGACAAGCAGGACAAGCGGGACAAAGCACGCCACGCGTGGCTCCCCGGTCCGTCAACGGTCGGAGCAGTCCTGGCTCCAGCAGCAGCAAGAATCTAGTCAAGAATCAGGGTAGCAGCGGTACTACCAGAGACGCATCTAATGGCAGGAGGCGGTTGAATAAGTAGCTGGGGGCACGATCCTACTAGGCTCGCTCCAGCCGGCGTAGCGTCGAGTTGATCGAAACGCGCAGGCTCTCGACTACTCCGCGACCGCTGACGGCTACTGCCTCAAAGCTGGGGGCGCGATACGGGTTGAGGTACTGCTCCAATACCGGTACGGGCAGTATGTCGGGTAGGTCGCGCTTATTCCATTGCATCACCAAGGGAAAGTCGCCGGGGCTTTTACCCATGCGCCGTAACTGCTCATTCAGTTCATTCCAATTTTCGATGTTCTCCTGCAGCTTGCTGGCCTGGGAATCGGCAACGAATACCACGCAGTCAGCACCTTTGAGAACGGAGATACGGGTCTGCTTGTACAGCACCTGGCCGGGGACGGTGTAGAGCTGAAAACGAATCTGGAATCCGTGGACTCGGCCCAGTTCGAGAGGTAAGAGGTCGAAGTACAATGTGCGCTCGGTCTCCGTGTCGATCGAAACCATATCGCCCACATCATGCGGATTCACTGTCTTGTGGATATAGTGGAGATTGGTAGTCTTTCCACACAGACCAATACCATAGTACACGATTTTGCAATTTATCTCACGCTTTGCCATGTTTATGAGTGACATTGGAGTTCCTGCCTCGAGAGTGGTAACTATACTGACGCACCGAGTCTCTACGTACTTCCCGGGCGCATGAATGGCCACGACATCGGCTTACGGGTAGTGCTTGCTGGGCAGTGGTATTGTATCGCACCCTCCATAAGTTGCAAGTAAGAGCACGTGCCGTCTTGCCGTTTTATGAATCGCCTTGGTCAAGCCGAGCAAGGAAGCGGTCCAGCTGAACCACTGCCCGTTCATGTGTACCTTCGCCTACTACCCTCCGGTCATCAAAGGCGCTTACCCGAAAGACCAGACGGCGACCGTCTATCTCGGTTAGCTCGGCGGTTGCCGTGACCGTTTGGCCTATCCTGGTTGCCGCAAGATGCCGCACATTAACTAGAATGCCTACAGTAGTCTCGCCCGCAGTCAACTCCGGCTGAACTAGCAACCAAGCTGCGCTCTCCATTAAGCCAATCATCATCGGTGTACCGAAGACCTGTACGCCACCGGCTCCGAAGTGAGCAGCTGTATGTTCTTCAGCGACCACCAGCGAGGCTTCATTCCGCATTCCCACCGCAAGTCCCATCTCTATACCTCTTTATAGCGCCATCTGGTGCTCGGCGCTTTCATTCTAGCACGATAGCGCCAATTCGCGAAAATAAACGCCCGTCTGGCCAAGGGGCAGCCTCGTATTGGACGGCTGCAGCTTACCTTCCCGGATGCGCATGCCGGACTGAAGCTTCATTGGGCGTGTGGCAGCGGGGGCATCGATCCTGAATCGGTAACAGGTTCAGCCGGCAGTTGCTGCATTCAGTGGCGATCGAGTGGTGGCAGTTCTGGCAATACACCGAGTCAGGCGATGTCAGCTGGCCGCAGGTCTGGCAGACATGTAGGAGGTTGCCGCTTCCCAGACCTGTGGAGCCATTGATGTCGCCAGCTGTCCCCGAGCGGCGGTAGGGATCATAGGTAGCGGGTCCAGGCTGAAGCGGCCCGGGAGGAAGTCGATAGCCGTCTCCGCCAGATAGGCGTTTATCTCTATCGGGGTCAGGCATTGACGCATTACCGGCGCTCCAGCTGGAAAATGGTATAGTTGCCTGGTCGTGACTCTGCACCGGTGAAGCTGCCGGCGTAGCCGGCGCGTAGCCGGCTGGACGAGCCAGCGGCTGAGGTGGAGTCATACCGGAAGGTACGTATGGTACTTCATCATCCGCGT
This sequence comes from Ktedonobacterales bacterium, assembly GCA_052143275.1. Classification (GTDB taxonomy): domain Bacteria; phylum Chloroflexota; class Ktedonobacteria; order Ktedonobacterales; family JADMIN01; genus JAJPKE01. The sequence goes on along the minus strand of JBKQTH010000273.1, from coordinate 5,093 downwards.
AAATCGAGCGTGGTTTTTCTGGCAGCATCGGTCCAGCAGGCGCCAGCGGAGGGTATACTTGGCCCGATGCGGGAAACGTCCCGCCAACCGGATGCGTCTTGCTTTGTTCCGACGCCTCGGTGGCAGTAAATCCTGCCGTCCGTATAGCCGGGCGTACTTCTTTGGCAGAGAGGCCGGCAACCGGTACACCCGCTGCTCCCGGATGGTTACTCGTTCCGGACGGTTGGCCCGCGGACTCAGTATCACCAGACTCCTCGACGAAGCGCAAGGAGATGTTGGGAGCGAGCACAACCTGATCACCGTTGCTGAGCCTGTGCTCCTGGATACGCCTGCCTTGAAGGTGCAGGCCATTGGTGCTGTTGAGGTCGGCAATCCACCACGCGCCATCGATACGGCGTAACTCGGCATGCTGCCGCGAAATCTGAGGCGAAGCCAGAGCGACATCATTGTAGGAGAGTCTGCCAATGCTGAGACGCTCCCGAATCAGCGATACCCGATGCTCTCCCTCACTGGTCTCAATCTCCAGGTAGGCCATACGCGTGCTCCCAGCCACTACTGGCCAGTCTCGTTACCGCAACTCCCAAGAACATGCCGGTTCCTGGTCCGGCACTGCTAGTATAGCAGGTTCGGTTCAAGATAGTTTTTGAGATAGTTTCAAGATGGTTTGATTCAGCGGGCCCGCGCAATCTCTTCCAGAGCATCGGCGCTCTCCAGAGAAGATAGGTCACCTAGATCGGTCTTGCCCAGGTGGCGCGCGCGGATCAGGCGCCGCAGCACTTTGCCGTTGCGAGTTTTGGGCAGCGCTCCAACAAAGAGCACCGCCTCGGGCTTCAGTGCCGGGCCTAGGACCTGTACCACCTGGGATAGAATCTCGGCACGAATGCGTTCGGATGGCGGGGTACCAGGCCGCAGCACCGCAAAAACCACCACTGCCTCACCCTTTACCGGATGCGGAACGCCAACCGCCGCGGCTTCGCTGACATCCGGGTGGGCCACGGCCGCGGACTCAACCTCTGCCGGACCAAGCCGCTTGCCTGCCACTTTGATGGTGTCGTCGGAGCGACCCAGTATATACCAGTAGCCATCCCGATCAATTACCGCAAAATCTCCATGTACCCAGAGGCCGGGCAGTCGTTGCCAGTATGCCTCCATATAGCGCTCATTGTCCCTCCAGAAGCCACGAGTCATGCCGGGCCAGGGTTGGCGGATCACCAGTTCACCGACCTGGTTGCGTACCGGGTGTCCAGTGTCGTCAACTACGTCGGCGTCCATTCCCGGAACCGGGCCTGCAAAAGAACAGGGCTTGATCGGTGTTAGTGTGGTGCAGCCCAGTATTCCACCGGAGATTTCTGTGCCGCCCGAGTAATTGATGATCGGGCAGCGCCCGCCGCCGATGGTCTGAAACGCCCAGTGCCAGGGTACCGAATTCCAGGGTTCGCCGCTAGCCCCGAGGATACGCAGCTTGCTAAGGTCATGCCGCTTGACCGGTTCGTCGCCGTACGTCATTAAAGAACGTACCACCGTGGGCGCGATCCCCATCACGGTTACGTTGTGGCGCTCGGCGAGGTCCCAGAGCCGGTCGGGTGCGGGATAGTCAGGTGTACCCTCGTAGATGGCTAGAGTCGCACCCAGCATCAGGGCACCGCTAATAGCCCATGGACCCATCATCCAACCGATGTCGGTAAGCCAGAAGAAGGTATCGCCTTGTTGAACGTCAAAGAGATGTGCCATGTCCTGCGCCCCTTTTATGGGGAAACCGGCGTGGACATGGACTGCGCCTTTAGGCCTGCCGGTGGTGCCTGAAGTATAGATAAGCATGTACGGATCTTCCGAATCCGTGGCTACCATCTCGTGCGTGTCCGGCTGGCTCTCTACGGCCTCGTGCCACCAGAGATCGCGCCTGGCCGACCAGTGTACCGGATTGCCCTGGCGGCGCACCACCAGAAGATGCGCCAGGGCTGGCGATGCGTCAGCGGCGGCATCAGCGATTTCTTTCATGGCCACCACTTTACCTCGGCGATAATAACCGTCCGCAGTAATCATAACCTTGGCTTCGCTATCCTGAAGCCGGGTGGCAACCGCTTCTACCCCGTATCCAGAGAAGACCGGCAGAAAGACCGCGCCAATCTTGCCGCAGGCCAGAGTTGCGGCGACGGTTTCGGGAATCATCGGCATATAAATCGCAACTCGGTCGCCACGAACTACCCCAAGTTCCACCAGCGCATTGGCGACGCGATTGGCCAACTGCATCAATTCTCTGTAGGTGAGTTTGCGCACCTCGCCGTCTTCACCCTCCCAGATGAGCGCGGTCACCTGACTCTCCGCGCCGCTAGCATGCTGATCCAGCGCCGACGCTACATAGTTAAATTTGCCGCCGCCAAACCAGGTGGTCCACGGAGTGCCACGCGAAGTATCCATGACTTGCGAATAGGGCTTCTGCCAGACCAGACCCAGATCCACTGAGACCGCGTCCCAGAACCAGGTGGGATCGCCGGCCGCCCTATTCAGCAGCGAAGCGTAGTCGCCGATGCCGTGCCTCTGCATGAAACGGAGCAGCCGGCTCTTCCGCAGGTATTCATCTGTGGGGTACCATGCCACCGGCTCACTCAGGCTTTCCCAGTTCTCCAGATTCTCCATACTCCCCTCCCCTTCCGCCTCATTTTAGCACGCCTGTGCCGCACCTCTCTGTTCCTACTTCAGCTTGGCGGCATGGAGTGCCAGAGGGAGCTCCCCCAGAAGATCGGAGGCCAGAAGTCCGGCATCCCCGAGCCGATCGGAGACCTGGAATCCGGCGCGGCTATGCAGATATACTCCGGAGCAGGCAGCATTGAACGGCACCAGACCTTGGGCCAGCAATCCCCCGATAGTACCTGCCAGAACGTCTCCAGTGCCGGCGGTGGCCAGCGCCGGGTTACCGGGAGCATTGATCTCGAGCAAACCACCTGTGCCCGCGATGAGGGTATGAGCGCCTTTGAGCACAAGGGTCAGGTTCCAGTCGCGAGCCGCGGTCTGGCTGATCTGAAGCCGGTCTATTTCCCCTCCGGAAACCGGTATACCGCCACGTAGACGCGCCATCTCGCCAGGATGAGGCGTAATCACCGTCTCTTTTGGCAATTGCTCCCACCAACTTGGTATAGCTGACAAGTTGTTCAGCCCGTCGGCATCTACCACGAGAAGCGGCCGGTGGTCTTCCGGCATCCGGCGTATACCGGCGAAAACCTCCAGGAGGAAGGCCTTAGTTGCCTCACTCTGGCCAAGGCCGGGTCCGATGACCAACGCCCGGTAGCCGTTTAGGGCTGCCAGCAACGATTGGGCGCGGGTACTGGGTGGTTGGTCGCTCTTTGGAAGGAGATGAAGCGTTATCTCGGAGAACTTGCCGGCATAAATCGAGGCCATCTCCTCGATCACCGCCAGGGTCACCAGACCCGCACCGATCCGAGCCGCCGCGGTGCAAGCCAGATAAGCTGATCCAGGATAGGAAGGTGAGCCGGCCATGACCATGACCTTACCGAAGGTACCCTTGTTACTGTCCAATGGTCGCTTTGGCAGAAGCGAGCGCACCGTTGCCGCATCTATGAGTTCCAATCCTCTCGGGATAGGCAGTTCATCCGGTAATCCGATGCTCCCGACTTCCAGCTCGCCCACGTAGTTTGCTCCAGGGAAGAAAAGCAGGCCTTGCTTGGCAAACGCCAGCGTCACCGTCATATCGGCGGGAAGGGTCCCTTCGTCCACCATTCCGGTATCGGCGTTGAGTCCAGTGGGCAAATCCAAGGCCACGATGAGCAGATCAGGGCGCAGCTCTTTCTCGCCGGCGACCAGCGAGAGCAGGTCTCGCATGCTGCTATCGAGTGGACGGGAGTTGCCCGTACCCAGCAATGCATCGACCACGACGCTGCTCTCCTTCAGCGCCGCCTTCAGCGCTTCATCAGCAGCTCCAGCCTGCAACGCCGAAGTGCCCTGTGCCGCAGGAGCAGTCGGGGAATCCGCTCCATCTTCCAGGCGCCGATCCTTCCAGACATAGTAAGTGACCTTGGCTCCCCAGCGAGAGAGGTAGCGACCCATGACTCGCCCATCGCCACCGTTGTTACCCGGTCCTACCAGGACGAGAATGTGACGCTTTTCAATGTCGCCACCCAGTTTCTTCGCCAGTGAGTCGGCGACACTATGGCCGGCATGTTCCATCAGGATCTCGCTAGTCAACCCATAGTCGCGGTTGGCTCGCTCTTCAATATCCCGCATCTCGGAAACGTTGACAACCCGCATCGCCGCTGTCTCCTTATTAGACCTGTCATCTCTGGCCGAGCAGAGTGGCTTGATCTGGCTGCGCTAATTGGCCGGAGAGTTCGTGAAACAAACGTAAATAGTTGCGCAGATTGGAGGTAGAGAGGAACTTTTGCCGCACCTCCTCTCGTCCATACGATCCCATCTGGTAAGCGAGCTCGGGATTGTGTATCAGCTCCAAGGTTCGATCGATCGCCTCCTCAATGGAACTTACCAGGAATCCCGATTTGCCGTCCTCGATCTGCAGCGGAATACCGCCGACATTGCCTCCGATAACCGGCTTTTTCTTCCACAGTCCTTCGGAAACCGTCAGCCCGAACCCTTCACGCAGCGATTTTTGCAGCACAACCGTGGCTACATTCTGGAAGGCGTTGACCTCGACATTGCCAATGCCGTCCAGATTGGAAAGAAGATGAATATTTGGATCACCTTCAGCATAGTCTTTCGTGAGCTGATAGTATTCCATTCCCTCCGGGTCATCGTGAGCCATTGAGCCGATCAACACCAGCTGCACCTGGGGAATATGGCGTTTGACGCCTCGATAGACATCTATCACGCCCAGTGGGTCTTTCCATGGATCAAAACGGGAAACCTGCACCAGCACTGGATCGTCGGGACTTACGTTGTACATCGCGACGATACGCCGTGCGTCGGCTGCACTCATGGGCGCGTTCTTCGGACTGAGTGGATCGATGGCCGGGGGAATGATGGCAATTTTGCCAATTTGCAAGTCTGGTTTGGCATAAGACGGCATGGTGAATATGGCAGCGTCATACGCTTGTACAAAAGGCCGCAGAAACTCCCAATAATCG
>JBKQTH010000272.1:0-5946 GCA_052143275.1 Ktedonobacterales bacterium | reverse complement strand
TAGAGCAACTTGCGAGAAGCAGCGGCAGGCATGAGTTATGCAGTGATCCCAGGTATGCGTGCCTATTCGACCGACCTCAAAGAAAGACTGGTACGAGCGGTGGCTGAGGGTCAGCCCATGCGAGAAGCCGCTCGCCGCTTTAACGTTTGCGTGAATACGGTGAAACGGGCCGTGGTGCAAGAGCGTGAGACTGGCTCGTTGGAGCGCAAGCCCATTCCCGGCTATCCACGGCGCATTGGACCCGAGCAGGAGGCGGCATTACGGGCGCGGCTAGAGACCGCCCCCGATGCCACCGTCTTGGAGCACTGTGCCTGGTGGGCCGAGCACTACGGCCAGCAGCTGAGCGAAGCCACGATGTGGCGTGCCATCCGCCGGCTCGGCTGGACGCATAAAAAAAGTCGTTGGCAGCCAGCGAGCGTGACGAGGAGGCCCGCACGGCCTGGCGCCAGGCCGCTGCCCAACTCGACCCCGAGCAGCTCGTCTTTGTCGACGAAAGTGGCACCAACATCTCCTTGACACGGCTCTACGGCTGGGCACCGCATGACCACCGAGCCACCGGATCCGTGCCGCGTAACCATGGCAAGAACACCACGCTGGTGGCAGCGCTCACGCCTGATGGTCTGCACGAGCCCTGGATGATTGAGGGAGCGATGGATACCGCCACCTTCGAATGGTACATTACGGAGGAGCTGGCGCCGACGCTGAAGCCGGGCCAGATCGTGGTGCTGGATAATTTGAGCGTCCACAAGGCCGCCAGCATTCGCCAGGCCCTGGAAGCCCATCACTGCCAGCTGCTCTTCTTGCCGCCGTACTCGCCCGACTTTACGCCGATCGAGCAGGCATTTTCCAAGATCAAGGCCATCCTGCGTGGGCTCGGCGCGCGCACCAAGGAGGCGCTCTGGGAAGCTATGCGGGTGGCAGTCGAGGCAATCACCCGAGATGATGCGCTCGCGTGGTTCGCCCACGCTGGCTACGCCCTGTCTGCTCAAGATACCTGAAAGTTGCTCTAAGCCATCGGCAACGATGCGTGCTCCGCTGTCACGATCCCTGGCCTTGTCATCTTCGGGATGTCGGCGGAGATTACTCATCATCTAATAGCAGGCATGCTGCAGGAAAAGTATAACCCTGATACGCCTCTCTCAGGAAAAGTATAACCCTGATACGCCTCTGACGTGTGTGCGAGCCTCCTTTGAACTTGTTGGGGTAGCAGGTTGGAAGGCGCCCTCCATCGCAATCCCGATACAATTGGCCGGTGGTATCGACTGCAGGATTCTCCCCGCGAACTGGGCGTCGCGGTCTGGCCAGTTGCCAACGTTTGCATCAGCCTGATCAGGTGTGCCAGCAGGGCCGCGCGACATAGTTGTGGATGTCGTCGCAAGCGATCGGCTGGCGACTGCTAGCTTCGTGGATACATGAGGCAAAGATCGGCGCGACCACCTGCCAGTATGGTATTGACCTGGTTGGAAGTGGTCAGGTAGCCGCCGACCAGCGTGGCTATGCCTACCTCGTTGCGGATTCGGTCGCTTAGGGAAGTTAGAAACCCGGGCCCATAGGTGAGGTCAGATTCCGGGACTACCTGTCCCGCCAGAATAGTAAGAAGATCGCAACCATGCGCTTTTAATTCAGCAGCTATTTCTACGCCCTCAGAAATCTCGAGGCCGCCACTTGCGCCGTCGGTACCATTTAAAGCCACCGCCAGCGGCCTAGATTCAGGCCAGACTGCGCGCACCGCCCGAAAGACCTCCAGGGGAAAGCGTTGGCGATTAGGAAGTGAGCCGCCATAACTATCGGTGCGGAGATTGGTAAGTGGCGAGAGAAAACTTGCCAGCAGGTAGCCATGCCCCATATGCAGTTGCAAGACGTCGAACCCGGCTTCCTCCGCCAGTCGTGCCGATCGAACAAAAGCCTCGCATACATTCATCATGGCAGCCAGGCTAATTTCCGCCGGTCGCTGGCTCCGTGGCGAAAACGGTATAGCCGAGGCTGAGATAAGTGGCCAGCCACCTGAACGCAGTGCTCGATCTAATCCCTCACTTGGTGGACGAACCGCTCCACGCCTTCCGGCATGGTTCAGGGTTATGCCGAGCTTGGATACCGTAGTGGCGTGCAGCCTCTCTACCAGATCGCGCCAGTATTCCAGATGATTGTTCTGGTAGGCTCCCGGGCACTCGGGCGTGATGCGTCCCAGAGCTGTGACCGCTACCGAACCCGTCATCACCAGTCCAGCTCCCGCATTGGCCTGTTGCCGAATGTTCTCCAGGTAGCCCGTGCCAGCTACACCATCCTCGGCCTCGGGCAAGCACCGAGGTGATTGCGCCACCCGGTTAACTATCTCGACTCCGCGCAGCGGGAGTGGGGCAAGTGCGGGCTGTGTAGCGATCAGCTCCGGGAGTCTTCGCTTGCTGTCGCCAGCGGTAGACCGCCGGTACCTATCCTGAAACCAGCGGTCGACGCTCTCGCCAAAATGAGGATCCCGAAGCCGCAGGTCGTCATAAGCCAGGCGGCCGCTACGAGTGAGCAGATTAAAAGAAAATTCCAGAGGCGAGAGCCCAGTGTAGCGCTTGACCGACTCGAAGTAGGCCTGGCTCTCGCCCGCCGCGGTCTGGAACACCTCAATCACCGGCTTACGCACGACTTCGTAGTCAGAGAGTGCGGTCTCCAGATCAGAATAAGCTTCGAGCGAGTGGACCAGGGCAATGGCGTCCTCCATTGCCAGCTTAGTTCCGGAGCCGATAGAGAAGTGGGCAGTATGGGCGGCATCGCCCAAGAGCACGGTTTTCTGGTGATGCCAGCGAGCGTTCTTTACCGTTGCGAAGTTTGTCCATCTCGAGTTATTGGACAGCAGCCTGGCACCGTGTAACTCCGGGGCGAAGAGCCGCTCGCAGTAGGCGATGCTTTCTTCCGGAGACGCGGTGTCGAGTCCGGCGCGCTGCCAGGTATCGTGGCTGCACTCGACAATAAAGGTGCTGGTGTAACCGCTGAAAGGGTAGGCGTGTACCTGGAAAAGCCCGTGTTCATTCTCGCGAAAGATAAAGGTAAAGGCATCTAGAACCTTGTCGGTGCCCAGCCAGATGAACTTGGCCTTACCCGATATAAGGCTCGGCTGGAACGTCTTGGCGTAGGCGGACCGTACCAGGCTGTGTGCGCCGTCGGCAGCGACCACAAGATCGTAGCCATCAAGCTCGCTGATGTCCGTTAACTCGGTGTTATAGGAGACTGATACACCTAGCTCACGGCACCGAGCCTGGAGAAGCTGGAGCAGAAGCTTTCGCTCCAGCCCGGCAAACACGTGCCCGCCGCAGCGAATCAGCTGACCCTGGTAATGGATATCTATGGCATCCCAGAGCACAAAGCGGTTGGTTATGGCATGATAGCTTGGGTAATCAGCTTCCTGGAACGCTGCCAGGGTACGGTCGGAGAAGACGACGCCCCAGCCATAGGTTGCTCCCGGGGGATTACGCTCGATGATTGAGACGTCATGTTTTTGGCCGGCTTTTTTGAGCAACACGCCACAGTAGAGGCCAGCTGGTCCGCCGCCTAGAATCCCCACTTTCATCAGACACCTCGGCTATCCAGTAGCTGGGCCAGGCGGTCGAGCTGTCCAATATCGGCTACCGTCGGAAAGAGCACCAACTCATCGCAGCCGGCATCGGCATATCCACGGGCGAACTGCGCCACCGCCTGAGGGCTGGTTAGCAGCCCTTCGACAATCCTCTCGGCAAAATGGCCGGTAAAAGCATAGTAGTCAGCCAGGTACTGTATTCCACGCTGTATCGTCGCCTCGTCCCCAAGCGCGAAGTAGCCCTGCGCCCACAGACGCGGTAAACCCGGTCTACCAGCATCCATCCACGCCGAGCGCGCCTTGTCGGCGGCACGAGCAAAAGCTCGAGGCGGCCCTCCGCCATGTACATAGCCGTCGGCATAGCGCGCGACTCGAGCGAAAGCTCGCTCAGTGAGGCCGCCGATCAGCAGCTCAGGTCCCCCGCTGCGCGGCAAACCTGGTACTGTAGCGCCGTCCTCCCACTGCTCACGAAGGGTAACCAGTTGCTCGACCAGCCTTCGCCCCCTGGAGTGATACTCTACACCTGTCGCGAGGTAATCGTCCTCGCGCGCCCCCACCGCCACGCCCAGACTCAGCCGTCCATTAGAGAACGCGTGAATCGAGGCGGTCATTTTACCCAGCAATGCCGTGTTCTGCAGTGGACTGGTGAGGATAGTGGTCGCCAGGCGTACACGGCTGGTGACACTCGCCGCCGCCGCCAGAGTAGTGAGTGGATCGTAGCTATCATAGAGGAAGCGGTCGAGGACGCCCAGACTCGTGAATGGCCCCATATCGGCCTGTCTTGCCCACTTGAGTATCAGGTCACCGCCGGCGCCGGGTAAAGTAGTGGGAAGTCCAACGCCAGTCTGCATTCGTGCGCTGCCTTTCAAAACGTCACCACCGTTGATGTGCGGCTTGTTGCGCTGCGGCTAGGAATCCCAGAGCCCTGGAGTACCAGGATCTATGCGGTAGGTCAGGCCTAGATGCTCGTAAGCCAGGCGGGTGGCGACGCGGCCACGTGGAGTACGGGCCAGAAAGCCCAGCTGCAACAGGTAGGGCTCAAGGACATCCTCAATCGTTTCTGTCTCCTCGCTGATGCTTGCGGCAATGGTTTCAATACCGACCGGTCCGCCGTCGAACTTCTGAATTATGGCCTGCAACATGGTTCGGTCGATAGGGTCCAATCCTCGATCGTCTACTTCAAGCGCGTTGAGCGCCGCTCCGGCCACCTCCAACGTGATGACCCCATCCGCTCGTACCTGAGCGTAGTCGCGCGCCCGGCGAAGCAGTCGGTTGGCGATACGAGGCGTGCCGCGCGCGCGTCGAGCTATCTCGCGCTCGCCTCCGTCATCCATCTCGACCTGGAGAATGCGGGCGGAACGGTGAATGATGGTCTGAAGCGCCGCTTCATCGTAAAACTGCAGCCGGTAGGTAGCTCCAAAGCGGTCGCGCAAGGGGGCGGCCAGCGCTCCCAGCCTGGTGGTCGCGCCTACTATGGTAAAAGGTTTCAACGGAAGCCGTATGCTTCGGGCGGAGGGTCCCTTGCCAATGATGAGATCCAGCGCAAAATCCTCCATTGCCGAGTAAAGCCGCTCCTCGACGATTCGGCTCAGCCGATGAATCTCGTCGATGAAGAGCACTTCGCCTTCTTCGAGCGACGTCAGAATGGCGGCCAGATCGCCGGCATGTTCTATTGCGGGTCCGGAGGTCATACGTATGTTGGAGCCCATCTCGGTCGCAATAATGAGCGAGAGAGAGGTTTTGCCCAGACCAGGCGGGCCGTAGAGCAAGACGTGATCCAATGCCTCACGGCGCTTGAGCGCCGCTTCGAGGAGAATTCGCAAATTGCCCTTGACGAGATCTTGCCCAATATACTCATCGAGCCGGTGTGGGCGTAACGATGTCTCCTGATAGTCTTCATCGCCTGAACTCGGCGAAACGATGCGGTCTGTCATAAGGGATTCTCCGGCAACAATCTACGCTCGGTTGATCGGGATTGAGACGGAACGAACTGGTGTTCTACGCTCGTTCCAGGGTGACAACTTATTCCTGCTTTTCTGTCATTTTCTCCTCTTTCGTTGCATTTTCACAGTCTTGACAGGCTAGAGCATTTGTGCTAGAATGCTGCCGGTGTTGGCATCCTGGCTGGGCGAACACCACCTCCAGTTCCGCTCCAGCACCACCCATTGCTGGCCTTGTGCCGGGGTGGCCGGGAGTTCCTCGGACACCCAAAACGCCTGTGAAGGGGAAAGCGCTGGCGTGCTTCGCAAAAAGCACGTGAAACTGTCCTCGCAAGCCGGGAAACCGAAAGAAGCAGGAACCAAACACGCTTTACCCCTTGATGGGATAAAACGGTAAGTTTTGGAGAACAGTAGTATACCACCTGGCTATTCTTCTCCCCAAAC
>JBKQTH010000271.1:0-17370 GCA_052143275.1 Ktedonobacterales bacterium | reverse complement strand
CCAGGTCCTGACGATGAGCCGCGATGACCTGCTGGCAGTGCGCAATTTTGGGGAAAAGAGCCTGACAGAGCTTGCCGAACGACTCATACAGAGAAAGCTGTTGCCGGCGTTTCAGCAAATTGACGCCCACTCGTCTTTCGGTCACGCGGAGCACAACGGTAACCCTGATCTATGAGACCGGAGAAGCGGTAGGGAAACAGCAGTCTTGCGTGCTGCTGGGGTACATGCAGGAGGAGGAACAGTGTGAGGCATCGTATCGCGGGCAACCGCATCAATATGCCTGAGCCTAAGCGACGCGCGGCGTTTCGCAACCTAATTAATGGGCTCTATACCTATGAGCACATCAATACTACCGAGGCGCGTGCCAAGGCGGTAAAAGGCGAGGCCGAGCGTCTTATCGCCATCGCCATACGTGGTCACAACCGCGCTATGGCACATCTGCATCAAGTTGTGCAGGACGAGTACGTGGCAGACCAGGTGCTGGCGATTGCCCGCAAGGGTCGTTTCACTCTCGATGAAGAGATACCGTCCAACGAAACGCGTGCGGAGCAAGGCAAGTACCCACTGAGCGATGATGCTCGCCGGCTTAAGCAGGATCGTCTCAATGCCTGGAAAAAAGAACTCTTGGGATTGATCAAAGACTACGACGATGCAGAGCGAGCCTTGACCGCCGCCCGCCAGGCAATGGTTATTGAGTTGCATGCTCGCCGTACGATCTTGAGCCACCTGCCCTATGAGCTGGCAGTACGCAAGATTTTCGAGCAGTATGTGCCCCTTTACAATGGGCGCCATGGTGGGTATACCCGCATAAGCAAGCTTGGGCGCCGGCAGGGCGACGCCGCCGAAATAGTGCGACTGGAAATGGTAAAGTAGTGAACATCGCCGCGCTGGTCGAGTACGATGGCACCCGATTCGTGGGCTTTCAGCGTCAGTCGCCGGATAAAGGGCCTACCATTCAGGGAGCACTTGAGACCGCAATCGGAAAAGTCATTGGCGCGGCAACTGATATCCAAGCGGCGGGACGTACCGATAGAGGAGTTCACGCCACCGGACAGGTCATCAATTTCGTTGTGCCGGAGCGCCTCAGTCTCACTAAATGGCAGCGCGCGCTTAATGCACTCCTGCCCGATGATGTCGCAATTCGCGCGACCTGCTTCGTCGCCGACGACTTCCATTCGCGCAAGAGCGCACAGTGGCGTAGTTACCGCTACCGCATACTCTGTGATACCTGGCGCGCCCCATTGCGCGAGCGGTTTGCCTGGCGTGTGCCGGAGGAGCTCGATGTCGCAGCCATGCAAGCCGGCGCCCAGCTTTTGCTCGGCGAGCACGATTTCGGCTCGTTCGGTTCTAGCCCGCACGATCGTAGCGAAGACGGCTACCGAGGCCACACAGTTCGCATCATGCTAGCAGCGAATTGCCAGCGGGCCCAAAGCGAGCCCGACATGGTAGAATGCCGCTTTACCGCCAACGCCTTCCTGGCGGGAATGGTTCGCCGCCTGGTAGGCACACTGACATTGGTTGGGCTCGGTCGCTTAAGCGTGGCCGGCTTCCAGAGTATCTTGGAGTCACATAACAAGGCGCATCCCGGGGCTGCGGTGCCACCATGTGGTCTTTGCTTCACTGATGTGGGATACCCACGGAAATCGCTGAGTTGGTAAACCTTGCAAGTAGTTATCCTGATGTGGAGATGATGATGAACCCAAAGACGTACAGTGCTAAGCGCGACGAGCTTGAGGCGCGTTGGTACGTGATTGATGCCGACGGGCAGGTTCTTGGCCGTCTAGCGACGCAGGTAGCCACCATTCTGCGCGGCAAGCATAAGCCCACTTACTCGCCGAACCAGAATGATGGTGACTTTGTCATTGTGATCAATGCTGCCAAGGTAGCAGTTACCGGAAGCCGCCTTGACCAGAAGGTGTACTACCGTCACTCGCAGTATCCGGGGGGTCTCAAGCAGGAAACTCTGCGGCAGGCGCTCGAGAAGCATCCCGAGCGTGTAATCGAGCGAGCGGTGAATGGCATGATCCCACACAACCGGCTGGGTGCGCAAGTTCTTCACCGGCTGAAGGTCTACGCGGGTCCAGAGCACCCGCACCAGGCTCAGCAACCGGTTGCCTGGGAGTTGCCTACGGCGGAGTCCTGGATTGCCGAACGAGAGCAGGCAACTCAGGCAACAGCGGAGGCTTGATTCTCATCAAGCATAACGGAGGAGTTACACTGTGGCAGAATTTCACGGGGCCTACTACTACGGCACAGGACGGCGCAAGACTGCTGTAGCTCGGGTTCGGCTATATCTCGGCGGCGATGGCTTGATCATGGTCAATGGCCGTAACGCAGACGAATATTTCCCGCGCGAGACCCTGATGCAAGCGGTGCGCAGCCCACTGCGGACGCTAGAGCTCAACAACCGCTTTAGCATCTCGGTAAGAGTAGTCGGAGGAGGAGTCAGTGGCCAGGCCGGCGCCGTACGCCATGGCATCGCGCGGGCGTTGGTTCGTGCCGATGAGGAGTTTCGGCCGGCTCTGCGCAAGAACGGGTTCTTGACCCGCGACTCGCGCATGAAGGAGCGCAAGAAGTATGGATTGAAGCGCGCTCGCAAGGCACCTCAGTACACCAAGCGGTAAGATGCCGCTCCCTGGAACCTGAAGTTATGCAGGAATTAGGTAGCCAGCGGTAGGGTAAATTGGAACTCAGCGCCTCCGTCTGGCGCTGACCCTGCCTGGATCTTGCCTCCATGTGCCTCAACCAGCGCGCGCACAATAGCTAGGCCGAGCCCGCTCCCTCCAGTCGCTTTGCTCCGTGATGTATCCACGCGATAGAAGCGATCAAAGATGTGTTCGCGATCTTCCGCTGAGATACCTACCCCGGTATCGCAGATGGCGACTCGCGCAAATCGCCCATCTGTTGAGGCTCCTACGCTTATTTGCCCTCCCTCTGGGGTATGGCGCATCGCATTGTCAAAGAGGTTGAGTAAGATCTCAATCAGGCGATCGCTATCCGCGTTTATCGCAGGCAAATCGTTCGGTATCTCATTTCGAACAGTGACTTGCTGACGCTCCAGCGCCGGCGCCAGCACTTCAAGCGTATCAGCCACAACAGATTGCAATTGGAGGGGAAAACAGTCTAGTTGTTGCGCGCCAGCTTCAAAGAGCGACACCTGCCGCAACTGGTCTACCAGCCTTCGAAGTCGCGCCGCCTCACGCGCGATCATCCGTGTGGACTCTTCCCGTCCGGCGGGGTCGTGGATAATGCCATCTGCCAACGCCTCAGTATATCCTTGAATAGCGGTGAGCGGCGTCGCCAGCTCATGCGAGATATTGGCCACCAGATCCCGCCGCAGCTTCTCTTGCCGGTGAAGTTCGTTTACATCGTTTTCTAGCGCAGAGGCCATTTCGTTAAAAGTATGAGCGAGCCGGCGTAGTTCATCTGGGGCGGAAATATTGACTCGCACACTGTAATCTCCCCCTGTCATGCGAGTAGTTGCGGTGGCCAGGTTATCCAGCGGCCGGATGAGCCTCCGGGCGAAAACGGTAGCACCTAGAGCCGCTAGCACCGCAATTGCCACCGCAGCCAGGAATAAGGTGGTACTAACGCCGGAGAAGAAAGCCACTCCTAAGTCCGCACGTTGCAAGGAGGAGAGAGCAACTGCGCCAATTATTGGCGCATTCGCCGCGTCACCAATCCGTACTGGAGCAGTCGCGTAGTAGCGCTGGGAAAGCCAGGGCAACAAACCGTGCGAAAGCGATCCAGACATGAACTGTCCCTGGAGTGCCTGCGATAGGGCTTGCCCAATCACTTGGGCATCGGATGGCGTAACGTCGCCACCTTTGGAGCCAGTGGGTGGTGAGAATACAATTCTGCCGGCTTGATTCATTGCCCAGAGATTCTCTTGCTCAAACTGCCTTCCCTTGGCAGGTCCAATGAATGGGATGGTTTCGGCAAGGTCAGCGCCAGCAGTGATGGAACCTTGCGCCGCCAGTTCACCGGCCCGGCGATCGGCAAGAGCGGCGAGTTGGCGGACTTCAGTCGAAAGTTGGTCGCGACGGTATTGTCCAAATGAGACACTGATACTCACTGCAGCGGTGATGGTCACCAGCAGCACGGCAGCCAGCGCGATTAGGGCTGAACCCACTGCCATCTGTATCCGCAGGCTACCGAAAGATAGCCGCAACTGTCTAAATCGCTCGTTCAGGTTCATATCGCGCGCCCACTGCTGAGTTTTGCCTGGCTTCCAGCTTGCCAAATAGGTGTTTCCATGTGCCGGTTGCAAGTACTACATCTCAATCGCATCTTTGTCGGAATTTGCTGCACCAGTACTATCAAATATATATCCTACACGATAAAGCGTTTTGATGAAGCGCGGCTGCGTGGGGTCCAGCTCAATCTTCTTGCGCAGGGTGCCGATATGGACATCTACCGTGCGGCTGTCTCCTAGATAGTCATAGCCCCAGATACGACTGAGCAGTTCCTCGCGTGTAAAGACCGTATTCGGTGTGCGCGCAAAGAGCAGCAATAAGTCGAACTCCTTCGCCGTCAAAGTCACAGGCTGCCCACAGACCTCTACCCGACGCGCCGCAGGGAAAATAGCCAGTCCTGGATAAGTGAGAGTCTCCATGCTGTCCGGCTCGTCGGATGGGCTCGGAGCAGTCCGCCGCAGGATCGCGCGGATACGGCTTACCAGCTCACGAGGGCTGAAGGGCTTGGTCACATAGTCATCCGCACCAAGGTCCAGCCCCTGGATGCGATCCTCTTCGGTCTGCCGGGCAGTAAGCATCAGCACCGGCGTACTGCCCTGCTGCCGTATCCGCCGGCAGACCTCCCAGCCATCCAGGCCCGGCAACATCAGATCCAGCACGACCAGCGCCGGCTGCTCGCGGGTATGCAATCCCAAGCCACTTGGGCCGTCTGCCGCAACCACAACGCGAAAGTCGGCTTGCTCCAAATAGAGCTGCACCAACTGCGAGATGCTCTTTTCATCCTCGATGATAAGGATCGTTTGTTGAGGTTGTTCTATCTCTTCAGGTGACGCATGCATTGTAGAGATACTCCAGGCGCAGTTTTTCTGCTAAACTGCCTTAGTGCGCCCCATAGCCTCTTGTGAGAGGATTACGCCTCTCGCAAGAGGCTGACATACGATTGCTAGGTTGCTTTTATTCACGCATCAATATTCATGCATCAATCAGTATGCAGCGCCACGATCGGGTCGAGGCGCGATGCTCGCACCGCTGGATAAAAACCAAAGCATACTCCAATGATCGCCGACACACCAAAGGCCAGCACTATCGAAGGCAGGCTAGGCGCAAACGGCAATGAGAAGGCATTTGTCATAATATAGCCGCCTATCAAACCCGCCACAATGCCGATTATGCCTCCAGCGGCGCTCAAGGTAAGCGCTTCGATCAAGAACTGGTTACGGATATCCCCGCGCCGCGCACCGACCGCCATTCGAATGCCGATCTCGCGTGTGCGCTCGGTAACCGACACCAGCATAATGTTCATGATGCCGATGCCGCCGACGAGAAGCGAGACCGCAGCAATTCCAATCAGGAGAAAGGCCAATGTCTGGCCGGTTGACTGCGCTGTCTGGATAAGCTGGTCGGAACTGCGAATCACGAAATCAGCGGTTCCACCTGGTGCAATATTATGTTGCTGGTCCAAGACAGTAGTGATGTTTGCCTCAGCAGTGGCCACGTCATCGGCGGTATCCACCTGAACCTGAATCTGATCTGCGTAGGGCGTGTCCTTGAGGCGATCTTGAGCGGCGCTGTAGGGCACATAAACGATATCATCTTGATCCACCGCACCGGAGGTACCTTTGGCTCGCAGTATGCCGACCACATTGAACGGATTGCCGTTAATCAAAATCGTCTGTCCAACGGGATCGGTGGCGACTCCAGTAAAGAGATTCTGCTCGGTGGTCTGTCCTAGTACCGCAACCGGTGTGCCCGCATCTTCATCAGCTTGCGAGAACCAGCTGCCCTCGGCGAGACTCCAGTTGTCGATCTGTTGGTAGTTAGGGTATACTCCCTCCGCGCGCGTGCTCCAGTTCTGTCCACTGTAGACAAGTTGCGCGCTGACGCTCTTGATCGGAGTAACGTTGACGACGTGTGGCACCGCTGCGATAGCGGTAGCATCACTAACGGTCAAACTTTCTTCTGAGCCAACGCCCTGCGAAGCGCCGCCACTGACCGCCGCACCGGAGTTGATGGTGAGGACATTAGTGCCAAGGCCAGCCACGCGTGAATTGATGTTCGCGCTGGTTCCCTCGGTAATAGTGACCGCCACAATCACCGCGGCGACCCCAACGATGACTCCAAGAATGGTCAGTAAAGACCGAAGCCGATTGCTCCAGAGCGCCTCCAGCGCGCTGGTCAAGCTGGCATTGATCAGTAGCCCTCGATGCGATCTCTGAGGTTTGCGATTTGCCACGGTGCCAGGCTGTCGGCGCACTGGATTCGCAGTAGCACCTGGCTTGTACCCGGGCGTGACAGTGGTATTCTGCCCGCTCTCTTCGCTGCTCATCTTCCTTGCTCCTCCCGAATCTCGACGTTTGCGCCAGGCGGAGCCGGATGGACTGCTGTCACCTCCAGCTCGGCACGTGCGCGTCGAGGCTGCGCTACGATCTCATCCTGAGTGACACGCCCATCTCGAAAGCTGATCTCCCGCTTGGCATAGGCGGCGATATCGTGCTCATGCGTCACCAATATGACAGTCAGGCCATAATCGTTCAGGGCCTGTAGAATAGCCATGATCTCTACACTGGTCCGGCTATCAAGATTTCCGGTAGGTTCATCGGCAAGCAGCACTGACGGGCTATTCACCAGCGCCCTCGCAATCGCCACACGCTGCTGCTGGCCGCCAGAGAGCTGAGACGGCTTGTGATTAGCTCTACCAGCAAGCCCCACCAACTGTAATACGCGGCGCGCACGCCGTAGTTGCTCATCCTTGGTCTTCCCGGCGTACAGCATAGGCATAAGGGTATTGTCGAGAGCCGAAGATCGGCTGAGCAGATTGAAGCCCTGGAAAACGAAGCCTATCTTCCGGTTGCGTACATCTGCCAGCTGGTCCGGGGTCATATTGGCAACGGGGGTGCCCATGAGCCAGTAGGCGCCTGATGTCGGGCGATCCAGGCAGCCAAGCAGGTTCATGAAAGTGGACTTTCCCGACCCGGACGGCCCCATGATGGCCACGAACTCGCCAGTATAGATGTCGAGCGAAATGCCTCGCAACGCCCGCACGCGAGTCTGGCCAAGCCGATAGGTCTTGGTCAAGCCGCGTACTGAAATGGCCGGCAGATTTCTCTTCCCCAGAGAGGCCCCCTTGGGGGACACAATCGAAGAGCTAACCTCAGATACTTGCGAGTCCACGGGCGTACTCTCCGCGCGCCACCGGCTATCATCACCGCCCGTGGCGCCGGATGGGCTCCATTGGCTGGAATCAGCGACGCCAGGTGGCTCTGGTCGACTAGGATTCATAGGTTGAAAACTGGCCACAGATACTCTCCTGACTATGGTTAGCCGCCACCGCCGCCGCCAAAGCCGCCGCCGCCGCCGCCAAAGCCGCCGCCACCGCCAAAGCTACCTCGGCCGGAGCCAGAGCCAGAGCCAGAGCTGGTAGTGGCGACAGGAGTCACACTTCCGCCGGTTGCACCAATGACCACCCGCTCGCCGGACGTTAGGCCGGCCAGCACTTCGTAGCTGCTACCGTTGGAGAGCCCAAGCACGACAGGTTTGATTACCCACTTGCCATTGCTTCGCTCGGCAACCACGGTAGCCGTCGGCTTATCCTGTGCGGCGGTTGGTGTGCTGCTGAGCAACGTGGTGAGCATCTGGCGCGCCTGGGTCAACGCCGCGACCTCCTGAGTACGAGTCAGGTAACCGCTGGTGACTGCGGTTCGCGCAAAAGTTTCGGCCGACGCCGGAAGCAGCAGAATGCCGCTCCGCTGGGCGGTAATGATGGTGAGGCTGGCAGTCATACCAGGAAGCAAGGTGTTGGATTCCGCCGCACTGGTGGCCGTACTGGAGCTAGAGCCGGTACTCGAACTAATTGCAGAGCTGACATCGACGGTCACTGGATAGGTCACTACATCGGAGGTGCTCGAACCTATCGGTGAGAGGTAGGTAATCACTCCGCGGAAAATGCTGTCGGTGTAGGCACTGACCGTGAAAGTCACCGGCTGATTGACTGCTACGCTGCCGATGTCAGCCTCATTGATGGCGGCCGCCACCTGAAGCGACGAAAGGTCGGTGATCACTATGAAGGCACTGCTGCCGCTCGAAGAACCGCTACCCGAGCCGGGGGTGCCGCCGACTACGCCATTGATGGCAGTGACCGTTCCCGCGTGAGGGGCTGTCAGCGTGTCATTCGCCAGATTGTCCTCAGCATTCTGCAGGGACTGGAGTGCGGAGGCGTACTGATTCTCAGCCAGCTGGACACAATCAGGCGGAGCATTGCTCCCCTCTGAACTGCACTTGGCCAGTGCCTGCTGCTCGGTGTCATAGGCCTGATCCGCCTGTAACTGCGCCTGGTTGACCGCCTGCTGTAGCGAAGCCGAATTGAGCGTCGCCAGCGTTTGCCCGGCTGTCACCTTCTGGCCGAGCGAGACATCTATAGCGGAGATGGTGCCACTGCCACTGAAGTTGACATCATAGGTAGTGGCCTCCACTGTACCAGTCGCGCTTACGGTGGTAACCAGACCGCCTGTCGTTACTGTAGCGTACTGATAGCTGATGGGCATTGGCCGAGAATGGATGTATGCGAAACCAGCCACCACCAGCGCCACTATAAGTACCGCAGCAATGACCGCAATACCCCTGGGGCCCCGCCACCAGGGACGACCCGCTTGCGAGGACTCGTCTTCAATTTCATCGTCATCATAAAAATTCGGCAGGTCAAGGAGATTACCTTCACCGCGCTGCTGCCCTGGCTCTAGCATGGTTTTCCCTTTCCTCCTTCAACCAAAATTAGCTACGGGCTCATCCTCAGCCGATGTTAGCTGGATCATCCGGCTCACAAAACGATCTTCAAAGCGCGGCATTTCCAGCGAGTCGCGTCAAGAATGGCACACCAACCCGCCATGCACACGCCACTGAGCTTAGTATGCACCTCTTTGCTGATTTTGTCTTGGAGCCATGGTAAAGAACTTGCAAAATCACCAACTGACGCCAAGTATCTCCCATCAACTGATGCGATCGTCGAGTCGGTCCTCCCAATTACGCCACTCGTCCCATTCGAGCCAGGGTAGGGGTGAAGCATGGCCAGTGGGACTGCCTGACGCGTCCTGGGCAACCGACCAGGCTGAATCGGAAAGGTGCTCGCGCACTCTCGGGTGCTGCCTTGGGGCTTCCCAGGGCGGTGGAGTAAGCGAAGGGTCAAGCGAAGGGATAGGCACTAACGGTGAGGTCTCCGGCACGGCCTCCGGATGAACGTCACGTGGAGTTGGCGTCCGCAGCAAAGCTACCAACTGGTCGAGTAAAGTACCAGAGGGGGCCGGCCAGGTCCAGGGCAAACCAAGCCATGCCCGTTCCATCGCACGGGTTAGACTGCGCAACGCCGCCTCAAGTCGGAGTTGCTCTTCGCGACCACGTTGGAGAATGGCCAGACGCTCACCGCATAACTCGATGGTTGCGTTCAAGGGACTAAGCGGCCCCTCGAGCATCGATGATAAATCGCGATGCCCATACAGCGCTGCCATCAGCAATTCCTGCAAGCGAGCGGCCTCATCCTCAGTCCACTGGCGAAGCTGAGCCGCGCGCGTCCGAACCTGTCGCAACTCCTGCAGCCGGGCGCGTGCCAGGTGCTCTGCTCGGCCATAGCTGGTGTGTAGGTCCAAAGCGGCGCCGAGCAGCAGTAGCGTCCCGACGATAGCAAGAAGGCTGTTAAGCGCAGTAAGCCAGGCATCATTCAGCTGAAGAACCGGACGAAAAACCTGGTGCAGCCATAAGATTTCAAAGAGAAGATATGTAGCCAGTACCACCAATATGCCGGTCACGGCAATCAGGCGGCTAGTCATACGCAGCGACAGCAAGAGCAGCACCGGAGCTAGCATCAACAGCGATACATGCGGCCCCAGGAGCGCCATGCTCCAGGCCAGCATACCAAGCTGCGAGCACAGCAATACCGCTCCTGCACCCTTCCGGTCAAGGGTACTTCCATAAGCCATCACATAAGCCAGCCAGCTACCTAGCCCAGCAATCATAGTTAGGCCAACCAGCCACAAGGCGGTAGTAGAACCATATAGCAACAACACAGCGGTAACCAAGGCTGAAACAGCGGCAATTCCCGCTTGTACTACCGCGACTGGAAATACGAGGTCGACTTTCGGCAGAGGCTGCGGCCGTGGCAGGGAATACTCACGCAGCAGGGGATCGGTCTCGGCGAGTGCATCATGTGCAAGGCGTGTCGCGGAGTGACTGAACCTCTCCCGCGCCTTAACTAACGGCTCGGGGTCAGCGACGCCGGCTTCTCCGGGAACCGGCGCGCCAGCAAGGTCCTCACTTTGTCCTGCCTCGATTGGCGATAACTTAGAGAATGCCCCGGAAGATTCAGGTTGCCGGGCAATAGCCGCCATACGGGCCAGTGTCGGATAACGACGGTCGCCGGTCGGCACTTTCACAGCAGCGGCCGCTGGAAGAGTGTTACCCTCAGCAGCCAGCGATGAATCGACTGATTCCTGGAAGGTGGAATGAAAGGTGGTAACTGAGGATTGCTGTCCCGATCGTGGGAAACGCTTCTTTTGGCGCCGTGTCAGCGCTAGGTCACGGCGGAACCCACCCGGTCGGCTCCCTATCATCTTCTTCTTACCCATTTCTTCCCAACCCTACCTCCGTCTTTAGATCAGGCAGCGCGTCTCACCTTGGCCAAGGTCAGTCTCACCTGGAGTTGGTGGAGACTTTGCAGTAGAAGCTACTTATAATTCACTTGACATGCCCTACAGTTCTATGCAACACTGAAATAAATGGAAGCTGCTTCCCGCAGCGTCTCGTCAATGCGGCATGATCAAGTCGTGAGTTATCGTATTGGCCGACAGTAAGCCAAGAGCACAGATAAGATAATAGCTGCCAGAAGCAACGATGGAACCAGTAAGCTTCATGCCTGCGCTTTGTAGAGAGTCCGAGGCTGGTGCAATCGGATGGCGCACCGAAGCAGAATATCATTCCTGAGCTGTCACCCGACCTTCCCGCTGTAGATCCCTTCCCTCGATTGGAAGGGACATCCGAGAACCGAGATGTGACCGGATCCGCCCGTTATCATGCGGATGGACATTATGTGTGTCCTTAAGAGCGGGCCACACCGCGCTCACCTGTTGGACGACTGAGCGAAGGCGTTGGTCAATTTTGGGTGGTACCACGGGATAAACTCCCGCCCCTATTTCGGGCGGGAGTTTTTTGTGGTTCGCGGGTTCAAACGTTAAAGGAGAGTGAATCAGATGCAACCCATCTCGCATGATCACCATGGGCAGGCCAGCCCTACCGAGCGGCTATATCACACTGACAGCTATGCCAGCACATGCGAGGCCAAAGTCATTGCGGTGGATGGCAATGCTCTGGCGCTAGACCGCACCATTATTTATCCTGGCGGCGGTGGCCAGCTTGCCGACCGCGGAGTGCTGATCTGGGGTACCGAGCGTATGCCGCTGACCGGGGTCCACCAACATGATGATGTCATCTGGCATGAAATTGAGCCCACGAGTGCGAAGCTGCCGAGTATCGGCGATACGGTTACCTGCCAGCTCGACTGGGAGTTCCGTTACCGCATGATGCGCACGCATACCGCGCTGCATATCCTCTGTGGCAGCATCTTTCGCGATTTTGGCGTACAGGTGACTGGCGGCCAGATGTATGCCGACCGCGCCCGAATGGACTTTGCCACCGATGTATTTACGCCACAATGGACTCGTGACATTGAACGCGGTGTGAACGAAGCCATCGCCGCCGACTACCCAATCAAAGTCTACACGCTTCCACGCGAGCAGGCTTTTCAAATTCCAGGCCTGTTACGTACCAAAATCAATCTTCTGCCGCCCGAGATCGCCCAGATACGCATCGTAGAGATCGTGGGGCTGGATCTGCAAGCTGATGGCGGCACCCACGTCAGGAGCACACGCGAAGTGGGTGGTATCAGAGTGACGAAGACGGAAAACAAAGGTAAGCAGAACAAGAGAATGGAGATTGTCCTGCGCGATGATATCGACGGTCTCAACCATCCAGTGTTCTAGAGTCTTCTAGAGCTGCTCAATAAGACCCGAGAGCTCACAAACTTAAAGTCAACCTAACTTATAAAGGATGTTACAGAAAATGGTGGAGAACTCCAAGGCACCAGGCAGAGCCAGTCGCGCTAGATCTAAGACTAAGACCGGGGTGGCGACTGATAATGCTCCGGCTGTGACCACTCTCAAGAAATCCAAGGCACAGGGCACACAAGTGAACGGGCACGGCGGCAAGGCCGGCGGTAGGAAGCATCAGCTTTTCCAGCCGGTAGTGGCACCAACTCGTGTAGATTACCCACTTTTGGAAGAAGAGGTGCAGAGTTGGTGGGACGAGCACGATATCCTCCACAAGTATCTGCATCGCAACGACGCTTCGACCAAACGCTGGTCCTTCATCGACGGTCCAATCACCGCCAATAACGCCATGGGAGTCCACCACGCCTGGGGACGGACCTACAAAGACTTGTGGCAACGTTTCAACACGATGCGAGGCTATCGCCAGCGCTACCAGAATGGTTTTGATTCCCAGGGTCTGTGGGTGGAGGTAGAGGTAGAGAAGGAGCTTGGATTCAACAACAAGCACGAAATCGAAGAGTACGGCATCGGCAACTTTGTGGAGCGATGCAAGCAACGTGTGCTCCACTTTTCTGCTATCCAGACAGCACAATCGCTACGGCTCGGTGAGTGGATGGACTGGTCCAACTCATACTACACCATGTCGGACGAAAACAACTATACAATCTGGGGCTTCCTCAAGCTGTGCTGGGAAAACGGATGGGTCTACCGCGGCCACGACGTCATGCCCTGGTGCCCGCGTTGCGCTACTGGCATCTCCGATATGGAGATCAACGAGGGACGCAAAGAGGTACAGCATACCAGCGTCTATGTGCGCCTACCGCTCGTAGACCGCCCCAATGAGTATCTGCTTGTCTGGACGACCACTCCATGGACATTGCCGGCCAACGTCGCCGCTGCCGTCAATCCAGACCTGATGTACGCCAAGGTCGAACAGGACGGCGTCTACTACTACCTCTCAGTCGAGGTCGTACCCAGGCTAAAGAAGCTGCAGGGCCACGAGCACGGTGAGGCCAAGGTGGTAGGGACGTACAAGGGCAGCGATCTGATCGGCTGGCGCTACACTGGACCATTCGATGAATTGCCTGCCTGGACGAGTGCCGAGGCAGAGCATCGCGTGGTTGGCTGGGACGAGGTGAGCGCCGCCGAGGGTACCGGGATCGTCCACATCGCTCCGGGGTGCGGTCGTGAAGATTTTGGTCTTGCCAAAGATAATGCGCTGGTAATTCTAGCTCCGGTGGATGAAAGCGGCTTCTACGTTGCGGGTTACAGCTGGCTAAGTGGCATGCAGGTTTCCGACGTGGCGCGCCCAATCTTTGAACACTTGCGCCGTACAGGATATTTCTATCAGACTGAAAGCTACAGCCATGTCTATCCACACTGCTGGCGATGCAAGACTGAATTGATCTTTCGTTTAGTGGATGAGTGGTTCATCTCGATGGGCAGCCTACAGGCGCCAGGGGACAATCTGCGCAAGCGGCTGGTACGCATCGTTGAAGATCCACAGATGAACTGGATACCAACCTTTGGCCGCGAGCGCGAGCTAGACTGGCTGCGCAACATGGAGGACTGGATGATCTCCAAGAAGCGCTACTGGGGCCTGGCGTTGCCCATTTACGTCTGCGAGTCCTGCGGCAACTTTACCGTCATTGGCAGTGAGACTGAGCTACGTGAGCGCGCTGTCCTTGGCTGGCACGAGTTCGAAGGACATACGCCTCACCGCCCATGGGTTGACATGGTCAAGATCAAGTGTCCCCAGTGCGGTACTCTCGTGAGTCGTATCCCTGATGTGGGCAATCCCTGGCTGGATGCCGGCATTGTGCCGTTCTCCACTCTGCATTACCGTAGCAATCGCGACTACTGGCGAGAGTGGTATCCCGCCGACTTCATCACTGAAGGTTTTGCCGGGCAGTTCCGCAACTGGTTCTACTCACTGTTGGTCATGGCGGCAGCGCTTGAAAATAACGCACCTTTCAAGGCAATCTTGGGCTTTGGCACACTTCAGGACCAGAATGGCGAAGAGTTTCACAAGAGTAAAGGTAATAGCATTCCCTTCGACGAGGCCGCAGCCGTTGTAGGATCCGATACCATGCGGTGGCTTTATGTAACTTGCATCCCTGAGCAGAATCTGCGCTTCCCGCGTATTCCCAGCGAGAGGGAGGCGCACGCGGCTCGCGAGCGCAAGGAGCCGCCACGGCTGAGTGATCTCTGGATGCAGGTACGTGGGCCACTGGACAAGCTCTGGAATATGTACTCTTTCTTTGTCACCTATGCGAACATAGATGCGTTCAACCCCATGACTCACTTTCTGCCGGTGAGCGAACGCAGTGACCTCGATCGCTGGGCTCTCTCTGAACTGCACGAAACAGTTCAGAGAGTGGAAGATTCGCTGGCGGTCTACGATGCCAAGCAGGCAGGTGACGCTATCTCGGAACTGATGGAGAACCTGTCGAACTGGTATGTTCGGCGTAGCCGCCGGCGATTCTGGAGAAGTGAGGAGGATACCGACAAAGTAGCCGCCTATCTGACGCTCTACGAATGCCTACGAACGACAACCAAGCTGCTGGCACCACTCACCCCGTTCTTGGCGGAGGCACTCTACCAGAATCTGGTACACGGACTGGACGATGGGGCGGTGGAGAGCGTTCATCTATGTGACTGGCCCACATCGAACGCATCCCTTATTTCGCCGGAGCTGCGCGATGAGACTGCGCTGGTAATGCGATTGGTCAACCTAGGCCGTGCGACTCGCGAAAAGGCACAGGTTCGGGTTCGCCAGCCGCTTTCTGTGCTTTATGTACGCGTCAGGTATGATGCCGAACGCGCCAGCCTACAGAGGCTCTCCGATCAGGTACGTGAGGAGTTGAACGTCAAGCGCGTGGAGCTGTTGCCACCGGATAGCGATATGCTATCCTACACCGTGCAGCCGAAGATGGAGGTTCTCGGCCCCAAATACGGCAAACTTTTGCCTAAAGTGCTGGCGGCACTGCGGACCGGCGGTACACAGACTATGCAGTCGGCGGCCCGCACGCTTCAGGAAACTGGTAAACTGGCTCTCAATGTCGACGGCCAGACGATTGAGCTCTCACGGGATGAAGTAGAGATCGAGGCCAGCGCTCGCGCGGGATATGTCGCCGCCGAGGACCACGGCTATGTGGCGGTGCTGGAGACGACACTCACGCCAGAATTGCTGACTGAGGGGCTGGCACGCGACCTGACGCATCTGCTGCAGGATGTACGCAAGCGGGCTAATCTAGCTATCGAAGACTCGATAGATACCTGGCTTCAGCTCGATGCCGAGCTAGCCGAGGTAGTGGAGCGGTATCGCAGCTATATCTGCGAGGAGACGCTGACCCGGAAACTTACGGTTGCGATTCGCGGCACCGATACGGAAGCGGCCAAACCACTAGCCGGTGGTTATACGGAAACAGTGCCGGCTGCCAAGCTTGGCGGCCATGAGGTCGTAGCAACGGTTCGCAAGCACCGGTAACTCGCTCACCTTTAGGCGAATACCCGGCTAGAGGCTAGATAGGCTCCACGATCGGCCGTTGAGTCTAGCTAGCCGGCCAGGAATCATCAGGGAAAATATGGATGAACTCTTGCGCGAGCTGCAGCACACACTGAACCATGAGATTCCGCTTACGCGCCATCTTGGCTTGAGAGTCAATAGCTACAACGATGAAGAGGGGCTGAGCCTGTGGGCGCCAATCTCACCCAATCTGAACCATAAATCTACTGCGTTTGCCGGAAGCCTCAATTCCATCCTGACTCTTGGCGGATGGAGTCTGGTCTGGATACTCCTCAACGAATGGGGAATGTCCGGAACGGTAGTCATCCAGGAGAGTACCTGTCACTATCGCTTGCCGGTCCACGAGGATTTCGTGGCTCGCTGCCGAAGGCCTCCAAAGAAGGATCTGGAGCGCTTCGAGGCGCAGATAAGGGGCCGCGGCAAAGGTCGGCTGGAACTGAGCGTAGAAATCTGCCAGGGCGAGCGTGAGGCAGTGACTTTTTGGGGTCGTTACGTGGTCCATATCCGGCCGCCAAAACCGCCAATTAGCCGCCTCTCGTGAACCAGCTTTTTGTCGGGATTCAGTTGCGCCCGCCTGTACACTTGGTTAACTCGGCTTAGGCTTGGTTAGCGTCTGCTCATTCTCAATGATACGGTCCATCTCCTGACGCATCGCCTGGATATCCGGGTACGAGCGATACACACTGGCGAAGCGAATAAACGCGATATCATCCAGCTTGCGTAAACGTTCCATCACCATCTCACCGATTACCCGCGTCTCCACCTCCGCCTGTCCCAATTTATACAACTCGTCTTCAATCTCTTCGACGATGGCTTCGAGCTGGCCGACTGGAATCGGACGTTTCTGGCAGGCATGCTGCAATCCTTGAATGATCTTCTCCCTCCGAAATGACTCTCGGCGTCCATCCCGCTTTACTACCATTAATTCTGGTAGCACTACACTCTCGACCGTACTAAATCGCTGGAAGCAATGTTCGCAACGGCGGCGGCGATGTATCGTTCCACCCTGATCACGCGAATCGGTTACTCGTGACTCTTGAAAGCCACAATAGGGACACTTCATTTTTCGCAACGACGTTACCAGGCTACCACTCCCCTAACTCCGGCTAGGGTGGCAACGTCGCATCTCCTTCCTGGATATTCCAGCACCAGTCCCCAGGGCGACTTGGCTACCCCAGGCAGTTGTGTCACCAGCTCTCTTTGCTCTATTGGACTGGAGGTGGCAGCGCTTTTGGGTCGCTCGAGGATTCGGTAAACCAGGGTGGTTGCCTTGCCTGCCTAACTGCGCCGTTGACTTGGAACTATGCGCGGTATTGGTGCTGGAAGAGTTTCTTCTGGTGTTTCCCTCTTTTGGGAGCCTGTACAGGCTTACTCGCCAGCAGTCTATCTCGTCCGCGAGAGCCGTGTCAAGCAGCATGCACGTTACTGTGTTGCTTCACCTGTCTCGATACCAATCGACGAACATGCGAGCTCCCGTTCTCCCAAACTTACCCAAGGATGGACATGCTACCCTTGGCGTTTGGTTCCTGTTTCATCACCGCCAGTTGCACGCGGAGGT
>JBKQTH010000270.1:0-7533 GCA_052143275.1 Ktedonobacterales bacterium | reverse complement strand
GCCGGCTAGAGCGGCAAATAGCGCCTGATTTGCCGAGAAGCAGAGTGTCACATTGGTGCGGATACCTTCGGATTTGAGCTGCTTGACCGCTGCCCAGCCATTGGGCGTCGAGGGTACCTTGACCACAACATTGGGATGCCATTTGGCAAAGCGCCGGCCTTCTTCGACCATACCTACGGTCTCCGCGCTGATTGTCTCGGCGCTGATTGGTCCATCCACGATCTCGGCAATCTGGTGTATGATCTCTTCGTGGCTCGCTCCATGAGTTTTTCCGATCAGCGTAGGGTTGGTCGTCACGCCGCTGATAATGCCCCAACGCGCCGCTTCACGTATCTCTTCAATATCGGCGGTGTCCAAAAAAATGCGCATGGTATGTTCTCCTCCTCACAACTTGTTGACGGGTACACTCCTGTCGAAGGCCTGGCCTCTCGCGGAATTCTGCTGCGATTATTCGCTATCATCAGTAGTAAGCCGACGCTACATCATCCCTCTTTCCTTTGGGTATCGTAGCTCAAAGCAATGTCCAATGTAAACAATGTACATCACGTAGATCAACTATATGTGCTGTTGACCAGAAATATGGTCATGCGGAACGATACTAACCCACAGGAGTTGCCTCATGCCTAGCTACACCTCACGAGAACAGTTTCTCTTGAATCCCTTTGACTGGTATAGAGAAGAGCGCAAATCTTCGCCGGTGAGTTACGACAGCACCCATGGCGTCTGGTCGGTTTTCCGGTTTGAGGATGTTCAGCGTGCGCTCTCCGATTATGCCGTCTTCTCATCAGCTGCCGGGAGAGGGAGTGCAGGTGCGGCCAATCCTCTCGGCGCCAGCATGATCAGCTCCGATCCGCCACGCCACCGCCAGTTGCGCTCGCTGGTTACTCAGGCTTTTACACCACGCACCGTGGCGCTGCTCGAGCCACGCATTACTGCCATTGTGCGAGAACTGCTGGATGAGGTCACACCACAAGCCCAAGCGGAAGGCTCCTTTGACCTCATCAACACACTGGCATTCCCATTGCCCGTAATTGTCATCGCCGAGCTCATGGGCATTCCCCATCAGGATCGCGACCTCTTTAAGCAGTGGTCTGACGCGATTGTGGAGGGTCCACGCGCAGCCGGCATGGCGGGTCGCAACCCACAACAGGAGATGAGTGCCTATTTCCTCCGACTGATTGAAGAGCGTCGGAAGTGCCATGGTGGAGATAGTCAGGAGCCGGAGGGCGCTGACCTGATCCGCGCTTTGCTTAACGTGGAGGTAGAGGGTGGGCAACAGCTCAGTACTATAGATGTGCTTGGCTTCTGCGTGCTGTTGTTGGTAGCTGGTAATGAGACGACGACCAACCTGATAGGCAATGCGATACTGTGCTTCAGCGAGCAGCCCGAAGACTGGCAGAGACTACGTTCCGGGCCAGAGGAACTCCTTGGAGGCGCCATTGAAGAGGTATTGCGCTACCGGTCACCCGTACAGTCCATGTACCGTACCACTACCTCAGAGGTTGAATTGAGCGGTCAGATCATCCCTGCTGGAGAACCCGTCATCGCCTGGATCGGTTCGGCGAATCGAGATGAGGAGCAGTTTCCCGACCCGGACCAATTCGATCTCGAGAGGAGCCCCAACCGGCATCTGGCATTTGGCCACGGCATTCACTTCTGTCTGGGTGCTCCATTAGCGCGGCTTGAGGCACGCATTGCCCTCGGAGAGTTACTCAGGCGCTTCGCAAGCCTAAGCCGGATACAGGAGACTCCGCTCGAGCCACACTCCAGCACCATCGTGTATGGAGTAAAGCATCTGCCGGTTACCGTTAGAGCCGACTGAATAGAAAAACTGCCTACTAGTCCGCTATCGAGCCGTGTGCAGGGCATAACTGGGGAAGCCGCGATCTATCCTGCCGAAGGCGGAAGAGCAGAGAGCGGTATATATACATCGAACGTGGTGCCCTGGCCAGGCTCGGCGCTCACCTCTATGCGACCATTGTGCCTGGTGACAATGGTAGAGGTGATATAGAGGCCAAGCCCAAGCCCCACCCCTGAATCCGATTTTACCTCTATTCCGGGAACTCGGTAGAAACGCTCAAACAGGCGAGGCATGGCCTCAGACGGTATCCCCTCACCATAATCACGCACACCTATGTAAGCCTGCTCATCCCTGGTGCCCACACTGACCTCGACAGGCGCATCTTCGGTGCTGTACTTGAGCGCATTGGTCAGAAGATTATCCACCACCTGAGCTAGACGTACATCGTCGCCTAGGACCAGCACCGATCTTTCCGCTACCATGAGCCTGATCTGGCGTCCCGGGTGAGCCAGGCTCTGACCGTCGATACTTTCGCGTACGATAGCGACCAGGTCGGTCGGTTGCATGTTAAATTCCAGCTGTCCCGATTGGATGCGGGAGGTATCTAGCAGGTCAGAGACCAGCTTGTTGATTCGCTGCGACTGATCGTTGACGCGTTCCAGCCCACGCTTCACATTGGCCGAGTCCAGCGGCTTCTCATCGGTGGCGCGCCGGAGCTGTCGCAGAAGAACCTGTACTGTTCCCAGGACACTAGTGAGAGGAGTGCGCAGCTCGTGAGCCGCAATACTCAGGAATTCGTCTCGCTGGCGTTCGAGGGCTTTTAGTTGTGAGATATCTTGGAAGGTACAGACCGCCGCCATGATCTGCCTTTCCTGTGCGGTGGAAGTATAAATGGGGGCGGCATTGAAGAGCAGGTCAAGGCGCGTTCCATCCGGCCGCTCATAGATCACGTCTTGTCCGATGACGGTCTCACCAGCCAGAGCTCGTGGTATTGGTGTCTCCGCAAACGCAAGCGATTCACCGTCAAGGGCATAAAAGTTGAAGGAGGGGGCATACTCGTCGGCCCGAATATTGATAGGAGTCGGGCGCCCCCAGAGTCTTTCCGCCACGCTGTTGACCAGTATGAATTGTCCATCTGCGGCTACCAGAACGACTGCCTCGGGTATAGCGGCAATGAGTTTGCGCAGTAGATCCATCTCAGGCCAAAGGTACTCGTGCGTCCGGTTTAGGCTGGCATCGAGCATAGCCCGTAACGTCTCAGTATATGGGGTATCTGCCAGCACATACGAGGCTCGGCTAGCGTCTTCCCCAACATAAGGCACAATAGCGCCGGTCCTGCGAAGTATTCGCAGGTGACGGGTTACAACGTCGGCAGTAGCCGGAGCCAGTCGCTCAGTCAAATCTCGATAGGAGAGCCCACCAGGTTGCAATAGAATTGCGCGCAAGATGGCAATACGAATGGGATGGCGAAAGGCAGCGGCCAGGAAGGCATCGAGCGAAGGCTCAGTACGCGCTTTAGTTACCTTGGTTACTCGGGGGTGTTTTGCTACCATGCATGCAGTCTTTCTGAGTGCCGTGCCTGGTCGAAAGCAGGGTATAGTCCAAATCGTCGATTCGTGGTACTACATTATCATTACTGGCTTAGTCACGCATGGACCATCTGGCCACTGGTCTGCTCACCGCCACAATGCTGTGTTACACATGATTTGTTATCAGATCAGCATCACTAAGTGGCGAAGTACGACCCAGTCGCTGCATCGCCAAGTCAAAGAATTTGCGGGCTCCGGTACGCAGTAGACCCGGATTGCGGCGGAGCACGCCTACGAACAGTCCTACACTGTAGTCACCACGCAACAGATCTCGTGCTTGTGACGGGGTCACGCGCTTCAGCAATTCTATACCTTCATCCCACTGATCATCACTCCATGAGGCTAATCGCTGATTAATGATATAGGAGATCTCCATCTCACGACCGAAACGGGCTCGCCAGCGGCGGTCATAGCGCTCAAGAAACTCCGCTGAACTGTCTCCCGCACGGGCTGCCTCAGCGGCAACCGCTCCAGCCATCTGCCCACTATAGATAGCGAAACGTATACCTTCGCCAACCAGTGTCGATCCATGTCCAGCGGCGTCACCAGTGGCGATGAGCCCGTCGCCGACGAAGCGGTCGACTACCCCTTCGGAGGGAAATAAGCCGGTATGGTACTCGAGGGGGCTGGCTCCGGCAAACGCCGGAGCCAGGGTGGGTAGCCGCTCGGCAAAAGTGTCGAGGTACGCGCGTGAGTCGGCATCTACATCGGGCCGAATTACGCCGATACCCAGGCGCACACGTCCCTTACCCCGCGGAAATGCCCAGGCATAGCCTGACGGCGCTACCTGGCTGCCCATAATCAAATAGAGGCTGTCGGGGTCATAGTTGGGAGCATAGAAGTCATACTCAGCACCATATCCATAGCGCTTGTAACCGGTATGCAGGCCGGCACGCGTCGCGAGCGTGCAGGAGAAGCCACTAGCATCGATTACCACCGGTGCGCGCCAGCTCACACTCCGGTTGCGATGGTCTTTGGCTACTACCCCAACCACTTTGCCAGCTTCGACGATAGGTTGTTCAACCGGGGTGCTCGGGAGAATCCGGCTGCCGGCCGCAACCGCACGTGCGGCCAGGTGCTGGTAGACGCCGCGCACATCGAGCACGCAACAGACTGGATCAGGGTAGTGGAAACGTACCTCACCCTTGGGCGACAGGAAGAAAATGTTGTGAATGGGATGGTACAGCGTATCAGGTATCTGTAGCGCCTGCATGTCCTTAATCCAGCTTCCTCCGCTAGTGTGAATTGGATAGCCTATCTCCTTCTGGCGCTCCAGAACCGCAACCCTTGCTCCGCCCTGGGAAGCGGCCTCTGCTGCAGCAAGCCCTGCCGGCCCTCCCCCTACAATCAGCACATCACAAAGTTGGTCCTCGAGATGTGCTACCTCTAAAGTCGCCATCGGCCTTGCCTCACTCGTCGCTGTCTCACAGATAGCTTGCAACCGGTAAACCTAGAGCATTCCGTCTCCTAAGTTAGAGCATAACTACGTACCGGCGATTGGAACAAGATAGGTCGTTCGCCTGCACTGACAGGCCAGAACGTGAGGCAGTGTACCATATGTGTCTTACAACGTGTCTTGTATACCCCCCTTATTTCTGGACTCTGTTGGCAGGCCAAGCGGGCCACTGAGAGGCTGTCAGTTGGCGAGGAGAAAATGTCAGGCTAAAGGTCACGAGTAGGGGCAGCACTCCCTGGGCAATCACCGACACCAGGATAGTCATCACGCCATTCTGCCAGGAAACGCCCTGTGGGATGGAGTTGATTGGGAGATTGACTGGCGCCGATTTCCAGGTCTTGCTTACTGTATCCCAGAGCCAGGGCAAGTAGAGCGGAGATTGCGAGCGTGATGTGGAGCCTCCAGGAAGCAGGTAAACGAGACTCTCGAGAGGACCTTCAGCTCCGTCCGGGAGGTAACCAACCATGGGTCCTCCCTGCGGTGTACCCGCGCTGTCCGGAAGAGGAAGCGATACCCAGTTTGCTCCCTGAGTATCGAGCACGCCGTAGCTAAGCGCAGGTTTCGGCGCCATTCCACCGGTAAAATATGTGACATAGACATAGCCCCAGCCTCCATGATCAGTTGCCGCGGGATCGCTTGACACCGACACTGTAGGGGCATTGCCTGGCAGCGCCGCGAGTACCTTCCAGTGTTGGCCGGAATCGACGCTCTGCCAGAGTAGACCAGCCTGATAACACTTAGCATGGCCCTGTAATGACTCCGCCAGTAGCCTGCCCTGCGGACGTAACGCAATCAATTGAAAGGCGCTGTCGTTTGCCTGTCCGGCGTCAGCCGGCCGCCACGAGACCACATCGGTGTCAGTGGTCAGGAGGAACCCGGAAGCTGAGCTCGGTAACAATTCGCTCGCCGGCAGGAGAGGCGTTGCCGATTGTACGTATAAGCGGCTGGCATCGAGGAAAAACTCTGGGTCGCAGGTTTGCTGTACCTCTCTCGGCCAGGGAATTGCTCTCCAAACTTGCCCAGAGTCATCGCTATGAAAGAGTCGGGGAAGCAAGCAGATGTTATATGTGGGAGGTGCCGCGGGCCATACGGCCAGCAACACACCGAATTCGCGCTCGCGGTCGGGGACAATGGCGCAGTTAGCGGCAGCGCTTGCCGGAGCAGTCAACTCTGTCCAGTCCCCACTTACGCGGGTATAGAGTCCCACGTGAAGCCGATTGCTAAGTCCCGCTTTCTCCGCTTGCTGGTCACTCCAGCAGGAGTAGATATAGCCATCTGGACCATTGGCCGGCTCAAGTTTCAAAGTAAGATTGTTGCTTGCACCTGGCGGCGGCATGACCTCGGTGGCAAGAACATTCCCCAGTATTGCTGGAGCGCTGATCGACGGAGTGCCGCTGGACGGAGTGGAGTTGTTTACCGATGCTCGCAGCGAGCCCAACCACGACAGGGCCGAGGAAGGGCCACCCAGCAAAAAAAATGCGGTCACCAAAACTACCAACACACCCAGCCCACCACGCCGCACCTTTTCCCGCCTGCTTAGACGCCTCTCAAAGCTGGGGCTACCAGCCTCGATGCTGAATCCATCAGCATCTTCAAGATCCTCATCTTCGCAGGCCGGCTGTATCGATTCATCGAGTGGTGGTGATGGCCCTTCTGACATGGTCTCTCACCTTCCCAAATAGAAATAGCCCACCAGCTTCATGCCCACCTTTTGCATTTATCAGTCCAGCAGGAGGTTAGGTATGCTGGTGGTCTTATACTCCACCTGGGTATAGGCGATACAGATTGTCAATAGCCGAGGTCGACTACCCTTGAGTTGCCGGTGTCGTCACCGGTAACCGGTCAGCTGCATGATGGCGACGATAATGCAGTGCCAGACGATACCTCGCCAGTCGCGCCCCGAAATGATAGAGCACCAAGAGCGCCACCACGATTCCTATGACAATCACAAAAGCGCCTGGTCCGACATGGCTGTCCAGCCAGCTGAGCGGAGCACGGTAATTAGCGCCCAGCACTTCGCCCAATGTAATGAAGATAGCCGTGTACAACAGAGAGCCAAGGAAGGTGGCAATCAGGAACGTGCGCAGTGGGATCCTGGCAGCGCCCATAACGAAGGAACCATAGGTGCGAACCATTGGCGTCTCACGTGCAATGAAGACACCGATAGCGCCGCGATGGCGCAGCCAGAGTTCGATATGGTCAGCTCGCTCCTGGTTGAGTCCTGCGTAGCGCCCGGCACGGGCAATGGCTGTCGTTCCGACTCTCTCGCCGATCACATAGGCAAGCGAGGAGAAAACAAGGCAACCGACTGTAGCCGAGAGAATGGCCAGCGGAAGAGAGATGTGGGGATGCATGCCCGCTGCAAGCGAGCCGACAAAAAGCATCATTGGTTCGATAGGTACTCCGATGCCTGCACTTTCGAGTCCCATCCAGACAGCGGCAATAAGATAGACCAGAATGGCTGGGACAGAGCCTAGTATCTGTATGAGATGGTTAACCAGATTGGTCATGCTGCTCACTCTCCTCCCGCCCAGCGAATTTGCTGGTGGGCTGCTCTAGCTTCTCTGCCGTTCCGAGCCGTAGGGCAGGCGCTAGGTCTAGAATCGGGGCGATGGAAGTCAGCCA
This sequence comes from Ktedonobacterales bacterium, assembly GCA_052143275.1. Lineage (GTDB taxonomy): Bacteria > Chloroflexota > Ktedonobacteria > Ktedonobacterales > JADMIN01 > JAJPKE01. Next base: position 62 of record JBKQTH010000270.1, on the reverse strand, counting down.
GTGTCGCGCCTATCGTAACATCGGCAGCACGGAAGTGCCAGAGAAGTCATGACTGTAGCCAA
>JBKQTH010000269.1:0-14028 GCA_052143275.1 Ktedonobacterales bacterium | reverse complement strand
CTGGGAAGCTATGCGGGTGGCAGTCGAGGCAATCACCCGAGATGATGCGCTCGCGTGGTTCGCCCACGCTGGCTACGCCCTGTCTGCTCAAGATACCTGAAAGTTGCTCTAATGCTAGGACGGTGTACGAGAAGTTGGCATCTACTCGGGACCTATCCCCATCAAGATTCTTCCGCTCCTTTTTTCTCGTCTTTCGGCACGTACAGCTTGATCCTGCGGAAGCTCTCGGCGTATTGAATATCGAGGCCTGTCTTTTCTCTGGCCTCTTTTGCCGTGCGTGCATACCATCCTTTCATCATGTCGAGCACATGAGCTTCCGGGCCGAATTGCGTGACATGGCATTGCAAACCCTTTGCCTTGAGCTCAATGGTTTCGCTGATGTCGATGTAGGTATTATCCTGTCCCGAGGAGAACAGGTACAGCTCGTGAACCTGGTAGGGTGGCAGGCCCTCGGCCAGCAGTTCGCGGTAGGCGCGAGGGTTGCCCACGGCGGGGAAAATGGCATCCAGCACGATATTCCCGGTGGCGCGGTGATCGGGGTGATTGAGGTAGGCTGTCTCCTCCGGCTTTTCGTCGGGGTCGGGCGCGTACATCTGCTGCGTTGGGTCATGCGTGAAGACAACTCGAGGGCGATACTGGCGGATCAGCCGCACGATGGCCTTGCGCGCCGCCTCGGAGTTAGTCAGATGCCCGTCGGAGAAGCGCAGGAATTCGACGGCCTGAACACCCAGCACTTCGCAGGCCATGCGCTGCTCCCGCTCGCGCGCCAGCATGAGATCGGTATCGATAATGCTCGGAACCTCGCTGCCCTCCGCGCCATCGGTCATCACCACCCAGACGATTTTCTTGCCCTGCTTTGCCCACAGGGCGCTTGTGCCACCCACGCTAACATCATCATCGTCGGGATGCGCCCCAATCACCATCGCCTCGTAATCGGGAGTCTTAATCACCTCCAACGCCCCAGGAGCCTTTCTATCTGCCATGTACGTGTGTGCCCTTTCTTGCTGTAATTCATAAGGTTGCAAACCATTTATCACTATACCTCGTAGGGGCCGGTTTTCGGTGCCCATCGCCGATGTATCGGCCTGTGGAGCACCTCGGCGATCAACCGTGGCCGCGCGAGTTCTGGATGAAGGGCCACATTTTTCGCGTTCGCTTCAAAACGCATGCAGATTTGACCTTGTTTACAGATCGTCACCAATTCTTCTGCTTTCAGGGCTAGCGAGCAGATTATCCATCGCCGCTACTGCGGACTGTTGCATATGGGGTAAAACATGCGCATAGATTCTGAGCGTGATCGACACATTGGAGTGGCCGAGCATCTCGCTGACTACCTTGACGTTGACGCCGCTAGCCAGTAAGAGCATTGCAGCAGTGTGTCTAAGGTCGTGGAATCTGACATCGCGGCTTAGACCAGCTTTCACCAGGTACCGCTTGAAGCTGCGCTTGGTAATGTTGTGTGGGATCATGATTCCGCCGTAGCCGTTCGGGAAGACCAGATCGTTGTCTGTCCACATGCTGCCCATCTCAATCTTGACCCGCCGTTGTTTTTGCCAGTGCTCGGCGAGCGCGTCTACCGCGGATTGGGTAAGGGCTACGGTACGTCTGGAGTAGGCTGTCTTGACATTGAGAATCCAGGTGTCGACGTTAGTCCCGACAATCTGATAGGTAGGTACTGCTTCAGCCATAAATACTGCCTCCAGAAGAGAATGAACCGGACAACGCTCATGGATGTTTGATCTTGGCGTGTATGGTAGAGGAAACCCCGAGCGAGCTTGATGTGTGTATGGCCGTGCTCAGGCGAGGAGGTCCCATGACCCGTGCAGTACGTTTCCTGGCACTCGTGACCATTGCGGTGTCTCTCGTGACCATTGCTGACGATGTCGTCCTCGAGTTCTACCCACGCGCTATATCCATTGCAGGATTGTTTCTTACCAGCTTTCTCTCGCAACAGCTGCGGGCAACCAACACCGCACTGGGACTGACACTGGCGATCGTGGAGCTGGTTGCCACTGCACAGGCTCGCCACTGGAGATGGTTCAGCGTCTTTCTGCTCCTGGCACTCGTAACCACCTACATGCCAGGTATCGTTGGCTTGAGCACCGATATTTTTTTGGGCGTGCTGCATGTCGGTGTGCAGCTGCCATTTCTTCTTGTGCTGTGGCCCTGGTTGGCGCTTAGCTACTCTGTGCCTGCCATAGCCACGGCACTTCTTGCACTCGCCGAAGAATCCCGCACACGCATCTCCCGTACTGCTCCAGGCCCGACAGGGAACGTAGCCGATAATCTCAGAACTACGCCTCCTACTGGCTAGCAGATATGAGTGGCCTGTCATGGAACCTATGAGACGTATGTATGCCAGCCTTCGAATTTCGCTGTACTGTTTGCGTATCCGGTCAATCTGGGGGTGCGTGTTACTGAGTGGCATCCTCCTCTCTAGCCGCCGGAATTTAGGCAGTTTTGTCACCGGGCGCACAAAAGAAGTCACGGGTAGCAGCGACTTTGTAGACTTTGGCAAAGTGATCGCTTACAACCTGCGACACCCCACCCTTCTGCTCTGCCTCAACCTCCAGATCATCCAGGTGTTGGAGGAGTAGATCAGCGACGTTGTAGGCGGGCTTGAGATGCAGCGGCAACACACCACGGGCAGCAAAGATGCCCAGGAGCATCTGCACGCGATGACGGACCTGCTCGACTCGCTGGAGGCGAGCCCCCATGCCTTGCTCCACCCAAGCCGGTACTGATCCATACCGCTTCAGGTAGCGCTCCTGTCGGGCGGTGGCTCGTACCTCCTCCTTGGTAGCGATCCGCTCGATCCAGCGCTGCATTGCGGACAGCGACGCGGAAGCTGGTGAAGCGTCCTCCACTTCAAGCGAGTCCACCACGCCCAAGAGCATGCGCCGCAGCAGGCGGCTCTTACCAGTATAGCAGGCTCCCCGGACAAGCATTTGACTCTTGGCATCGAGCGGTTCTGCGTTGGCGAGCGGACCATACTCTTCGTGGAGGAGCATCCAGGTCGGATCCATGGGCCACCGAGAGCGGTTTACCTGCTCGTCGGGGACCACCAACCGGAGCCAATGCTGGGTCAGATGCTGCCACAGTGCTGCTTGATGGGTGAAGAAGCGCGGAAGTGAACCAATGTGCTCCAAATCTTCGGCAGAGAGTTCCGCATTGATGACGGCATCCTCATCGGCGGCATCGGGCTCGGCATACAGCTTGAAGCCTTTAATACCTTCTCGGCGCAGCTGGAACTCCAGCCGCCAGACCTCCTGCTCGGGGTCGAACGTGTCGGGGTTGCGCTCGGCCAGAAGCGCGAAGTAGCCATCATCGAGCTTCTGCTTTGCCTGATGGCTCTTGTTGTAGATGCGGGCCAGCACCGAACCCGAGCCGAAGACAAAACCGGTGAAGGTGGTGCCGTCCGTGAAGGCATGCCATTTGACCCGCGCCGGCTTGATAAACCGCCGCAGGGAGTCATCCAGTCCATCCGCTGGTGTTGGCACCCAGCCGCCTTGCCAGTCCACATGAAGATCCACGCGTGAGAGTCGGACGGCATGGTAAGACGCGAGGGTCTGGACAGTCCGCTCGTCCTGGTCGTAGAGCAGGTGGCTGCGGAGCCAGCCGAGCGCTTCTTCACAAGCAGCCTGTGATCCCTGGGGATGAGTATGGAGGTAATGGGAACGAAGCTCGACAAACAAACCTGGCCGATTGGGGATGCCCTTACTGAGCACTTTGACGCTGAAGTCATCGGTCTCGATGATCAACCCATACCCGCCGCGTGCGCCGTGAGGCAGAACCTGGGCGCCGAGCCAGTCGGGGCAATGCACTGCGTTGACTTTGTCGGCTTCTTGCGCCGCCAGCTTCTCTCGCTCAAGCTTTTCATGAAGCTCATCACTGAGCTGGATGTCGGCAGAGAAATGGAGTGTATCCGGCGATGCCAGAAGGAGACGTGCGGAGGAAGACGGTGTGCCCATAAGTTCTGCCATAGTGTTTACCTCATCTTCTAGTTGGTACCATCAGCAGACGAATCTGCTTGCCGGACATGCGGGGCGAGCCGCGTTGTCGCCGCGATGGGTTATACTGGTGCTAAGTCATAGCGCGAGGAGGCAACGCCCATGCTCAACGATCACCTAAAAGCCGTCATGGAACGAGCTGCTCAACTCCCCGCTCCCGTGCAGGATGAGCTTGCCCAGCTGGTTGAAGAGGCGCTGGCCCATCTAACGCAGCCCGGACCACGCCTATCGCCGGAATGGCGTGGCTCAGTTGAGCGGGCCATGCGTGAGCAGGCCGAGACCTTGGAGTACCTCAAAGACAAGTAGGGAAGGCTGCTTCCTATGGCCAACCCTGTCTATTTGAGCGTGGATGATGTTTGGGCCATCAACGCCTTGGTCCTGCGAGCACCCGACCAAACATCGCTACTTCTGGACCGCGGAGCGCTGGAAAGCGCATTGCTGCGCGCACAGACCGCGGTGTACTACCAGCAAGCTGACCTGGTTGAGCAAGCGGCGCTCCTCATCGCGGGCATCGCGTTCGCTCATGCTTTCCTTGATGGAAACAAGCGCACTGCGGCAGTAGCTGGTGTGGCGTTCCTGGACAGAAATGGTCTGCATGTTTCTACTTCGGGAGACCAGTTGGGGCGCCAGATCGAATCTCTCGTGAAGCATTCGGCAAGTCAGGACGAGGCTGTACAGCAGTTCCACGGATGGTTACGTTCCGTGGTCGAGCCATTGCCGTAAACATCTCTGTTCTCTATGACGTTCCCGTACGGAAGCTCGCTCCCGCGGCACCGGTCTCTACCTCCAGCGATCGTATGTGGGGATGGTCAGTTACAGAACCCTAGTAATTTTGGTTAATTGTCCAGGCTATCAAGGGAAAATGTATCCGTCCACGTTGTTGGTATTGATGAGCGCAAATATTCTTTCGTCAACGAACTGGTTGTTGACATATTGACGATCGCGGAGGCGTCCCTCTCCCTGAAAGCCGAGCTTTTCGAGCAGGCGTGCGGAAGCGAGATTGGGATATGCAACCTGAGCTTCAATGCGATGCAAGTGGATGTGTTCGAAGCCGAACTGAATAATCGCGGTCAGGGCCTCTGTCATGATCCCTTTATTCCAATAGTGTTTCGAGAGAATATAGCTCAGGACTGCAAGTTGATTATCGGCATCCCATGAATATCCACTGTTGCCGATGACCCTGTTCTCTCCCTTCAATGTGATGCCCCAGCGTAGTGCTTCCTGCTCCGCAAAACGCCTTCGATGACGTTCAATACTCTTTTCCGCTTGTTCGAGCTGTGTCATCGGCGCTGGATCGTAGTAGCGTATATTCTCTTCATCGGACAGAAAGAGGAAGGAATCCTGCGCGTCCGTTGCTGCGAGTTGCCGTAATATCAGGCGTTCTGTTTCTAAGGTCGGAAAGGTGTGCAGATGGATATTTAAGCCCACGATGATGATACTTTCCTCAAGTATGTTTTCGATATACGCATGCGAATATTATAAACTCTTGAAGGTGTTTCGTAACTGGAAATATGGGGTAAGGTAGTCGATCCTATACAAATGTCAACATAACCTAGTCCTCTTCCCGCGCCCTCTACTCTGTCAACCAGCCGGAGGTCAGGTGAACATGAGATTGGCTACTGGGTTGCTATTTGACGCGGTACACACCGGCGGTAGACCGCCACCACGGAACCCTGTACACTCCACTCACGGTCCCACTCCTCTGCAGGGACGATTCGTGGGACAAACTCGGCATTGGCGGGCTGCAGCTGGACGCTATCCGGTCGAATGAAGACACGCTTGACCGTCGCTGCGCCACGGCCGCCATTCGGGGTGTTCCAGACGGCAACCGCGATCGCTCCGTTCACGTCGGTTGAGCCAGGAGCGATGAGGATGTAGTCGCCGTCGAGGATCCCATCCTCAATCATCGACGTACCGCGCACCCGCAGCGCGTACACTTCCCGCCCCGTGCCTGCTGGGACTGAGGTGATTGCACTCGCGAGCTCGTCAAGCTCAAGTAGCTCAGTTTCGCCGACATCGAACTGTTCCAGTGGCTCTCCGGCCGCGATGGTGCCCAGGACGGACAGCCCCGTCGGCCGCGTCGACATCAGCCCTCGGCTCCTGCCCGGCTCACGAGTGAGGAGGCCCTGCCGCTCCAGCATTGCCACATGATGAGCCACATGACCCGAGGAGGACTTACCGACCTTTGAGCCGATCTCTCGGATCGTGGGCGGGCGTCCATGGGTATGTGAGTAGTCTTCGATAGTCTCAAGGATTTTGGCCTGCAGCTCGCCACTCCTACGCCGTGTCCCACGTCCATATGCCTTCGTACGTTGTGTCTGCTTTGACTGGTTGCCGCTGCGCTCTGGCTTGCTCTTGTTGTCCATTCCGCCTCCTTTATCAAACCAGTCGAAGGACGAGGTTCAAGAAATTATGTTCTACAGTGTATCTTGAACTATGGTTCCTTGTCAATGGAAAGATGGCAATCGAGGTCAGGAGAGAAAGCGATTGCCTACTCGTGACGTATGTCCGGATCCATCTCAAAGTGCCGACAACCTTGATGCTCGAAGGTCAGCAGTCCGACCCGGTGGCTGGCGCGATTGGTACAGACACCCCAGTCCAATTGCAGTTCTCCTTCCAGAGGCAGAAACCACTTACATCCACAGAAGCAGTCGCCACGATAGTCCTCGCCACGTCCGTCTTCGCGGTCCATATTTTGGCCATAAGGAAAATAATCCTCTGGTCGCTCGATAATGTCGAACAAAGCTACCAAGTCTTCATGTGTTCGCGTCATAGATGAGATCCTCCGCGCCGAGCTGCCGCGCAAAGCATCTTCCACAATATGGAGAGGCAGCCCGGTCAGGTTAGTATAGCGCACTCTTCTAGCGAAGGACGACACCTGTTATTCCTGCTTGAGGTTCAGACACGATCCAGGGTAAGATCACTGACAAAGATATTGCGCATCTTGACTGGCGCAGGTGTCGTGATAAGTCCCCATGGCCGGAGCAGGTCTCTCGGATACAAAAACCATTGGGCCGGTAAACGATATTCTGATCGATTGGTCCATCAAACATGCGCCGCTACAAGCTTTTACGGTACCGGCGTTTGACACGTGTCCCCTCGGCAGGATGCCTATGCACGGTAAGTATTGCCTGCCCTTAGCGCGTGGCAAAGACCTGAGGCTCAGGCAATGGCTTCCCGTCTTGTAGTGTCCACAGAATGAGCGATTCAATCAGATCCCGTCCTTGCTTGACTGCCTCCTCATACGTCTCACCATGCGTGAAGTTGCCAGGAAACTCGGGAATGGACACAATGTAGGCGTGATCCTCATCCGACCACTGGATGATCATAGAGTAGTGACGGTGCTGAGAGCGTTTCCCAACCGACGGAAGTGAGGTAGGATGCCCCTGAGCGCGGCTTGCTCCCGCGTCCAGGAGGCGCCCAATGGCCCCTTCCCTCTGCATCAACCAGGCACAAGTCTCCCCGCCATCACGTCGCCGCACGGCGGCAAAAGCGTTGCATCTGAACGCGCTGACGCTAGTGAGCCGTTTGCAGCTTCTACAGATCTCTCGCGTGGCGGTGCAGCTCGCTCAGCAGCAATGTCCGCCGCCGCTACCCGCTGGTCCTGGTGGAGCGTCGCGCCGCTATACTGACGAATCGTTGCTGTTGCTGGCCCTTCTGCGGACGCTGTGGCGCTTGTCCTATCAGGAAGTTCATGACTGGTTGTGCGCCTGGCCGGCGTTAGCCCTGGCGTGCGGGTTGCCGCTAGGACCAGATGGTCGGCCGTGGGTACCCAGTAAGTCGCAGCAGAGCAAGCGCTTGCGCGCTGCGGGTGCGCCACCCAGCGAGCTGCTCTTTGTGCTGCTGGTCCGGGCCGGGCTCGGGATGGGGCTGACGCGCGGGCGCGACCTCATCATCGACAGTGCCCCCATCCTGGCGTGGCGCCGTGCCGATCCCGACGCAGCCGTCGGTCATGCCCCCGCCCACCATCCCCGTCCACTCCTGTTGGGCTATCGGGTGCATACGGTGCTGTGTCGCGGCACGGGCCTGCCGCTGCTCTTTCGGCTCTCTACCGCCAAGGCCCACGATGCACCTTTCGCACGTCCCCTCCTGGAGCTGGCCATCCACCTCTTGGCCATTCGGCCGCGTGTCATCCGTCTGGATGCGGGTTACTGGGGGCTGAAGCTGATCGCGTGGATCCACATCACCCTGGGCGCGGTCGCAGTCATCCCGTGGAACCCCAAACGTCAGAAGCAACGGGACGGGCTTCCGCCGACTTGGACGGCAGAGGAGCTGGGCAAGCGGACCAGCATCGAGCGGTTCTTCGGCCGAGTCCTGGTCTTCTTCCGCCTGCAGCGCCCGCCGGTCTTTGGCTGGACGGCAATCGAGACACGCGTGGCGCTGACCTACGCAGCGGCCTGGGTCATCGCCCTAGCGGCATGGCAAGCCGGTCGGCCCGAGCTCATGCGTTCGCCTTGCTTGGTTCTGGCCCACGTCTGGGAGGGCATGGAGCGGTGAGCCACCCGCTCTTCTTCGTGAGGCGGGCGCACACGACTGGGCCTTGGCCGCTGGGCCGTAACGCCCGGCGTAACGCTGTGGTAACGATAGTCTGGCATGCTCAAAGGGACACAGAGGCGCCCCTGTGTGCGAGCGCGGACAGAGAAGGAGGAGAATCATGACGGACAACTCGGCTGCGTCGGTACCTCCCACTGACGCAGCTGCGGCCACTTCGGTACCACGCCTGCGCGGGCCCTGGCTGGTCGTGGCCCGCCTCGGGTGGGTCGCTGCTACGCTGGGGACCATCGCCTTCTACGTGGCCACCCTCCCGTCGTACTACGCCTATCTGCAGGTGGTGATCCCTAGCGCCGAGTGCTACGCCTGCGGCCGGCTGAGTCCTCCCGATGTCCAGACGCTACACCATCTCGGCCTCTCCGTGGATGCCTATGCCTGGTTTGTCATCGCCACCAAGCTCGTCCTCGTGCTAAGCTATGGCGTGGTGGCAGCCGTGCTCGTCTGGCGTGCTTCGGCCGACCGCGTGGCGCTGCTGGCGTCCCTCACCCTGATCCTGTTCACCGTGATTATCTACCAGCCGGCAGGCGGTCATATTCCCAGCTGGGTGCTGCCTGGGGACGTTCTCAACTTCCTGGGCTGGGTCTGCCTCGGCCTCTTCTGCTGTATCTTCCCCAGCGGCTGGTTCGTCCCTCGATGGACGCCCTGGCTGCTACTGGCCTGGAGCGCTCTTGGCGTCGTCACTTCCATCCCTGCCCCCTCCTTTGTGCTGGCATGGTTCCACCGCAACGTGAACACTGTCGGCCCATCCCTCTTCGCGGTCTTGGCAAGTGTGCTGATCGGCCTGGTGGCCGCACAGGTCTATCGCTACCGCCGCGTCTCCACGCCGGCGCAGCGCCAGCAGACCAAGTGGGTCGTCCTGGGCGCCGCGCTGGGCTTAGGCGGCTATATCGCCGCGTTCCTGGTATTCGTGGTCCTGCCCCGATCCAGCGGACTTGCCGTAGATCTCGGGTGGTTTGCCGGCACCCTCCTGACGCTGCCCCTGCCGCTCGGGATCGGCATCGCAGTCCTGCGGTATCGTCTCTTCGACGTCGACGTCATCATCCAGCGCACGCTCGTCTACGGCTCGCTGAGCGTGATCCTGGCCGCCGTCTACTTTGGCGTGGTAGTCGGCCTCCAATCGCTCGTCACGGCCGTGACGCACCAGACCCATCCCCAGCCGGTCATCATTGTGGCCTCGACGCTGCTGATCGCCGCGCTCTTCAATCCGCTGCGCCACCAGATCCAGGCAGCCATCGATCACCGGTTCTACCGGGCCAAGTACGACGCCGCCCGGACGCTGGAAGCGTTTGCTGCCTCGCTACGCAGTGAGACCGACCTGGGGGAGCTAAGCGAGCAGCTGATGACCATCGTGCAGGAGACGATGCAGCCGGAGTCGGTCTGGCTGTGGCTGCGGGAGTCGGGTAGCATGCCTAGAGACCAACGTACCGGAGGCAGCGACTGAAGAAGGGTGTCCTGATGCGGCAATATGACGGAAGCGCACTGGCGGGGCCAGGCGACACAACCCGCGCTGCTGCGAGGCCAGCACTCACCGGTTTCAGAGTTACGAAACCTCCTCGGTGCTCTCTATCTGTACTGCTCATGCTTGCCTCCTCTTTGCCTCACGAACCTTCTCGACAGCGCGCGACCTCCTTCTAAGATCCGATGTGGCAAAGCATCCTCGAATGCTAGGTTCTGTTGACATTTGACTGCCCCCCTGTCTGAGATGGTACCATTGGCTTATGGACAAAATGACTGCTCAAAACGACAGTTCCGTCAAAGACTATATTGCTTCTCTTGAAGATGAACAAACCGTCAAAGATAGTCTTGTGCTTATTGAAATGATGCAGCGCATAAGCGGGCATGAGCCAAAGTTGTGGAATGTGGGCACTATCGGGTTTGATACCTACCATTACAAATACGACAGCGGGCGCGAAGGAGACGGTCATATTATTGGTTTTTATCCAAGGAAAGGTAAGATTACCATTTACCTGATGGACGGCACGGCGCGCTACTCTGAATTGCTGGCTAAGTTAGGTAAACATACTGTTACTGGGTATTGTGTTTATATCAAGCAGCTTAGTAATATAGAGCTGCCAATCCTTGAGCAAATCGTGCAACAGTCTTGTGAGTATATAAAGTCAAAGTCCCAAGACGGGCCTATAGACCGAATATTATGGCAAACTGAAAAATAGGCAGTGACTCGCTTAGCATGTGAAATGCGGAGGAGGGGGCAGGAGGGAAGAAGCGATGCGACAGACCAGACCGTGTCCGCCCTGTCCCAATGGGGCATGTCAGCAGCCGCACGTTGTGCGCAATGGCACGCTGAGCGGCCACCAACGGTACCACTGCCTTGCCTGCGGCGCCTGGTTCGGTGAGACGCAGGGCACGCCGCTCTACCGACTGCGCACGCCGGTCGCGGAGATTGCCCAGGCGCTGCTCCTTGTGATGCGCCGCAGCAACTTGCGGGCCGCCGAGGAGGTCACTGGGCACAAGTATGAGACCATTGGCCACTGGCTGCACCTGGCCGCCCAGCACGCTGAGGCGCTCACCGCGGTGCTGGTCCACGACCTTCACCTTTCGACTGTTGAGATCGACGAGTTCTGGTCCTTTGTCCGCAGAAGGGTGAACACCTGACGGGCGACGACGACCCGGCGACGGTAGGGGAGCGCTGGGAGTGCCTGGTCATCGACCGGGCCAGCCGCTTCGTGGTGGCCCACGCGAGCGGTCCGCGCGACGAGACGCTCGCGGAGCTCGCGGTGCGCCAGACCCAGGCCGTTTCGGCTGGTCAGGCGCTGGCTTGGTGTAGCGATGGCTGGCGTCCGTACCCGTCGGTCATCCGTCAGGTCTACCGGCAACCGGTGCGCACTGGGCGGCGCGGCCGGCCCGCTCTGCGCGTGCCCACTGGCGTCGCGCTCACCCAGACCATCAAGCATCGCGACCACCACGGTCGCCTGTTGTGCGTGGAGACACGAGCCGCTATTGGGGCAGCAGCGGCCCAGCCAGCGCTGGTCCACGTCGAGCGCCGCAATGGCGTCTGCCGGGACCGCGTGAATGCCCTCACGCGCAAGACGCACGCGTTTGCCAAGGCGGACGCCACCTGGGACGCGCTGCTCGGGCTGCACGTGTTTGAGCAGAACTGGCTGCGCGCGCACCCGGCGCTGCGCGAGCCGGAGGCGGACGGGGGTCGGCGCTACCGCCGCCGCAGCTCGGCGATGGCGCTCGGGCTGGCCGACCACCTCTGGTCCTCGGAGGAGTTCCTCACCAGGCCCGTCCCAGTCAGCCCGTGAGGGGTCACTGCCGGCGTGTACGCTTGTGCATATAATGACTCTGCGGGCCGCGGACGCCTCTCCGCCCGGGCCTATTGGCACTATTGGCACGACCGCGCTTTCCGGCGCGAGAGTGAGGAGCGAGAGAATGCTGTTCAACACGGATTATCTGGTTGTAGGGGCGGGTGCGAGCGGCCTTGCCTTCACCGACGCGCTGGTAGCGGAGGCAGATGTGGAGGTGACCGTGGTGGATCGCCAAGCAGCTCCTGGAGGTCATTGGCTGCATGCCTATCCGTTCGTGCGCCTACACACGCCCTCGGCGTACTACGGCGTGAACTCACTGCCGCTTGGCGAGGACCGCATCGATCACGTGGGCGAGAATGCAGGGTTCTACGAACGCGCGACCGGCGGCGAGGTCCGCGAGCACTTCGCGCAGGCAGCCACGCGGCTAACGCAGACGGGCCGGGTTCGCCTGCTCTTGCGGCACGAGCACCTGGGCCGCGGCAGTAACGGTCAGCAGGTCCGAGACCTGAGCACCGGGGTGATGCACGATGTGACGGTCCGCCGCAAGGTCGTCGACGCTCGCTACCTGGAGGCGTCGATTCCGGCCACTCACGCTCTCCCGTTCGAAGTGGCTGCATCCGCACGGGTCATCCCGATCAACGACCTGCCGGCGGCCGCAGATGTGGCCTCGTCCTACGCCGTCCTCGGGTCCGGCAAAACGGCGGTGGACGCCTGCGTCTGGCTTCTGGACAACGGCGTCGAGCCGGACCGGATTCGCTGGATCCGTCCACGCGACGCGTGGTTCTATGACCGCCGCTACTTTCAACCGCTGGAGCAGGTCGGCGCGATCATGGAGGGGATCTCCCGCGACGCCGAAGCCGGCGCTCAGGCGGCGAACGTCGAGGAGGTCTTCGAGCGGCTTGAGGCTTCGGGGCGCCTCGTGCGTAGCGACCCCACGTGGCCGGCCACGATGTATCGGGGCACGATGCTCAGCACCCGTGAGCTCGAGGCCGTGCGGCGGATCGAAGACGTGGTCAGGCTCGGCCGGGTACGGCGGATCGAAGGCGACCGGATCGTGCTCGAGCGCGGGGAGACCCGCACCGGCCCCGAGGTCCTGCACGTCGACTGCACGGCGCTCGGTCTGAACAACGCCCCCGCCACCGCGATCTTCCAGCCCGTCCGGATCGTGCTCCAGCAAGTCCGCTATCTCTCGCCGACGTTCAACGCCGCCCTGATCGGCTTCGTCGAGGCACATCGGGACGACGACACGGCCAAGAACCGGCTGTGCCCCACCCACGCCTACCCCAGCAGCCCCGAGGATTGGCCGCGCATGATGTGCTGCACGTGGGGCGCGGAGGCCCGCTGGCTGCGCGAGCCTGACCTGTCAGCGTGGATCGCCACGAGCCGGCTCAATCTCATGCGTGGGCTCCCCGACCACGCGGCCGAGCCATCGGTGCAAGCCGCTGTCATGCGCTATCTCACCCACGTCAGGCCGGCGATCGAGCGGCTGAGGGGCTGGGCGGATCAGTCTCAGCCGGGGAATCGACGCTAGCGATCGAGGATCTAGCAGGCCCTCGCCTAGACTTGCCCATTCCTGAGCGAGCACACCCAACCGCTCCGTGACCCTCGCTACCACCGGGGACGACGAGGAGCGGTCTCGCTACTCCTCGCGGCGCATCAAGCAACATTTAGCCCGTCTATCGCCAAGGAATCGACCAAGGTCAGACGTGGCAGGCCTTCTCTACACCACAGCTATCAGCCACCAACGATGGGTTAGCACCTGCAAGACACACAAGGTTCGAAACCATCAGTGCGTGAAGATTGCGGCTGGTGACAGCTTCCGTAACACCGGGCCCTCCCGCAGTTCACATGCCTATGGAGTCACTACCGAAAAATAGGCATTGCTACGTAACTTCTGCCTACGTTTGAAATGTGCGGTGTATCCAAATCACATTACCCGATAATTGGAATTGTTCTTGGAACCGTCGACGATAACAGCTTTAGCACCTGCACTCAACTCTGGACTATCGTCAATGAACCACAGGAACGCGTGGGTATCCAGCAGCACCGTTCTCCAAAACTTACCCAGATATGGACAGGCCAGACCTAGTGTTTGGTTCCTGCTTCCTCGCCGCCAGTTTCACGCGAGGCCCAGACCTTGCTTCAGCGCTAGCGACTCCACAGGCGTTTCGACTGTCCGGCGAACTGTCGGCCAGTTT
>JBKQTH010000268.1:0-2598 GCA_052143275.1 Ktedonobacterales bacterium | reverse complement strand
GGGCGGCCTCCTTTCCGGGTCGCGGGGACGGGGTGGCTGGTCAGGCGGGTGCGGGCAGGGCGCACAGCCGCTGCCAGCAGGTCAGGAACGCTTCTATCCAGGGCCAGGTCAAGCTGAGCTTGAGGATGCGCTGCCGGGCGTGGCGGACCAGCCGGGCGGGCAGGCTCAGCAGCCGGTAACGCAGCGTATCCGGCTCGGCGTCCTTGAGCTCGTCGCAGTCGTACAGGCCGAGCAGCCGGCACCAGGCGGCCAGGTCAGCGGCGATGTTAGCGGCCAGCACCCACCCGCAGTTCACCACCCAGGTCTTCGACGGAAGATTCCGCAGGCCGAGGGATTTCGCGGTGCGCACGCCGTCCTCGACGATGGCGTGCTGGCGGTGCAGCACGTCGATGAACCGGCCCGTTGCCTGCCCGGCCCGGATCCTCTGGCACCAGATCGACCACCAACCAGTCGCCCAGGTCATTCTGAGCCTAGATCCCGCTCCGCTCGGCCTCGCGCCCGAGGCCTTCGAGCAGGTTCCCGAACTTGACCGCGTCCTCCAGCAACACCTGCGGAGGCTCGACACCCCCGCCCCCGCCATGACCGGCTTCGACCCCGGCGCCAGAAGCCTGCTCGCCGCAGCCGAAGCGCTCAGGTCGCAGGTCGACGCCGAGTACGGGCACGGCGCCGTGCGATGGCCCGAGGTCGAGCGCGCCTTCCTCCAGGTCATCGCCCAGCTGGAACACGTCCACGATCCGATGGTCGCCGACGCATGGGCGGGACTGGCCCGCAGCGTCGGATACCAAAAAGGCCGCCGAGACGACTGGATCACCGCCGCGGCCACATCGTTGTACTGGGATCGCTCGAACAAGACCGCCTGGGCCGAACTTGTTGACCTCGCCTCCGCCGCCCCGCACGTCCCCACGCTGCTCGACCTGTTCCGGCGCGTGCCGAACGCCACGCGACCGCCCGTGCTCACCCATCTGATCAGCCTGTCCCGCGGCCAGGACCGGCTAGGAAACATGCACCCAGATGATGGCGAACGCCTCCGCGCCGGGCTAGCCGCCATAGCCGAGACCGAGAGTGACATGCCAACAATCAGGAAACTATCCGCCGACGCCCACAAGCATCAAAGCGGCAGTTATTAGCAGCGGCGCGCGGCTGCTAACCCGGACGCCCTCTCAGATCACCGGCTCCGTCAGCTCACGCGGGAGCCGCAGTAACCACCGGCCTCAGGGACGGCCATATCAGTACATCGCTGAGCCCCAAAAATCAGATCCTTGTTGGAATAGCTGATCCGGCAACTGCCCACGCACAATCTCGGAAAAGACAGTGTCGAGATTCCATTCTCGCGCATGTCCAAACGCCTTCCCGAGCGTTCCCATAGCACGGAGGCTCGTCGCCAGCGGCTCGAGTGTCGCGTCCGTATACGACAGCCGGACGAGCAACTGCGTAATAAGTGAAGCAACCGGCGCGAAGATTTCGTTTGGCTCAATTTGACCAATGCCAGTAAGCGCGACTCCATCGGCGGCTGTGATATTCGTCGTTCCTGGAGGGATGAGGCCAGGCCGGGTTAGCGCAAACGGAACACGCATAGTAAACCATAGACCTAGGTCTGCCACACACAAGTAGTCAAGGCTCTCCCTAGGATGCTCGACCAATCGGTCGTCAAGCGTACGTAGCTGTCCGGTTATATTCTCCCTTGGTGTTGATCCTGGCGCTCTCCAGTCGTGCGAATGAGCGAGCAAGCCCACAGGAAAAGGCGCGAGCATCTCCTCCCTGGATGTTCCGAAACGTCTGTGCATACCTCTCCGTAGAGCTACAGCTCGCTCTACCCCGTCCCGGACGCCGGCCGCGTCGAGAGTGAGCCTTACATAGAAGGCTGCCGCCACCCCACCGAATAGGATTTCCTCGCGATTGCATAGTGGGTCCGGATACGAAGGGTGGAGTACGACAATGTCCGTCTCGAATGACTTGGCACCGACCTCCGGAATCACATACTTGCGCGTTTGCACTTTATACGATGATGGCAGCCATTCCTTGAGAATCCGCGCCCAGGTTTGCTCTCCCCCATGGCCTGCGCGTTGCGGGTCTTCCAAGGCGGTGGCATGTAGACGCTTATAGTCCTTCGCGATTTCCTGCTCTACGGATTTGAACCACACCGCATGCGCTGGTTTCGTCTCGGGTTCATCGGTCATCACAATTTCCTTGTATTCGCCGGCCTTGAAATGCCACTAATTCAAGGGCCAGGTAGTTATTCGGGCTACGCTCGATCCCGCCGGCAGAAGTACGATGACTATCTCGCTTCTATGGATGCGGCACCTGCTTAAATCCATGCAACGTCAAGAGCCAAGTCTCAGACTCCGTCCCGCCAGCACACCGACTGCACAGTGGCCATACACTACCGGCACAGCGCCGCGCCCGCGCGTGCGGGCGCTGTGCGCCGCGTTCCCGGCTCGATCCCCCCTGCTGCCTGCGCTGGCGCGCTCGCTCCGCGCCGCCTGCGTGTTCCTGACCTCACCCCCTCAAAGAGGCAAGAGGGCGTGAGGTCAGGAACACTATGGCTCTACTCTGCGAGTAAGACAGACAACAGGGGAGACCAATCCGGAAACGCACTGG
>JBKQTH010000267.1:0-4741 GCA_052143275.1 Ktedonobacterales bacterium | reverse complement strand
AGCACATTCGACTGACATGAAAATAGTATCACAGTAGGAAGGTTGCACCACGCATCCTATTTTCATCTGAGGGGCTGTAGCGCGGCATGGTACTTTTTGGATCGCAAGTGCGGCAATCAGCTTGTGGAGCTGGCCAACAACGGCACCCATCGCAATTGGAAAGGCGTCATCAGCCAAGGGATGATTGAGCAGCGTTACTGCACATGTGTGTTCAGGATGCTATGAGTTAGTCTCATAAGGAAGAGGTATGTTGCGACATCATCCAACGATATCATCTCCATGTGATTGCTCCTTGCTGTATTTGGGGGATCTTGATGCATACGAAAAAGACAGGAACACGAGCGCTGGTTCTCGGAGGAGGAAGCGTGGCAGGCGTTGCCTGGGAACTGGGCATGATTACTGGCTTGCGCGAGATGGCGGTGGATGTGCGGGACGCTGACCTGATCATTGGAACCTCTGCTGGATCTCTCGTCAGCGCTCAGATTTCCAGCGGAACCGATCTCGAGAGCCTGTTCGCCTCTCAATTGACTCCGGTAGAGCCTGCGACAGAGCGCAAGGAAGTGCCCAATCTTGAGCGAACGAGGGAAGTCTTCAGTCAAGCGCAAGCAGAAACTGGTTCGGGTCTCAAAGCGCTACGCGCGCGGATCGGGGCCTATGCTCTGGCGGCTCCAACGGTGTCGGAAGAGGAACGGCGGGCCTATATTGCGGCCCAACTTCCCTCTCATACCTGGCCGGAGCAGCATCTTCTGTTGGTGTCCGTTGATACGGCGACTGGTGAGGAATTCCTTATGGACCGAGAGTCCCAGGGCTAACGCATGAGAAATTGCTTGAAATAGGGTGAGGAGTTAGAGTACGGTTACCATTCTCAAATGATCGGAGTAACCACCGTGCTCGAACAACTCATCGAGGCCTTTGCCGAGATAGACGACCCCAGATGCGACTACAAAGTGGAGCATAACCTGCTCGAGATTCTGATCATGGCCATCTGTGGAGTGATTGCTTGCGCTGAGAGCTGGGAAGACATTGCGCTGTATGCCCAGAGTAAGGAAGCGTGGCTAAGAAGCTTTCTGACGTTGAAGCATGGCGTCCCCTCCCATGACACCTTTCGTCGGGTGTTCATGCTGATTGATCCCACCCAATTTGAGCAGTGTTTTCGCCACTGGGTTGGGCAAGGGCTGGGAGTCAATCAAGTCGGACACGTGGCCATCGATGGCAACACGGTCCGGCATTCGTTTGACCGCAAACGAGATCAGTCGCCACTACATCTGGTGAGTGCGTGGGAAAGTCGAGTACCGGCTCGTGTTAGGGCAAGTAGCGGTGGACAGCAAATCCAACGAGATCACCGCCATTCCTGCTCTGCTCGCGGGTTTGGCCCTTTCTGGGGGACTGGTCACCATCGATGCTGCAGGCTGTCAGAAAGCCATCACCCAGACGATTCTCGAGCAGCACGCCGACTATGTACTTACGTTAAAAAGCAACCAAAAACGCACCTTACAGGCGGTGGCAACCAGGTTTCTTGGAGCATGCCTTTGCCGCCCCAGCTGCTTTGAAGCCCGTGTTGGATGCCTTTGACGAAGGTCATGGTCGTCTCACCCGTCGCCGGGTGTTTGTGCACCCAGTACCCGCTGAGCTGAACGTGCTCGCAGACTGGCCGGGAGTCCGCAGCATCCTGGCGGTGGAATCGATTCGGATGATCAAACCGGATGGAGGAGTGACAGCAGAAAAGCGGTATTTCCTTTCCAGCTTGCCCAGTGAAGATGAGCGGCAGATCGCCGCCATACGTCAGCACTGGTCAATAGAACACCGTCTCCATTGGGTGTTGGATGTCACATTTGCGGGAAGATATGTCCCGAGTCCGGGAACAGCATGCTCGGCACAATCTCGCTCTGCTGCGAAAAATTGCTCTCAATCTGCTCCACCGTAGTCCAACCACTGACAGTGTCCGAGGGAGACGAAAACAGGCCGCTTGGAATGATGCCTTTATAGCCCAATTGCTCATCTGATCATGTGTTTGAGAAAGTGGCAGAAGGCGCACGCACAGGATCGTGCTGGTCATACACAGAGCACAGGCAAGAATATCGTACGCTCCTCGTGCGTGTATACAGATAAGCTGCACACCGGGCTTCTGCGAACAGGTGCAGAGAGCGCTGCGACGCGAGGAGGTGGCACTATGCCGACGATTTCAGAGTCCAGGCCCGTGGCGTCGCACGCCACCAGGACCATCTTCGGGCACCGTCCCGCACTAGCTGTGCCGCTTACTCTGCTCGTTACGCTCGTGTTGGCAGCGGGCTGCGGGCAGACGACCACGCGGACCGGCAAATCAGCGTCTCACACCACCGCCACGCCGACGACGGTGGTCACGCCGACCCCAACTACGCCGCCGCAGAGCGCGTGGCATATCGTGCCAGGCCTGGCGAACGCATATACCGCCACGCTCGTACTCGCACCGAGCGAGCCACGAATTGCATATCGGCTGACCCTTGGCTCCCCGTGCGCGAGCAGTTGCCCACCTCCCTACTCTCTCAGCGAGTCGGATGATGATGGAGGGCACTGGAGCCCGCGCACCGTCCCAAGCGCCCTGGCGCAGTACCAGCGCGGCGCGAGATTCTTCATCTTCCTGAATGTCAGCCCAGTGCAACCACAGGTGCTGATTTTGGCCTCCTCTGCCCTATTTGGCGCTACCTGCCCCTCGCCGTCAACGGCGAGTCTCCAGCAGACGGTCCAGAGTGGCACCCTGAGCCACTTCGTCGCGCAGGGCGGCGTCGTCTGCTGGATCCACTTCTATAGCGCTGACGGCGGACAGAGCTGGCGACAGATCACCATGCCCGTGCCCGGCCTGCTCATGGCACCGCCCCAGGCGCGTGGCATGACGCTCTATGCTACGGTCAGTGAAGTGCTGGGCGGCTACGATCCCTATATTCCCAAGCCAAGCACCCGGCTGGTCGAGAGTCTCGATGGCGGCCAGACCTGGCAGACGATGGACGCAGCGCTGGCCAGTGCAGGGCAAACTGTTTTCGTCTGGGCGCTGCTGCCCGCTTCCTCGACTCTGTACGCGGTGACCGACAATGCGGTGACCGACACTATGGGCGGGCTCTGGCGTTCGGACGACGATGGCGTGCACTGGCAGCATCTACCTGTGGTGCTGCCGGCGCAAGACGTTTATTGGATCGCCGCCGGCGTGCTGGCGGGAGACAATCAGCTCGTGCTCTACCTTGGCGGAGGAGCCGGGGCCACGCTCACGCCGCAGATCTTTGCGAGCACCGATGGCGGGGACCACTGGTCAACCATGCCGTCCGCGGGAATCGACATCACGTATCCGGCTCCTGGCGGAGAAGGCGGTGTGCTGACGGATGGCTCAATTCTCGAGTCATTCGATGCAAACACGGACGTGGTGGCACAGCCGACATGCGCGTTCTATGCCTGGGCGCCTGGGCAGAGCCAGGTACAGCCGATTGGGGCGCAACTCTCTGGACAGTGCGGGTCTTTCCTGCTCGTGCCAGCTGGTCCGGTAGGGCCCGGTTCGCTGTGGGTCACCTATAACACATTTAACACACCAGCCAGCAGCGAAACGGCATGGTTGCCGCTGGCGAACGCGTGAGACATCCTGATCTCGACACTGGAATGTGAACCATGTAGCTCACTCCGCACGAGCGCTTGACGGTTTTTTTGGAGAATTGGCGGGCGAGGTAAGTATGGAGAGCGGACCAGCGTCAGCTGGGTAGGAGCGGAGCGGTTGGATCACTTGGGGATCGTGGCTGGTGTCTGCCGGGAGACCGGGCCGGCCAAGTGGCTCGACGGCCAGCAGACCAAGAACCATGAGCTCCAGCCTAGAAGGGAAGGCTTCTCAAATACTTAATGAGTCTCATGCGTTAGCCCTGCTCTTGTTGGGTGGATGTGCGCTTCCGGGCCTGGGACCCGCCGCGCCCACCCAGTTGGCGTCGCTCACGCCGACACCGACAGCTACTCCCACCCTCTGGATGGGCGCGCCGCATGGGATTCCAACAGGGTGGAAGGTGTATTACGCCACGCGTTTTACGCTGGCGCTGCCCGCGGAGTGGCAGGTCGAAGAGGACGAGACAGACAACACATCCATCAGTCCACGTCCCGCCTATATCTTCTCTTTCCCACAACAGGACATCCCTTGCTGCCTGTATGAATGGGATGGGCTCACACCTGCGCAGGTGCACGATGAGTTCTGTACCCCGACCGCGGACGATACCTTACTCACCATTGGGAGTCTCACCATGCGCTTTAGCGTGGGGTATGGCGCAATGGGTAGCGGCACATCCTACGATCCGTTCGAGTACGATTGGATCTTGATCAGCAACCACGGAACAGTCTACTGGTTCGATTTTTACGTTGGCCCGGCTCCCGCTCAGGGATACTGGGCGCACCTGGACCGTACCATCATTAAGACGTTTGCGCCTCAGTATGCCACGTGGGGCTGTGCCTGACACGTGCCCACGAGAGTCATAACACCACTTCCTAGCTCTCAGCAGAGGTGCACATGTTTAGCCTGTCATGCAAACATCTGTAGAACGCGGATGCCTGCACCTTGGCTTCAAAACCTAAATCGACTAAAAGCCTATCCGAATAACCTGGTATACTGAGAGGTATGAGCAAACAAGATATCCAACCAACGGAGCGCACGCGCCAGCGCACCCCCAATAACCGCACCACGACGGGATTCCGCATTTCGGATGAGTTGTGGGCGGTCCTGCAGCCGCTGCTGCCGGAGCAC
>JBKQTH010000266.1:0-46396 GCA_052143275.1 Ktedonobacterales bacterium | reverse complement strand
AGCAGGAAGCAGGAGCAGCGCATGGCGACCGTTGGGTGTGGAGACAAGAATGTGAGTCGCCTGCCTTCTGGGTTGCTCAGGTATAGCGGCTCATCCAGACGTCCGGCACCGCGGGGACAGGCTATGGTCGAGTTTGCCCTGGTCGCGCCGCTCTTCTTTGCCCTAATCTTTGGCCTCATCGAATTTTCGTTGATTGGTCTCTCGATCTCATCATACAATCTGGCCGCCGATGCTGGCGCAAGCATTGGCTCAATTCTGGGAAGGACCGACCCTACGGTAGACCAGCAGATTGTGGCTGCAGTGCGGTCGCATACCTCTGGCATCGCCCCGGCGCAGCCGCTCATGATCGAGGTATTCAAAGCCGACGTCACCGGCGCTCCAGTGATGAGCAGCGGCCACATAGTCGAGAATGTCTATGACATCCAGGGTCACCCCATTGGCCCGCAGCGCTGGCCGGTTGATTCACGGATCGACGACCTACTTTCGGCTGACTATCTGGGTGTTCGAATTACTTACCAGTACAACTATCTTACCGGCTTTATTGGAGGTGGCAACTCTACCTTGCAGCTCACCGCTACGTCAGTACAGCGTATAGAGCCTCAGGACTACCAGTCACGGCTCGCGCCGTCACCGACGCCGGTTCGCTTGCCTTTCGAAAGTTACCTGGCCGATTTCCTGGCCGCCGCGATGGCAGCGTTTGCCGGTAGGCAAACGCTGGGAGAAGGCATATGAGCGGAGGACGCGATATGCCGGTAGGCAGGTGGGTAGCGGTAGCTAGGATGGGGACAAAGCGTACTGCGGGGGCGGAAGGTAGGGTGGGGCCGAGAAGCAAGAGAGGAGAACGCGGGCAGGCTCTCCTGGAATTCGCCTCCTTTTTGGTGATCATTCTCATCCTGGTTGCCGGTGTGGTGGATGTTGGCGGTCTCTTGACTGGCCATGTGAGTATTGAGTATGCGACCCGGCAGGCGGCGCGTACCGGTGCGGTACTGGGCAACCAGCCGGATGCCGACTGCGCGATTGTGAGCGCGGTCAACGCAGCGCTCAGCAGCGCAGCCAATGTCACGGTTACGCAGATCATGATCTATAATGCTGGCCCCGATGGGCAGCCAACGGCCGGTAGCGAATCGATCTACGCCGGTGATCCCACCTGTACATTTGTTCTCGGTGTCCCGACGTTGAGCGAAACTGCCAACCCCGATGGTTATCCCCCCAGCTCGCGAAACGACACTCCATATTTCGAAGACTCGCTTGGTGTACAGGTCAGTTACACGTATGCCTTCCAATTCCCGTTCGTGGGCAATGGCGTCTTTCAGAGTTCCGACTATACGGTTATGCCGATCAACCCGATAGTTCTACCGACACCAATCGTGGCGCCGACACCTACACCCGGATAGCCCGAGACTGATAGAGAGGTCCGTTCTATGTCGTATACAGTTAGCAGCCAACGTATGGGCCGCGAGCGCTCTCGCCGCCGGGGGTTCCAGCGCCGGATGCGCTCCGGCCAGACTCTGGTGATCTTTGCGCTCTCCTTTACCGTACTATTGGGGATGGCCGGTCTGGTGATCGACGTAGGACGTGCCTACGATCTCTATGCCAGTATGCAGCGGGCGGCGGAGGCGGGAGCGCTGGCGGGCGTGCTCTACATGCCCAACTATTTCGACACGATGCGTCCGAGTACTACAGGTGATAATAACTGCGCGTTCACCCGTGCCTCGCAAGAGGTGTACAAGAATGGTTTTGGAGTAGTAGCCACGTCGTGTGACGGTTCCCTATCCATGTGCCTGTCCGAAAGTGACATGGCCAATGGCGCCATAGTAACCATGTGCCAGGTCACCGGCAAGACCGACGATTTACAGGTCAGCGTTAGTCAGACGCTGGATCTGGTGCTGCTCAGCGGCCTGGGCGTACAGCCGGTCACGCTCACCGCCACCGCGCAGGCGGACTATCTGCCGCCGTCCCCGCTCGGCGCTCGGCTCAACTATTTTGGCGACCAGGTCGAGTGTTACAATAACTCTGATTTTGATCCGACAGACACCACAAGCTGTCCAATTAACAGCTCTCAAGTTCATCTGCAGTCGTTTCTGGCCTCGTTCATCGGACCAAGCGAATTGAAAGAGTTTGGCGATCCTTATGTGTACTGTGAGGAAGGGGCCGCCTATACCTCTACGCTGGACGGCACGAATACTTACACCACCTATAACGGCTACACCACCAACCACCCGCAATATACCGACAGCATTACTAATCATTGCGGAGAACCCAACCCTGGGGTGACGGCGGGCAATCCCGATCAGCAGCCCAATGGGTATAGCGGCGTGGCCACCACGAATACCGCTCATCCTGGAGGCTACAACTTCCTTGTCACTATTCCGCAGAGTGTGGGCAGCAATGCCGATATCTGGATCTACAATCCAAGTTACATTCCAAGCGCCACCGGCGGAGCATTTGATCACTTCATCGGCAATAACTCAACGTATTACATGGGACCGAGCGGCAATGGCATCATAAACCCCCCCGCGGGCCCAGGATTCGATGGCTATTACGATGCGCCTCCTTTCTACTACACCATAACCTACTCGCTCTACCCAGTGAATTCTTTGTGGGACCGCGCAAGCGATGGTAAGCCGGTATCAGTTGCCTACCCACCCTACGATGCCATGCCGAATGATCTTACCGAAGAAGGTTGCGGTTCTGGGTATGTCTACGACCCCTACTGGAAACAAGGCGCCACCCCAAACAGCTACAATCTGCCGGTTGGTACCGGCGGCTGCTTCCAACTCAACACTATGTCGCCTGGCAATGTGTCTCCCTGGGAGCCCGGTGCCCCAGCGCCTTGCTGGCAGCAATGGTGTACGCTCCCTATTGGAACCAATCTGTCGGCCGGCACCTACCGGCTGGTCATCGAGGCCACTGGGCTGACTTCTAGTGCCAGCGCCTACAGCTCAGACACTACCAGTGGCTATGGAGAGCACGTCTACGCCCTCAAGGTCTGTAAAACCGGCTTGACTTCGCCAATCTCCTGCTCTGATTTAGGTAGTCCTGGGCTCCAAATCGCGGCGTGGAATGATATGGATGTATATTTCTCATCACAGCTGAGCACACAGGGCCCCACTTCAGGCAATCCCAGCACGACCTGCGTTACTCAGACCTCAGGGCTTGTGCCTTACACCTGTCTCGATCTGGCTTGTATTCCCACCGCTTACGCTGGACGCACGCTAAGTTTGCAGATCTTCGATCCGGGCGACGGCTCTGGAGATATTTATGTTGGTGTAGCTGAAGCTGGTGTAGGGAGTGGGTCGGTAACCTATCCATGGCTTCCCGGCAGCGACATCGTGATGAAGGATGGGGACTCGGTAGTTCAGGCCCATTTTAGCTCGCCAAGCTACAATGCCCTCAATGGGCTCTGGTTGATCGCGCAAGTCACCTTGCCGTCCACCTACACCGGCGATTGCCAGGCCAATGGCACCGGCTGGTGGCAGATGATTTACGCCACTGATAATGGTGGTAGTCCAAGCGATACTGTTGGTGTGGAAGTTTCGCTGGCCGGCAGCCCCATCCATCTGGTACCCCCAAGTTAGGGGTAGGTGCAAGATTCCGTGCGCCCTTTCGGACTACTTTGTCGCTAGCAGCACGACATAATCTGTCGACCAGCTGATGAGCCGGCCGTTCTCTTCTGTGACTTTGAAGTGGTCCCGTACCGGCTCGGGTGCTGCCAGCATATCGGCCTCCAGGTGCTGCTCTTCGTCGGACGGCATCTGCATGCGCTCCGCCCATGAGACAAAGTCGATTGGCTTGCTCTGAAGCTTTAGCTGCTGAACCTGTAGTCCAGCCTCAGCGAGAAAGGTCCGCCACTCGGTCGCGGTATAGGCGCGCACATGGCTGGGGTCGCGGCGCCGCTCCCACTCATTTACATACTGGTCCAACTGAGTATCTTCGGGTGCGACGTTGTCGATGAGGACCAGGCGGCCGCCCGGGACCAGCACGCGGGCCATCTCCAATGTCGCGGCCCGGACGTTGGCGTAGTGATGTGGAGCGATGCGCACCGTCACCAGATCGAAGCTGGCGTCTAGAAACGGCAACTGTTCGGCATCGGCAACCACAAAAACTACGTTGCTCACTCCCTGAGCGGTGATGAAGTCACGCGCCGCTTGCAGAATGCGCGGTGTCAGGTCGCTGGCAATCACCTCCGCCACATGCGGTGCGACGGCGAGCGTGGTGTGTCCGCCTCCGGTGGAGATATCAAGCGCCAGGTCACTTGGCTGTGGGGCGGCCAGCTCGAGCAGCTCTGCCAGATCTTCGCCCCCGGCATGGCTCGGGCTGGTGACATAGGCATCGGCTGCCCGGCTGAACATCTGCCGAACACGCTCTTTGACTTCTCTGGAGTTGGCCATCTCGGACATCGTGTGTTCTCCTTCTTGGGTTTTGAGACTTTGACAACCATTTGACCGGGCCACGGCGGTAGCCGCTTAACTGTGAGCGTTTGAACCAGCTCTAGTATACCTACGTACTCCGTTGCATTCGAGGGGGCAGAGACCATACGTGGTATTCGAATTCCTGATAATGAAGTATAATGGTATAGGAAATATTGGGGGTGACGGCCGGATGCCAACCCGAGAAAACCGAGGTGGGAGTCACGGTGACGATTGATCAACTCGAGACATTTGTGCAGGTGGCGCGAGCGCGGAGCTTCTCGAGAGCCGCAATTCTACTCGACCTGGCGCAGCCGACCATAAGCGGACGAATTGGCCAGCTGGAGGCGGAGCTGGGCACTCGCTTGTTTCTTCGTCATGGCCATACCCTGGAATTGACTGAGCCTGGGCGTTCGTTGCTGCCCTACGCCGAGCGTATACTGGGGCTTCGCGCTGAAGGAGTGAGCGTGGTGCAGCGTATCCAGCGTGGTGGTCTTGGCAGGCTGTCCCTGGGCGCCAATCCCTCGTGCAGCCAGTACCTGGTGCCACGTCTCATCGAAGCTTACTGGCGTTCTTTTCCCGGCGTTCATCTTGATGTGCGCACTGCCTTGAGCCGAGTGCTCATGGAAGGTTTGCTGGACGGCGCTATCGAGCTGGCCATCTGCTCACAGGCTCAGATACACCCGCGAGCGCGTGTGTTGTGGAGCTACAGCAATCCCTTATCGCTGGTTGCCTCCCGAACCCATCCCCTGGCCCGCAAGGGATCGTGTTCGCGCGCTGATCTCGCTGGCCATACAATTCTCTCAACCCAAGCCGGCCCGACTCACGTCGGCCTGCGACATATCTTGCCGGTGGGGAGCGACGCGATTGCTCTGGAGGCGACCGCAGGTGAAGTCATGACGCAGCTGCTCCTACGCGGCATTGGCGTTACCGTACTGCCGGCGCTGGCGGTATGGGATGAGCTGGAGCGAGGTGAGCTGGTGCAGATTAGTCTCAATGATGCCGAGTTGCCGCCTTATGAAGTGGCGCTGGTGGCGTGGCCGGGACGTGACCTGTCTCCCGCCGCCAAAGCATTCGCCGAGACTGTTCGAAGTGTGCAGGTTCAGGCGTTACTTTCGGGGAGGACCTAGCCCATCTCGGGTTTCTTCCACCCATCTAATGAAGTGGCACGACGCGCGTAAACAGTGTACAATGCGCCAAGATGTGTAAGGTGCAGATCTTAAGGCTGGACTCCTGATGTGTTTCTGGTCTGCCCGATGAAGGATTGAGGTACGCGCGTGACAAAAAAGATTCTGGTTGCCGACGACGAAGTTACCATCGCCGACCTTCTCGAGCAATCACTCACCGAAGAAGGGTACGAGGTCCAGAAATCCATACAGAGCTTGCGTTTCTACGATGCCGTGCGCGAGTACCATCCGGATCTGATCCTACTTGATCTGATGATGCCTTATCTGGAAGGCGAAGATGAGCTTCGGCTCATGAAACTTACCCCGGAGACCGCCAATATTCCCGTAATCGTGGTAACCGCAAAGGCTGATGTAGGGCGTGATGAGCGTACCTTACGTGAACTGGGTGTCATACACATCGTCAAGAAGCCTTTTGATTTGAACCAACTCTTGCAACTGGTGAAGCAGACGCTAGGGTCGTAGCGAGAAGCGCCACGTTACCTGACCGGGAGGAAGAAAGCGTGATGGACGCAACCGGAAAGACGCGCATCGCGCTGGACGCGATGGGGGGAGACTATGCACCGGGCGAGGTGGTGCTAGGCGCGGTGGAGGCGGCGCGTGAGCTAGGCATAGGCGTGCTCCTGGTTGGGCCGGTGAGCAGAGTTCAGCCGGAGCTCGCGCTTCACGATACTACTGGTCTTGACTTGGAGATTGTGGATACCGACCAGGTCATCGGCATGGAAGAGCATGCGGTGGAAGCTGTTCGTGCCAAGCCGCGCAACAGCATCTCTCTGGCGCATGAGCTGGTTCGGGATGGACAGGCAGTCGCTGCCGTCTCCGCCGGCAATAGCGGCGCGGTCTTGGCAGCTGCCATATTCACGCTCAAACGAATCCGGGGAGTGGAGCGCCCCGCCTTTGGCGGAGTAGTTCCCGCCGAGGGCGGCCAGCGGACGCTGATCCTGGATATGGGAGCCAATACCGACTGCAAGCCATCCTATCTCCTACAATTCGCCGTTATGGGTTCGGTTTATATGCAAAGCGTCTTTAATATTGCCAGCCCGCGTATAGGGCTTTTGTCCAATGGCGAAGAAGAGACCAAAGGTGATCAGCTTACCAGGCAGGCACACCAGCTCATCAAAGCCGCCGCTCCTGTCAGTGGACTTAACTTCACAGGCAATGTCGAGGGTCGCGACATCAATGCTGGGGTTGTCGACGTAGTGGTGTGCGATGGCTTTGTCGGCAATATTGTCCTCAAGCTCAGCGAGGGACTGGCCAAGATGCTGCTTTCCACGATCAGGACAGAGCTGATTGCAGGGCCGGTAACGGCGGTGGGAGCTATGCTGGCTAAGCCCGCATTTGACCGGGTACGCAAAAAGCTGGACTACGAAGAGTACGGTGGTGTGCCGGTGCTTGGCGTCAATGGCGTCTCGATAATTTCCCACGGACGCTCTAAAGCCAAGGCTATCAAGAACGCCATTCGCGTAGCCAGACAAGCTGCCGATGCGCACCTACCCGAAGTTATAGCTGAGGGCATGAAGACGCTGGGTGAGATCAAAAGTCCTGCTGTAGCTGAGTAGGCGGAGGCGGCCCGGATCTTCGCGTCTACGTCTGTAATTGCTTTCCCTGCGCTAGGGGTGGGCGGGTCAGGGCGACTCTCTTACTGGTCGGTATGTTCCTTCTTGCCGCGTTTCGCAGCACCGCCCAGCTTACCAATACGGCTGTAAAAGTCTGGCGAATGGCGCTCTTTGGTGGTATTACCACCCTTTTTTCCCATAGCAGCGAAGTGATCAGGCCCATACTTTGTCATATTGGCCTTGCCGCCTTTCCTGGCAATGTCGCGGTAGTAATCGCTTCCTCGCTTATCTTTGAGTGCTGCGCCGCCGATTCTGCCGATGCGCCGGTAATAGTCTTCGCCATAGCGATCTCGCACAGTAGTGCCACCCTTGCGTCCAGCTTCTCTTGTGCTCATGGGCACAGCTTTGATCTCGAGATCCACATTTTTGGTCATGGCGCTACTCCCTGAAAGCAAATGAGGGTGCTCTGTGCTCGTCTTGGAGAGTATAGCTTGCTTACCTGGCTACGTCAAGCAGCTTGCGTGATGGGCCGGCTGGGATATTTTCGGGAGATTGACTCAAGTTTTGGTATGATGTGTGTCTGGGTAGATATGAATTTAGCGGGCGCTAAGGGGAGATAGCTCATGGATGTTGTGCGTCTAGATGTTATGCGTTTCACGATAGTGGATGCGCAGGGAACGGTTAGTTTTGTGGCTCACACCTCTGCCGCCTTTGCTCTAACCGCTGCTTGCGCACAGAACCCAAAAACCATGACTGAACTGCTGGAGGCCTCGCGACAATATGATCGAGACCTCTACACCTTGGTTGCCAGCGGTCTCATAATCTTCGACGAACATAACCTGCCCAACGATATGCAACATATTCACGAGCAGCTACGTAGCCTTCCCCCTCAAAAGACACCGGTCTTCCGAGTGCTGGATGAAGCCACGCGTGACGCTAGTCTCCAGGCAGTCCGGGCCGGTGTCATTCTCTATAATCTCTCCAAGAAGCGCATTGTGCAGATAGCCAATACTTATGAAGCATTGACCCGTTCGGGAGAGGTCAACTATCATAACGGTCGCTTCTTGAGTCGCCGTGTCTTCAGCTATGAACTGCCACCTGACTGGACGATCGTCCCTTGAAGGTGTGCCATGCGTGCGCCCTGCACCACCCCTTACTTTAGCAGTTTGCCAGTGCCGGGATATGCCCCATTTGGACATCTGGTACATGGCTGCTTCGGCGTTCTTGGTTAGTTAAGTAGAGCGGTCTGCTTGGCATCTTTCTGGTTGTGCCAGGACATCGGCTCTCGGATTTGTGAAGTCCCAGCCAGACTCCGCACCAGGGGGGATTCGGCAGTCAATCGCTTGCTGGCGGCAGCTTCTTGCTTCTCGGCCCGGCGGCGAGCCGCTAATAAGCGCTCGGCTCTCACAATACTGACACCGGCTTCTGCCAGTACCAACACGAGGCGGTCATGGTTGGCGCGTGCGGTGGCTTCGTCGTCGCTTTGAATTTCATAGAGTGGCTGGCGCATCATGACCAGGTAGCCACGGGTCACAGGATAGGCGCCGGTGAGGTAACCAGGGCTTCGCTTGGCTTCAAAAAGTGTGGCGACGACATAATCGTTGCCATCTGCGGTAATCAGTCGATGCCGTGCTAGCTCCCCTCGATAGGGCACCGAGGGACGGACGCTGCCACGGGCAGGTTGCACTGGCGCAGTTTCACCAGGCGATGCCGGCTCATGCCTTGCCATGATAATTGCCTTTCTTTGGTGGTGCGTGTTCTGCTGCTGCGAAACGTTCGGCATCCTCACAAAAGAGAGTAAATCGCCCACTTCGGCCTCGAAGGATAGAAGACGTGCTACTATGAAAATTGAAGATAGGGATAAGAAGGCTTTCACTTGCCTGTCTGAAGTCTCTGCAAGGAGTGTGCCGAACCGCGAAGGGTAGCTCGGACCGGATGAATTATGCCCCACCTTACCCTGGTTAGGATGCCGATGGACTGACATTGACAAGAACAATTAGACTGCCTTCTATTTATATAGAAGCGGCTTGCTGCCCAAGGAGTCGCATTGACAGTACCTTTGGCTAGCACAAGAAGCGTAACCGCCCTCGATTTTACAGACCAGTCGGCGCTATCTTGTTGGGACGGAGGCAGATGCGTATAATGGCGTAGAGCCTACAGGCTCATGGGTTGATAGGCACTCAAAACGATTTGTGGAATACCGTCCGAGTGTTCGGAGCCACCGCGGGGTAAAACAGGTGGATCAACGAATCTCTGTACCAGTTACTCTGCCAAAGTCTGGCGATGATGGCAAGCTTACCCTGTTGGTGATCGATGATGAGCAGGGTATTGTAGACTTCATTCGCCTCGGCATGCGCTACGAAGGATTCCGAGTCGAGGACGCGGGCGATGGTGTTACCGGCTTCGACCTGGCACAGCGCCTGAAGCCGAACCTTATTATTCTGGATATCATACTACCGGGAATGGATGGGCTTGAGGTCTGCCGGCGGCTACGGGAGAACGAGGTCACCGCTGACCTTCCAATTCTGATGCTGACTGCGAAGGATGAGGTGCGCGATCGTGTGACCGGCCTCGAGACCGGCGCCGACGACTACCTAACCAAGCCTTTTAGTTTCGAGGAATTACTGGCGCGAGTGAGAGCGCTGCTACGTCGCCAGCAACGGACATTGGCAGCTGGTGGACCGGGCGGGCGCATCCTGAGAGTGGCCGATTTGACCCTGGATGAGTCTGCACGCGAGATTCGGCGGGGTGACCGGCTCATCGAGTGTACGGCAACCGAGTATAATCTTCTACACCTTTTCATGACTCACCCGCGTCAGGTGCTGGACCGGCAGACCATTTTGACTCGCGTGTGGGGCTATGATTTCATGGGTGAGACCAATATCATCGAAGTCTATGTTCGCTACCTTCGTGAGAAGATCGAGGATGAGCCAAGCAATCCAAAGTTGATCCAGACGGTTCGCGGCGTCGGCTATGTCCTGAAGGGCTGACATCTATATGACATCGCGTCCGCCGTCCGGACCAAATGCTGATAGCCGTAGCCTGCAGCCGTCTCCCCAGGGATCAAGGCGACTACGACCCTATGATGCGAACGATGCCGGTCACGACTCCAGCCCGACGACACTGCGTCTGGCCGCACCGCAGAAGCAGGGAATGCGCTCATTTGGTCACTGGCTTGGCTGGACTCGTACGCTGCGGTGGCGACTGTTGCTCATTTATGTCGGCACGCTGCTTGTATTGCTGGTGATTCTGGGCATTGTGCTGGATGTGGTCGTGGGGTCCGTGCTGTACCAGGAGGAACGCGCTCGATTTACCGCACAGGTGCTGGCCGATGCCACTGTGAACCAACGCTTCTTTGATCAGGAAGTCAGTGGCACTGGGGTAGACTGCGTTGGAGCCATCAGTTACCAGCAGGCGTTCGAGGATACGATTGCGGAGCCGCTGACAAAAGGTCTTCCGGCCATAACGGCGGTCTATCTTCTCGATCGTAACGGATCGGTGCTGGCGCCAGGTAACACGTCCGTTACTCCAGGAGAGACGCCTCCGTACTTCGACAGGGCCGACCTGGCACAGATTCGGAGCAAGATTGCGGTTACCCGCCTCCAAATTAGTGGAACCGGATATCTTACCAGCGACTACTACGAGGTCGAGGATTCTTCCGGCCAGCGGCTGGGAGTGATGCTGGTTGCGATTCGCTACTATACTTCTTCTCGCTGCACTGCTGTGGCCGCCGGTGGCGCGGTTACCCGAAACGACATCGGCATTATTCAGGTAGTGACCAATTATGCGCGGCTGCAGGCTGAGATCACAGCTTTGCACTTGGTGCTCATCCTGGTACTACTCGGTGCTCTGGTGATAGGTATCGCGGTGGGAGGTCCACTAACCGTCAGTGTATTGCGCCCTTTAGGGCGCATGACCGAGACGGCCAGGCGTATTGCAGGAGGAGATCTTACCCTGAGAGTGCGGCTACCGCATGGCGGTGATGAGATCGGGCAGTTGGCCGATACATTTGACCTGATGATCTCGCGGATCGAGCGCGCGTTTTCCGCTCAGCATGCCTCAGAGGAACGCATGCGCCAATTCATAGCGGATGCCTCGCATGAGCTGCGAACTCCACTTACTTCCATTCGCGGCTATACTGATGTGTTGTTACGGGGCGCAAAAGACGAGCCTGAGGTTGCGGAGCAGGTTTTGCTGGCAACACGACGTGAGGCCGAGCGTATGTCGCGACTGGTCAATGACCTGTTGACTCTGGCACGCCTTGATTCCGGACGTCCTTTGGAACTGCAAGCGCTCGATCTAGTGGCAATAGTTGGCGAAGCGGTGGACCAGGCGCGTGTTCTGGCCGGCGAGCATGAAGTGACCATGCGGAATGATACTGGCGGGCGTGTGGTGGTTCTGGTGGATCCTGACCGCATCAAACAGGTCTTGCTGATTCTGCTGGACAATGCGCTTAAGTATGGGCGGCAGGATTCTTCGAGCTGGGTGCGGGTGCGGATCGGGCGGACGCAACATGGCGTGTTTATCAGTATTAGCGACAATGGCTTCGGCATATCGCCCGAAGATTTGCCTCATATCTTTGATCGCTTCTATCGAGCGCAAACCAGCGAGATACAGCGTCACATCACGTTGCATCAGTTAGCGGCCGCAGGTACGGAGAGCTTACCGATGGCGCCGATTGATGCCGAGAAGAAGAAGCCTACACGGCCTAAACACGAAGGGTCCGGCCTTGGCCTTCCAATCGCCCAGGCCATCATCCGGGCACACGGCGGGACGATCACCGTTGAAAGCCGGCTTGACGTCGGCACCACCTTCACTATCCAGTTGCCACTATCAGAAAACGCTGCGCCGCGGATGCCTCGACCGCGCTAGCACTCGCCACCATACCGCACGCCATTGCCAACCAATTCGATAACATCCTACAATAGGCATATGAAAGAATATACTGTTCCCCGCCTGGCACTGCGTACTGGGAGCGGGTGCGCAACACGGACACTCTGCGGTCGACCTCGGCAGGAATCTGGTGGCCATCACACCTGCATTAGCGAAGTTCACCACTCCCGTGGTCGACCGGCCGGTACTGCCGGCCAAGCGGCTTGACGAGACGCACTCGTGAGGATAAAGAGTTTAGCCAGCCGTACCTTCGGCTCCCTGGCGGTCTACAACTATCGCTTGTTCTGGTTTGGACAGCTCATCTCACTCTCCGGTACCTGGATGCAGACGACAGCCCAGGGATGGCTGGTGTTGAAGTTGACCAATTCACCGCTAGCACTGGGCACGGTGACGCTCTTACAGTTCCTGCCGATTACCCTGCTGACTCTCTTTGGCGGAGTATTAGCCGATCGTGTGCCCAAGCGGCAGGTACTTCTTGTCACTCAATCGGTATCGGCGCTGCAAGCCTGCCTGCTCGCCGCCCTGGTCCTGTCAGGGACCATTCAGCTCTGGCAGATCTACCTGCTGGCTCTGCTACTCGGGACTGTCAACGCTTTCGATACTCCAACGCGCCAGGCGTTCGTCAGCGAGCTGGTAGGGAAAGATCATTTGCAAAATGCCGTCGCGCTCAACAGTTCTCTCTTCAATGCCGCTCGGATCATCGGTCCGGCCCTGGCCGGCATCGTAATTGCCGCGATCGGGATCGGACCCGCTTTCCTCTTCAACGGCCTCAGTTTCTTTCCCGTAATTGCCGGGTTACTGCTGATGCGGCCGGCGAGCTTCTATCCCTCGGACCGGCCCCAGAGGGGTAAGGTCTTTGTCCAGTTGGGGGAAGGGATTCGTTATGCCGTCCAGACACCCAAGGTGTTTCTGGTGCTGCTTACCATGGCCGTTGTAGGCACATTCGGGTACAACTACACGACCATACTTCCTCTTCTGGCCAAGTATGTGCTGCAGGCGGGGGCCGAAGGCCTTGGCCTCCTGACGTCGGCAGTAGGAGTCGGCTCACTGGTAGCTGCGCTCGCGTTTGCCTCGGCGACCCGTACGTCGCAGAGGCTATTATTGGGTGCCGGCTTCGTGTTCTCGGTTCTGTTGGTGCTGGTCGGTCTCTCGCGGTGGCTGCCGCTCACCCTGGCGCTCTTGGTCCTCATGGGAGCCTCCGGAATCATTTATACGGCGAGCTCGAACACGTCACTACAACTCGGTGCCCCCGGTGAGTTGCGAGGGCGAGTCCTGAGTCTCTACTTCTTATTATTCGCCGGTACGACCCCGATTGGAGGATTTCTCGTAGGCGTGCTCACGGAAAAGATGGGAGTACAACCAACCATCGTCTTGATGGGTAGCATCTGCGTACTGGGGGTCGTAGCCGCTATGGTGTACGCGTGGCGGACCCGTCTCGTATCCTCCCACCAACCCCTACCTACCGGCGTATTGGAGCCGACACCTCTGGTAGGGCCGCCGGTGCAAAAGAAACGTAGAGCAACATAGAAACTCTACGAGTTGACCCTTGCTTGCAACTCCTCGTATCATGCCAGTGCCGATGCGTATTGCCGTGCCGGGCTGGGAATTTTATTTATGGGTCAGCTTGGTGGAGACCTGCGGAGGAGCGACACGAGTAACATGAGGAACACGAGGTACACGAGCCATATAAGCGAGCCCGGCACTGCGTTGCGGGTTGCGTCAGAGCATGCCGGTGTCAACCTCAACCGGTTGGTTCCGGATGCCCAGGTGGAGCCGCTCTCGGGCAATGCTATTCTGAAACGCTACTGCGGTGAGTATCGTGCCCTACCAGGGCCAGCCGGATGACGTTGCCGTCTCCTGACGCCCAAGTTGCCGCTTGCGAAAAAACAAGAAAGACACTGGAGAATCCCATGAGAGAACTAGCCGGGGAGCGCGCTGGCCAGCTCACATTGATGCCTTACATCGTAAAGACGGATCTCTTCGGGCCGGGAACCGAGCGTTTTCGATATGCTGCGGAACTTGGGCGGTTGCTGGTTCCAGAGAATCGGCGGGAGGCCGGGAGCGCGCTAATCGAGCTGGCGTTTATCCGCATCAAGAGTACATCACAGCGCCCTGGTCCACCTCTGGTGGTTCTAGCTGGGGGGCCTGGAGTAGCCGGCAGTGAGTGGGCACATTTTGGCTCATTTGTACCCTGGTTCCTGGAGCTTGCCAGCGTCTGCGACATTATTTTGCTGGATCAACGCGGAACCGGCCTGTCGAATCCCAGGCTGGACTGCCTGGAACGCTGGATGCTGCCACTCGACCGGCCCGCTGACCGAGACGTGTTTCTGCGTATTACCGGCGAGCGCTGCAGCGAGGCAGCTGGTTTCTGGAAGAGTCAAGGTATTGATCTGGCCGGTTATACCACCGTTGAGAGCTCAGACGACATCGAGGCGCTTCGCCAGGCGCTTAACCTCGATCAGATCTGTCTCTATGGTGCCAGCTACGGCTCACATCTGGCTCTTTCAACACTGCGACGCCATGGAGCGCATATTGCCCGCGCGATATTGGCGCTGGTAGAGGGACCAGATCAGACCATTAAGCTTCCGAGTAATACACAGCGCCAGCTCACGCTGCTGGCGCAGCTCGCAGCGGCCGACCAACAGCTCAGGGAGGTCATACCAGATCTGCTTGCGCTGATGGAAATGGTTCTGTCGCGGCTGGAAGAGCGGCCAATCGAGGTCAAAGTTCAGGGAGAAACCACTGGCGGCCAGGTCTCGGTGGTCTGCGGCAAGTTTGATTTGCAGCTCCTGACCGCTCGTCGCCTTGGAGACCATAGCTTCCTCCAGCAGTTGCCTCGGCGCTACTACGCAATGTCGCGGGGAGATTACTCATGGCTGGGGCAGGAAGTCCTGAAACTGAGGAGAGACTGGGTCGGCAATGCGATGTCCTACTGTATGGATTGTGCCTCAGGAGTCTCGCCGGAGCGAGCAGCACGGATTCAGCGCGAGGCTGGTGAGTCGCTGCTTGGCGATGCCATGGATCTGCCATTTCCCTACGTCTCTGCTGCCTGGGGCATTCCTGATCTTGGTGCAGAGTTCCGCTCACCAGTGGTGAGCGATGTCCCGATACTCTTCATAAGCGGCTCGCTGGACGGCCGAACCCCGCCCAGCAATGTCGAAGAAATAGGCACAGGATTCTCTGATAGCCGGCATGTCATCGTCCGGGAAGGTACTCATAGCAGCTCCAAGCTGGTGTCGATCTCTGACGTTCGCGCTTTGATGGATTCTTTTCTTCGTGGCGAGACAGTAGCAGATCCACGCGCCAGCATGCCATTCACCTTTGCTCCCCTCGATAGGTAAGCGCTTCGTGTTTTGGGCTACGGAGAATCAATGGTGACAGGTGACAACCACGGCGCTCAAATCATCCGGCTTGGCACGCATGTTTTCTACGATGTCCTGGCGGGAGCGGGTCGCGGCGGCGCGCACAATACGTCGTGCCACAGTAGTGCGCGCTCCGTGAGCGAGAAGGTCTTCCAACTCTTTATCCGTGAGGTTGTCATGGATACCGTCGGTACAAAGGAGCAGGCGGTCCCCTGGAGCAATGGTTGTGCGCTTGACGTGGACCACTGGTGTTAGTTCGTCCCCCACCGCCTGGGTGATGCCGTTGCGTTTTTCGAAGAAGAGCCGCTCCTGCCTGGTGAGATGCCAGGGCTCGGTCGCCTGGTCAACGCGCCTGGCGCTATTTTCGTCCAGCAAACCGCGGTTGACTAGTTCCGCGAGCAGCCCATCATCTAGGGTAAGGCGGGTTAGCGCCTGCTGGTCCGGTAGCAGATATACTCGGCTATCACCCACCCAAGCATACACCACCCCGTAGCCGGGGGACTGGCTTGTTTGGCAGAGCGCGACCAGAGCAACAGTGGTCTTGGGAGTCAGAGCTTCAGCCAGGCCGCTATACCGATCCATGACCTGGTGAGCCCCCTCATGTCGCACATGTGCATGTGCCTCTTCGATCAAGCCGCGAAGTAACTCCGGTATATCGATAGCGGCATCATCTACGAACAATCGCGCACCTTGCGTGCCCTGTCCCTCAGGTTGCAATGCCTGCTGCGTCTTGCTCTGGCACCGGATTAGGTGTTTCCACTGAGCGTGGATGCTATGCGCGGCGATCTGTGAGGCAATCTCTCCGCCGGGGATGCCGCCAACACCGTCAAAGACTGCTACCAGCCCTCTTGACCGATCGGCTATCACGCGATCCTCATTCCGTTCTGGGTGCTCCTCGGAGGCAATGCTAGAGCGAGCAAAGGTAAACGGCTCCGCTATACGAGTAAGCCGTCGCCTGGTGTTGCTCGAAGGTTTAGCCGGCTCCGATGTCACACTTCTTTGGTCGCGATTAGAAGGCATAGGGATCTTTCGGGTAGAGAGCAGCTTCTGTGGCTGAACATCACTAGAAGTGGGCACAAATAATCGCCTATATTGTAGCCCAGGGCAATTCTACCACTCTAACTGTCTCTGCCGGGATAAGGTAATGGCAGGGGGGTATCCTCGGGAGGCAATTCGGTGAGCATGCTACCGGCAGCGGGCTGGGTGAGTGCATCTCCCATCGCGGGCAGGCTGGTAACCTGCGGGAGGTCGCCGGGGGCTGGTAATGGAGAGGACGGGGACGAGGACGAGTAGCGCCATTGGTTGGCCGGTCTGCCTGAGTTATCTTGGTCACTATGGCTGTAATCGTAGGTACCGAATCTCCAGCCGCCGGGTGTTGGTGTGAACGGAAGGCTACCGGCAATGCGGGCCTCGTACGTTGGTGTCGAGCTGCCGCCGTTGTGGCGGCGTAGCACTTGAGCGGGCGTTGGATTGGCATTGCTCCGGCCGGCCAGGATGGCACCCAGCGTTGCTATACCCAGGCAGAGAAGTAGAGTTACCAGCAGACCGGTCACTGAATGCCTGAAAGCCAGCTGTGCCGCCTGCTCAGCCAGAAGTGGACGGTAGGACTGCGCCAGCGCTTCGTGCCACGCCGCAGCGGTGAAGTATAGACCAATAATACCGGAGAGCAGTCGGGTGACACCGCCACACAAGATACCCGGCCAGAGTCTGCTGCTGCGAGTGGTCACCAGCAAGGCCGCGAGGAAGCTGCATAAGAGCTCAATTGCGGTGAAGGTCAAGAGGAGCAGAGTATCGTGCGAGGCCAGCGGATAATTGATCCTGAAGAGGTAGAGTAGGCTGGCCTGTACGAAGATCAAAGGCAAGCTAAAGATGATTCCACAAGCGACGATCAACACTATGAGCGCAAAGGCAGAATTGTCGGGCCCGGTGGGCGCCTCCAATGATGGTTGCAGCTGATACACATATCCTCCCGGCCGCTTGTAGCCGCCAATAGAGCACCTGCACTTTCGTTGCCAGTATATGCGGTTCTCCAGGAATCCTGCTGATGATTGGCCATTCCTGGTGACCGTCCGGCACGGCTTTCGCGGTTTCCCGAGTCTGGCTGGGTGGGGGTGAAAAGCAGCCAATGGAAACTTGCTGCTATAATAATGCAATAATCCATAATTGTGCAGTTATGGTCGGTAGTGCCTTGCCCAGGATGCCCACAGCGCGTGGGTCTTGTCAAAATAGGCAAGGGAAAACCACTATATTGCCAAGTATTCCAGTCTACGTTCCCCGATCTTCCGATTTGGCAGGGGCTAATCAGAAAGAGCGGGTGAAGAAGAGGCAGTACCAGCAGGGAGACCATCCTTATGGACGAGTCCAAGAAGGCGCGCATGGCCAGGCGTGGTCAGCAACCGCTGCCGGCAAGTGATCATCTGGTAGGATCGTCGGAGGTACTCGAGCGAAGTCGAGCCATGTCGACCGGTGATAGACCAGGAACTGAAACGAATGCTACTCAGCAAGATGAAGAACAAGTGGACTTACTCGATCCCAGCGATCCACAGACGCTCGCATTGTTGAGGCAGCGGACGCCAAGCGGTGGCTATAGCGTGCCGGAAGCGCAGCTGGTAAGCATCATACGCGCCTGGGGAGCTATAGAGGGCAAGCAGGCAGTCGTCCAGAAGCTGTGTGAACTGCTCATTGAGCGCTGTATGCCTGAGTTTCAGCGGCGCTCGTGGGGGTTGCGGCACCGGCCGGAGCTAATGGAAGACGCCATGATGGGCATGATCGAGCAGGTCTTGCGTGAGGCACAGGATCCCGGCGAGACATTCATGACGTTGAACTTCATTCATTACCTGCGCTGCTGCTGCGCGGATAACTTTGGCCGGGTACTGCGGCAGGAAGGCTTGAGCTATCGCCGTGACGAGCAGGGCCGGCCTACCGGCCGGCCGCAGCATGTGCCGCAGTCGCTGGTGGATCGTATCGATGTGGTTGCTGAGGATCAAGAGGATGCAGTTAGCCAGCCGGGAGTGGTTGCCGACTCACATGATAACCTGGATGAGCGGCTTGCAGCCGTGGAGGCCGAGCGAATTCTAGGCTATCTTAGCGATCCAATGGACCGCCAGATTATGGTGTTGCGAGTTCTCGGCCATATGCGCTGGGACGATATTGCCAAGGTCTGTGGTAAGACCGAGCGCACTATGCGTCTGCGCTACGAAAAGGCTCTGGTAAAATTACGGCAATGTATCGAAGCGGAGACTGCGGCGGTTGCGCTATAAGGGGTGAGGAGTCAAAGAATATGGCACGAGGATCGAAACACGGTAAGCACAACACCCATGGAGTAACCAGCCAGAGTGAGTTGATGCGGGCTAAGATGGCGTTGGTAGCTGCCCGGGAGCGAAAAGAAGCTGGAGCGTTTTCCGCTATCTTAAGCGGGTATCCAGCCTATATGCCGGAATTGGTTGAGTTTGATGCCGCTCTCATTGCCACCAGCGGATACGAGCAGGAAATCCCGACCAGAGAGACTGAGAGTATTGCTGTCCGTGCCCTGGCTCGGGCTATGATGACTGTGTTCCCTGCCCAGGCGGCTCTGCCGGCGCCAGGAACTATTCGCGGAGTAGTGGTTTCTACTCTGCGAGAGCTTCGCCGGTCACATGGGTTCAGCCTGCCGCAGCTGGCTGAACGCCTGGGGCTTGGCGTGGATGTTTTAAGTTCACTCGAGGCGGGTACGGTGAAGGTTTCTTCTATTCCAGACCGACTTGTTCGGGCGCTTGGCGATGTGTTCAGCAGCTCGCTTGACCAGATTACTGACCTGCTGGAGATGCAGGTTACTGGAGAACCTGCCTGGAAGCGCAGCACATTAGAGGGTAGTCGTAAAGTAGACCACGAACGATTCGAGAGAGACTTTCGGGATCTGGTACGTACAAGCCCAAACATGTCGCCTGAGCAGAAAGCGGTGTGGCTGGACACAGAGGACAGTTAACGGGCTGGGCTTGTGAAAGCGTTTCGAGATATAATGGAAAGCTGCGGTACAACTCTTATGCCAAGTAATCTGCGCTCATATCGTAAGGAGGCTTACTTATGAGTAGTGGACATACAAATCGTGGACGCAACAATAATGCCGGTGGCAATAAATCCCCCAGGTCACGCCATGCCTCCGCGCGCCAGCGGAATTCACAGGGCCAGCCGGTTGGGCAGCACCGCGCCCAGATTGCTCCGCTACCTGCCCCTATTCACATCAATGAGATATCGGCGATGGTCGAGCAGGATGGGTTTACCTATGATGATCGCCTCGACCAGCAGGCGGCCTCACTCACAGGTCCCATTGATCAGCCGGAGGTGGATCAGAAGGTGGGCGCTGACCCTGTATCCGAGACTCCTCCCTCCGCTCAACTCCCCTTAGAGCGGGGAAGTGCCGTAAACAGTATACGTGCGCCATTTGCTCCGGGGCAGAACCATGCGCATCCAGCCAACCATCTTCGCGGCTCTCTACCTTTGCCCGCTAGCGGAACGACACGGCAAGCGACCGATGACAGTAGTGATATGTGGCGACCGCGTCTGGAGAGCGCATCGGGGAGTGGCTCGGATCCGTCCCATTCGTCCTATCGAGGCGATAGTTCAGTTGCCTGGAGTCGCCAGGAGCAGGCGGGGTATGAATCAGCAGCCTTGACTGAAGACCGAGATGTTCGAGGTGATATCGGTCCGCTCATAGATTCGTTGCACGAACTTTTCGAGCGAGATCGGGGTGTCGCCAGCCAGGGTGATGCCACGCGTTGCGGTATTTGTTATTTGCATTTTAATCTCGCCGAGCTCCACTACCGTGAAGAAGAGGGATTCTATATCTGCACATCTTGTACGCGTGCGCTGGCGCATACCCGCATTGTCATGGTTCGCCGGCAGCAGCACCTCTAAGCAACGTATCGCAGGCACCTAGCAAGCAGATCTCAAGCAGATCTCAAGCAGATCTCAAGCAGATCGAAACAGTTTGCGCGCGT
Organism: Ktedonobacterales bacterium; assembly: GCA_052143275.1. Taxonomy (GTDB): domain Bacteria; phylum Chloroflexota; class Ktedonobacteria; order Ktedonobacterales; family JADMIN01; genus JAJPKE01. The sequence continues at coordinate 26,016 of JBKQTH010000266.1, read as the reverse complement.
CTGCATGTGTGGTACAATGGGCGGGCCATTTGCGCGTTGTGTGCGCAGTTGTGTCCTGTTGTGTCGACCGTAGCGGAAGATGTGCGCAAGCGAATCACAGGCAACGCGTAAATCACCAGTGGGCTTCATTTGGAAGCTAATTTGAAGGAGTATCATACGTGGGCGCATTACCAAAACGCCGCCTGTCAAACTCGCGCCAAGCGAATCGCCGCGCGCATCACAAGATTAAGATTCCCCAGCTGACTATCTGCCCACAGTGTCGCCAGACACGCCGCGCGCATCACGTGTGCCCCAACTGTGGCACGTATCGTGGCCGCCAGGTGCTCGAGATACCGGCGCGAGGCTCCAGCGCTGAATAATCTCGACCGCTAGGCTTCTCTAGCGATGAAGTTACTAGTGACAGACGGGGGATAGCGTGAGCGAACGTATCGCCTTCGTGTTTCCGGGGCAAGGGAGCCAGGCGGTTGGAATGGGAGCGGATGTCTGCCAGGTCTCACCGGCTGCCCGCCGTGTCTTCGAGATTGCGGATCAGGCAATAGGCATGAAGCTCTCGGAGATATGTTTTACTGGACCGGAAGAGAAGTTGCGCGAAACTATCAACACTCAGCCGGCACTGGTCGCCACCAGTCTTGCCATACTCGCTGCGCTGCAAGAGACTGCTGGTGCCGGCGGCCATGGTGAGGATCCTGATCTCAATACCCCTCTTCGCCCTTCCTATGTGGCGGGCCATAGTGTAGGCGAATATGCGGCCTTGGCAGCAGCTGGCGCGCTCAGAATCGCGGATACTGTGCGTCTGGTGCGTGAGCGTGGACGTTTGATGCACCAAGAGGGAGTACGGTGTCCAAGCGGCATGGCCGCAGTGCTTGGCCTAGATGCGGAAACCCTCAGACGGATCTGTGCTGAGGCTACGGAACAGGCTTGTGCTCACCTTGGTGCACGTTCAAGTGCGGCAGAGACTCATCCTGGTGCGGGATGTGTAGTGGTTGCCAACGACAATGCTCCTGGTCAGATTGTGATCTCTGGTGCCCGTGCCGCCCTCGAATCAGCCATGGAACTGGCGCGTGCCGCCGGCGCCAGGCGAGTCGTGTCGCTCCCGGTAAGCGGCGCCTTCCACTCGCCAGTAATGACGCCTGCGGCTCACGGGCTTGCGCAAGCGGTTGCGGCGGCTCCGCTGCGAGATGCTGCCATGCCACTCATTGCTAACCGCGATGGCTTGCCCATTACCAGTGCCGACGATTTGCGCATAGAACTGGCAGAGCAGATCGCATCTCCGGTACAATGGACAGGAAGTATCGAGTATCTGCTGGGACAAGGTGTCCAGGCATTCGTAGAGATCGGCGCCGGACAGGTACTGTCCGGCCTCATCAAGCGCATTGCCAAAGGCGTACCAGTGATCTCCGTCGCCACCGCGGCGGATATCGCTCCAGTAGCTCTGCAATTGCAGGGCCGCCTTGATGCTTAGCTGTATGGCGGTGGTCTAAGCGAAGTGCATACTGTGGGTACCGGGCACGGGGAGGCTGACATGTCAGTTCAGTCGTACAATCACCAGAGTGGTGACCATGACGTTATACCCAGTAGCCATCAGGGTGAGGTGTTGGGGAGCGTAAGAATCGCCCGGAGAGTACTCCGTACTGTAGTCGAGCAGGCAGCGCTAGGGGTTCATGGCGTGAGTAGGATGGCCCCCTCTCTACCGGGTGACTGGCCGCATCTGCTGAGGAGCCCGCTTCCGCAGCATGGTGTCGGCCTTACGGTACACGATGATGTGGTCGCAGTGGAGTTATATCTGAGCATACAGTCCGGAGCGAGTATGGTGGATGTCGGCACTAGGGTCCAGGAGGCAGTAGCAATCGCCGTGAAGCACATTCTGGGAATGGAAGTTAGCGAGGTTAACGTTTATATTCAGGATGTCACATAACCAATGGCCGTTGGTGTGCGCCGCCAGGCAAGGGTGATTGCCTTGCAGACCCTCTACGAATACGACGCTACCCACCATGATGTGGCAGCTGTTCTGCAACGCCATACCGAGAGCCGCCGGTTGGATGAGCGCGTAGCTGCCTATGCCAGTGAACTGGTAGAAGGTGTGTTGGCACACCTTGACCAACTCGATAGCGCTATCCAAGAAGCAGCTCATGAGTGGCCGCTTGATCAGATGGCTCTAATCGACAAAAATATTCTCAGGGTTGCAATCTACGAGATTCTGTTTAATAATTCTGTCCCAGCGAAGGCCGCCATCAATGAGGCTGTCGAGCTTGCCAAACTCTTTGGAAGCGATGCCTCAAGCCGGTTCATAAACGGTGTCCTTGGCACAATATTTTCCCGATTTCAAGGGTCGCCAGCATCCAATGCTGGAAGTGAGGTACATTAGTATGTCTATGTCCAAAGAAGATATCCTGGCTAAACTCAAGCCCATCATCGCCCTGCAGCTAGGGGTTGACGAGTCTGAAGTGAAAGAGGATGCTTCGTTCACCGAAGATCTCAACGCGGACTCGCTCGATCTTGTCGAACTCATCATGTCGCTTGAAGAGGAGTTCAAATTGCAAATCAGCGACGAGGATGCCGAGAAGATCACCACCGTTGGTGAGGCGGTTGACTATATCAGCGAGCACACCAGCTAAAAGCCTACCAGGGCTGTTGCATGGCATCTCTCGATTTTTGACAAGAACCGCGAGGCTTTGCGTGTGAGGTGCAGACTATCGCGGTTCGGCCTCGTCTTGGGGATATTCCTGAAGTAAGCGGAAGCCCCGATGAGAGCGATACTTCTCTCTAGTCCAGCATTAGCTCAGGCTACCTGTGCCAGTAGCTGCTCCTTGGGAGACGGTCTGAGATACGACAACAGATGCAGGCTATCGGTTTCCTCGGGATCGAGCCATACCTCTTCATCTGCCTGGTTGAGGATGACCGGCATGCGGTCGTGGATGGGTGCGACGATCTCGTTGGCCGCTGTGGTGATAATGGTAAAGGTCTCTCTTCGCACTCCAGCCGGATCCAACCAGGTATCGTAGAGTCCCGCAAGTCCAAACATCTCGCCACTCAGCAGACTGAACCGATACTTGATCTTGCTCTTGGTTGTCGGCTGCCACTCATAGAAGCTGGTGGCGGGTACTAGGCACCGGGAGCTACGCAAGGGTCTCCTGAATGACGGCTTCTGCTCCAATCCCTCGGCGCGCGCGTTGATCATTTTTTGCCCTATGGCAGGGTCTTTGGCCCACGAAGGAATCAATCCCCAGCGCATCAATGCCGCCTGGTGGCCCATCTTTACGACTGGAGCGAGCTGTGTCGGGCGGATGTCATCATTGGCGATCAGCTGATCCAGTTGATCGGCTACGCCAAAACGGATAAACAATTGGTTCGGATTAAGCAACGCATAGCGTCCACACATTGCACGTCTCCCTTCTCACTCACCTTCTTGGTATAGTCCTTTATTTTTTTTCTGTTTCTACACCGGATATCCGGAAATAGCCGTGAAAAGGTACATCGAGCGACTACGTGGCCTTGCTCATCCTAGCCCACATGGGTCAATTTGGTAATACGTCGGTCTCGGTTACTGATCGCTCGCCCGGCTGATCAGCGGCGAGGGGTTGACTTTCAACTGTTGCCGGGCCGGCTGGTGGCATTAGCGTAGGAGAAGTAGCGTCGGGTTGGCTCATCTCCCTTATGCTGTTGCTGAGTGACTGCGTAAACTGGCTGAAGGCACCTAGACTCGCCGACGTCGGTTTAGAAGGCCCGCTGCTTTCCAACAGGGAGCTCAAATTCAGGTCTTTGGTTGCTTCTCTAAGCTCGCGAACTGCCTTTCCCAGCGCCGAACCCATTTCAATCATCCGCTTAGGGCCTAAAACGATCAGAGCAACCAGACAGATAAGCAAGATCTCGGGCAGATGTCCAAATCCAAGCATAGTAAACCTCCTCAGGCGCACCGCTGGGCCACTGGTCTATCGGGTGCTATCTATGATAATAGCATACACTGTGGTACTTGCACGGGGTGAATACGAGCTTGTCGAAGAAATCATCATCACCGGGCGACCTCTCGACTCTCATTGACGTGTCTCGCTAGGCAGACATATACTTCAGTGCGAGTGCTTCATACCATATACTCGATACTAGATCATCCACTGCGTCAAAATTGTTTCTTAGGAACAGGTGCATGAGCGGTCCAGATGGATCAATGACCAAGCGAGATGCACGGCGTAATGCTCGCCGGGCACAATTCGAAACGCAACAGGCCGAGCGGCGTCGCGAGCGAGAACGAAAAATCCGGCGACAGCGACTGCAGACCTATGCCATTATTGGTGGCAGTATCGTACTTTTTTTACTGATAGGCTTTCTCGTCATACATGCGGTGGTAGGCTCACATGGAGCTTCGGTGTCGCCGCACCACGGCTCCTATACCTCACCGGTTGACGGCAGCACTCGTCTCTTAATCTCGTCTCCTAATCAGGTGATAGGACAGACACAGATTTTTGAGTACCATGGAGTGAGTATTAAAGTGACGGCATGAGCGTCCAACGGCGCGTTGCCTGATCGATGATCATGGAGGGTTTTGTGCCGTCAAGTGACAGTTCACTACTGCGGCGAAATTTTGTCCGCTGGATGGTCATGGGTGGGTTACGGCTCCTTTACCGCACCTGGACCCGTATCGCGGTCCGGGCCTTCCCCGAAGACTCGCGCCAGGAGGCCATTGCCGGAAAGCTGGGTATTCCTCTGCCGGACCGGCTGAATATGAGTTGGATCACCCCGGATCTTGCCGTTGGCGGGCGGGTGCTGCCTGAGGACATTCATCGGTTGGCGGCCTCAGGAGTGACGCGAGTCGTGGATACACGTAGCGAGCATCAGGACGATGCCGCACAGATGGCAACTGCAGGCATCCAGCTACTCTATCTGCCCGCGCCTGACACCTTTCCTTTGACGGTCGAGCAACTGCGCAAGGGAGCGGCCTGGGTAAGCCAGCAAATCAAGGGAGGTCAGCGAGTGCTCATCCACTGTGAGCATGGAGTGGGGCGTAGCGTGCTGCTTGCTGCCTCTACGCTTGTCGCCATGGGGATGAGCCCACGCCAGGCTCTCGGATTGATTCAGGCCAAACGCTGGCAGGCCGCGCCCAATCATCGCCAGATGCGCCGTCTTGAGGAGTTCGAGCAATCCCTCAAGACGGCGCCGCTAGCCCAATGACGTCGTGATGTGCTCTTGATGTAGCAGCCGTTCTGTTGCCGAGCAAGTTCACTTGATGATATGATTACACAAATATCCGTAATATCCTTGCTGGAGGTCGTTGCAGCCCGAAGAAGGCAATGTGGCCTTGGGATACGGTGCCAGAGTAAGCAAGAGCCGCACTAGTTCGGGGAGGTATATGCGTGGCGACACCTGACGAGGTATGGCAGTGGAAATTCGCCAGGGAAGGTCTGACTTTTGACGATGTCTTATTGGTTCCGGCTGAATCCGATGTGTTGCCGGCAGATGTGAACACTACCACCCGACTCACGGCTGACATCACTCTGCGGATTCCCATTCTCTCGGCGGCAATGGATACCGTGACCGAGGGACGTCTGGCCATTGCCCTGGCGCGCGAGGGCGGTTTTGGCGTCATTCATCACAACCTATCTATCGAGGATCAGGCTGCCGAGGTAGACAAGGTCAAACGTTCCGAATCAGGCATGATCAGCGATCCAATCACACTTGCTCCTGACGATTTGCTCTCCAGCGCCTTGTCGGTCATGGCAAAGTACCATATCTCTGGTATTCCTATCACCAAAGATGGGCGCCTGGTTGGTATACTTACCAACCGGGACATTCGCTTTGAGCAGAACCCTGACCGGCCGATACGTGAAGTCATGACCAGTGAGCATCTGATCACCGCTCCAGTCGGGACCAAGTTAGAGCAGGCGAACGAGATACTGCACCGCTACAAGATCGAGAAGTTGCCGGTAGTAGACGAACATGGCATGCTCAAGGGGCTTATCACAGTCAAAGACATACAGAAAAAGTTGCAGTTCCCGTTGGCTGCCAAAGATAATCAGGGCCGGCTTCGGGTGGGCGCGGCAATAGGGGTAGGGCCAGATGCTTTTCTCCGTTCAGAGGCGTTGATTGCTGAGGAGGTAGATGCGCTGGTCATTGACACGTCGCATGGTCACTCACGCATGGTGATCGAAACGTCTCGAAGGCTGGCCAAAACTTTTGGTGGACGTGTGCAGATCATCGCCGGAAATGTCGCCACTGCTGAGGCGACCGAAGCGCTTATCGATGCAGGGGTGCATGCGGTGAAGGCTGGAATAGGTGCGGGCACAATCTGCACCACCCGGGTAGTCGCCGGTGCCGGAGTTCCTCAAATCACGGCAATCTTCGATTGCGCGCAGGCTGCCGCAAAACACGGTATCCCGATCATCGCCGATGGCGGCATCCAGTATTCCGGCGATATCGCCAAGGCCATTGCCGCGGGTGCTGATACGGTGATGCTCGGTAGCCTGCTAGCAGGAGTGGATGAGAGTCCGGGAGAGCTGATCATTTCCCAGGGTGAGCGTTACAAGGACTATCGTGGGATGGGATCGATTGGTGCGATGAAGCAGAGGAGCTATAGTAAGAACCGTTACTTCCAGGGAGCTGTCAGAGACGACTCTCAGCTGATTGCCGAGGGTATCGAGGGTCGAGTGCCGTACAAGGGCCCGCTCTCCACCACCGTCCACCAGTTGATTGGTGGTTTACGGCAGGCGATGGGCTACACCGGCGCAGAGACCATCGAGGCTCTCAAGACGCGCACCCGTTTCATTCGTATCACCAGTGCCGGCCTACGTGAAAGCCATCCCCATGATGTCATCATTACCAAGGAAGCGCCTAATTACGGTGTAGGCCGTTACTAGTATGGTTGCTGATAGAACCGCTATACTGGGAGGTGGCGCGCTGGGACTGACTCTGGCCTACCGGTTGGCGCGGGCTGGCGTGCCGGTAGTGGTCATGGAGCGTGAAGGTGAGGCCGGTGGTCTGGCGGCAGGATTTCCAGTTGGAGACACCGGTGTCTACCTCGAAAAGTTCTACCATCACCTATTCCGCTCGGATACCGCTGCCATCTCGCTCATCGAGGAACTGGGACTCGGAGCCGGACTCTATTGGAGTGAGCCCAACAGTAGTCTCCTCTATCAGGGAGAACCCTATCGGCTGGCAGGGACGGTTAGCTCGATCATGGCCATCAAGCCATTGCCTTTTGGGGATCGACTGCGTCTGGGTCTGGCTGGCGGATTCCTGAAGATACTCCCCAGTCCGGCAATACTCGAAGGACAGACTGCCGCCACCTGGCTGCGGCGCTGGATGGGCAAACGGGCGTATGACGTAGTTTGGCAGCCCCAGCTTCGCGGCAAGTTTGGCGTGTATGCCGACGAGATTGCCATGCCCTGGATGTGGGCACGCGTCCACTGCCGCACCAATTCGCTTGGTTATCTCAAGGGCGGATTTCAGGCGCTCTACCAGTCATTGGTGGCGTCTATCCAGGCGCATGGAGGTGAGGTGCGCCTGGGCACCGACGTTAAATTGGTGAAACCTACCGGCACTGGTGACCTGTCAGTGGTATCAGATGGAGGTGAAGAGCGTTACTCCCGGGTCATCTCCACTCTGGCTTCTCGCGTTACCTTTAGAATAACTCCGGATCTTCCGGCCAGTTTCCGCAAGCGTTACGAGTGGGGAGCGGCCTACGGTGCGCACTGTCTGATCCTGGCCATGGAGCGGCCTTTACTCAAAGACATCTACTGGTTGAGTATCACCGACCGGGGGTATCCTTTTCTGGCTGCGGTGGAGCATACCAACTACATACCTGCTTCGGAGTATGGCGGGCTCCATCTGCTCTACTTGGGTAGCTATTTGCCGATGGACCACCCAACCATGCACGCCACCGCCGACGAGGTATTTGAGCAATACCTTCCGCACCTGTCCCGCCTCAACCCCGATTTTTCGCCAAGGTGGATACTCGACAAGTGGAATTTTGCCGCGCCCTTCGCCCAACCCATTGTGACCACCGACTATAAACAGCATATCCCGCCACACGAAACTCCGATTCCCAATTTCTATATCGCCAATATGTTTCAGGTCTATCCCCAGGATCGCGGCCAGAACTATAGCATTCTTCTTGCCAACCGGCTAGCGGAGAGATTACTGGCGAGACAGAACAGTGGCAGTTAGAACGTCGAGGGAGTTTTGTCCACGGCCGGCTCGATCTCTACTCGGCCTCCGGAAGAGAGTTAGTCGCGAGCTCTTTGCCGCTGCGTAATTCCTTCTCGTAAACGGCGATACGCAGCGAGACGTGCATACCGGCGCGCTCATAGAGCCGGGTCGCTCCAGTAAGATTCTGGGCATCCACGCTGAGCCCCAGATGCGCGACTTGGCGGCGATAGAACTCGCCAAAGGCGGCGCGTAGCAGAGTCGCTCCCAATCCAAGCCTGCGCCACGGCCGGCGCACCCCGACGGTGTTGATCCAGCCGCTGCCATCAGGACGGAGCCGGCACAATGTAACGCCGGCAATCTCGCCACCATCCATCGCCAGAAACCAGAGGGTAGGATCGAAGCTCTCCCGTTTGGTATGCTCGACCCAATCGGTAAACTTGCGAGGCACATGTCCCCAATGATCCTGGAACGCTTCCTGTACGGCATCAAAGACCGCACGCTCCTGGCCATAGGCGAATGTCTCGAGGGTAATGCCGGATGGCCAGACCGGCGCCGGCGGCGGCTCGTCGAGGTCTATAGCCATCCGCCAGAATCCGCGTACCAGCTGATAGCCCGCAAGTTCCAGGATGCTGTGTGCCGCGGTGTCGGACTGCAGCACTGAGTTAGTAAGAGATACACGCGGGCCGTCTGGTGCATGGGAGATGAGCTCATAGGCCCGGGCTTCCGTGAGATGCACCAGCAGCGTGCCGAGGCCTTGACGGGTAAACTCAGGATGTACATAGCCATCGGCTCTTAAATGCCCTGAGCCTTCATCGGTTACATCGCCATAAGCGGCAAGCCGCCCGTTGGCCGCGATGATGACCCAGGCATCCGCGCTGAGGTCGAGAGCGTCCCAGTCCGCGAGTATATCTTCCGAAGAATATTTGTCGGCCACCCCGTAATGCGCTAAATCCAGCGCCATCATCAACTCAATGATGGCGGGTATGTCATTGCTTACCGGCGGCCGCACGGTGAAACGCTTGCTGATGGCTGTAGGTATATTACGCATCTCACACAACTCATTCACTATCGCAATGTTACAGATTTCGCAAGACTAGCCTAGCGGGAGCCGCTCTTGCGAGTCTTTAGTGTAGTATTGGCCCCCTTAGCAGAGGAGGGTACCAGCGTGAGTCGCCCCTCGCGCAGTGGTGGCGAGAGCGGTGTCGATCGCGAATTGGACTGCCCATTGGCCGCCTGTAAGTTTTGCTTGCGTTTGCGGGCAGCCAGCAAGTCCAGCGCGGTAGCAGTCATTTGCAGCAGCTCAGTCTCATCGAGCGTAGTGGAAGGTCGCTCTCCGATCATTGCCGCGAACACGTCGGAGGCTTCATGATACAGGCGGTCCAGGACATAGGTCAGCACTTCGGCGATTGCGTCGGGGTCGCTATCGTGCCGCGCCAGGACGCTGCGATCGGCATAAAGCAGGACGGTTGAGCGTTCCTGGGGCGTGCAACGCAGCGCGCGACAGAGCGCCTCTACTGTCTGTCGCGGCACTTTGACCATGCGGCCATTCTCGAGGCGCGCCAGCCAGGTTTCGCTGATACTGTTATAACTCGGGTCGTCGGGTGCCAGCTCATCGTACAACCGGATCACCAGTTGTGCCCGGGACCAGCGCCGCAAAGTGCGTAGCCGGGCTATTGCTTCGCCGCACCGCTTTGCCGCCGGTTCCGGCGTGCCATCGGTGGCCATGTTTCTTTTATCTCCTGGTAAAACATCAAGAATAAGAAGACACCCATCTCTTACTTCTCCGGACGGAAGATTCCGCGTAAATGGACGCAGTGCGCCCCCGGATGTGCGCATAGAGATGGACTGTAGTCCAGTGGTTGCAGGCGCACAAGCGCTAGCGCACGCTGGTCAGCGCTGTGCCATTGGTTCCTGCTGTTTGAACCAGAAGCATAAGTGACATTGGCACCGTCCTCCCGAAGGTGAGGAATAGAAAGAAGAAAAGTAAGACGCTTAGGTTAGTATAACATATCATCAACCGGCTGAGTATCAGAAATCTACCAGATGAGCAAGGCGAGTCAGGATACTGCAATATTCAACCACGCCGCGGCGATGGCGGTGGCGGCGATGGCGTAGGAATTGCAATATCCTACTAGTGCCGCACCTAGTTGTCTGATGAAGCGTCACCAACCTACCGCCAACGAGGAGGGAAATCGATCCCGGAAAGATACCATCTATGGTGACGCGAACTCCACTCCTCCGCCAGCCGGCTCTATACATCGGCCTCGTCTCCGGAATCATTATGACGGTGCTCATCGGCTTACTGGCGACATTGTTCTTGAGCTCACATGCCGGTGTGTATAAGCCCAGTACGGCTCTCCCCTCAGCAGGCAACATCACGATTACGTTGGACCAAAATGCTATGGATCTAGCTATGCACCGGGCGGTCGAACAGGTGCAGCCGCAATTGCCTTTTACCATCACCGGCGAAAGCACCACTTTGCGTCCAGGCGATGAGATTGATGTTTATCTAGCTGGCCAGCCAGATTTTGGCATTACTCCCACTCTGCTGGTTACACTTTCGCCGGCTGTTGCCCAGGGAGGCACACTGGATTTCCATGTCCAGCAAGTCACTTTCACCGGGCTCAACGTTAGCCTGGGTGGCGCAGTAAATCAGGCTATCGAGCAGGCAATCAATCAGCAGTTCTCCGGATATGGCAGAGGCAACCTCGTCTCGGGATTACATTACCAACTGCTCGACGTGAGCACAACCTCCAAGGCCCTCATCATTACCGCCCAGCTTACCGCAAATTGAGCTAGGCGCCACTTCCCTTAGACGCTGCCTGCCATCCGGCGCTCCTCCACAGGTTCATCCTGGTTCAGCAGCTTGATTACTTCGCGTATTGGGGTCACCGTGGCGATGCCTGAACTGATGTTGGCTACCTCCTGGCTCTCCATTTGGAATGGTGAGGTGGACTGGTCGCGGTACCAGGGTCCACGCATGAGACCTAGTAGCCGCACCCTAATCTTCTCGGTAATTCGGCTAATATCCCTGCCATGGTCAACAGAAACAAACACGGGAGAGCCGCTTAGACCTCCGTCGGAGCTTGTCTCGGCGAGATAGGCGGAATAAGGCAGTCCGGTCTCGCGATCATAGAGAGGTTCACCAGGCATCGCCGCTATATTGCCGCTACGCATAATAGGCATATTTCTTTGTGTGCCTTCCTGGTTGGCAAACATGCCGACGATAAAAAGCTGGTCACCGATGCCGATTCCCAACGACGCTATATCGTCGCTGGTAGCGCAGTTCTCAAATGGTATGGCTTGATACTCGAAGTCCTTGAAAGCTGGACACAGAAGCACTGCCGCATCGACCTCCGGATCGTCGGAGAAGTGCCAATGTCTCTCCAGCAGACTGAAATAGGCGGCCTTACCCAGCTGAGTATTTATCCTGAGCCACAAGGCCTTGCCCTCTCGTTGTGCAGCCAGAACATTATGTTTGGCCGTCACCAGGTAAAGGAAGCCCTGCTCTGAGGGTGGTTGATGGCCCATCCTGAGAAAGAAGGCAGTGCCTCGATATCGATAGAATTGGTCGCCGTGCTCGTCACCTTCGCGGGTGCAGACGAGACCAGCGCAATGTTTCACATTATCGCTAATCCGCATCTTGGCATCCTTTGGCAGGTTGCATTACCCATGTACTACAGTGAACAATCGATAGTGAACAATCGATTGGTAACCAGTATAGCACTGCCTTTCGCATCGGAACTGTAGCCTATTCCACAACACTATGCTAGGTAGGACATTGCCAAATGATCAGCAGGCAATCACTCGGCGGATCACTCGCCCGGTGCCAGCGGGACATTCTGAAGTCGGACCCGGCCTGTTGCGATGGCCTTTCCATCATCATGCCGGGAAATCTTAACCTCCCAGAGTTGTTGCACCCTACCCTGTATAACTGGTTCGGCAACAATGTCTACGCGACCTTCACGCATCGATCGGAGGAAGTCGGTGGACTGATTAACCCCAACTGCGAACTCGCCGCGCTCTTTGACCGCGACCGATGCCCCTACGCTGGCGATAGTTTCGACGGCCGTAGTATAGACGCCGCCGTGCACGACTCCCCACGGAGTATGGTGCCTGGTGCCGAGATCGAGATGGGCAGTGACCCTAGTGCCGCTGACCTCATCGAGAACCAGGCCATGATCTATGAGCCAGGCTCCCGCGGGAGGCAGATTGGCAAGCGCGGGGAAGTTCATTGATTGGCTGTCAGAAGGGGTATGGTCGGACATGCTGCTCTTCTTTCATTCGGGGAATGTGGGTCTGGCTGGCACAGTCTCTATGATGCCATTATGACATACCCAAGGCATTCAAGGAAGCACCATCCGAGCGAGCGTGTACGCCAGTGGCGTATGGACACTTAACCTTCGTCGAGCCTAGAACGTGTATGCCCAAAAATCCTGGCTGAAGCCTTTGGCGATTTTGTCACACAGGGCTGTGACGCAGATGCTTCAGACTGGTGGCATGAACCTTGACAGACACATGCCTGATGCGATGTGCTACCTGTTCTGTGTATACTGTGGCGGAGATGCTCCTTTGAGTGATATGGATACAGCTTATGAGTGGCTCGAACGCTCCCGCGCTCTCCGCGGGTGGAACCTCTTTCCAGGCTCATAATGAGATCTGGCCGCCGCTTCCCATGGGGGAGTGGCAGGACACCTACGCAACGCTGCACATGTGGACCCAGATCGTCGGCAAGGTGCGGCTTGCCCTCTGTCCGCCCCTGAACCATTGGTGGGCAGTGACTCTCTATGTCACGCCACAGGGACTGACGACCTCGTCCATTCCATATGGCACAGACTACTTCGAGATAGCCTTCGACTTCCTCGACCAGATCCTATGGGTGCGAACTAGCACTGGCGGCAGCCGCGCAATGGCGCTGTATCCCCGCCCGGTCGCGGACTTCTATCGCGAGTTCATGGCCATTCTGCGCACGCTCAGCATCGACGTTGTGATGAACCCTCACCCCCAAGAGATATCCAATCCAATCCCTTTCGACGAGGACTATGAGCACGCTGCCTACGACGCCGCCTACGCCATGCGCTGGTGGAGAATCCTGCTGGAGTCGGATCGCGTGCTCAAGCGGTTCCGTGCCCGCTTCCTTGGCAAGAGTAGTCCGGTTCAATTCTTCTGGGGCAGCTTTGATCTGGCGGTAACGAGATTCTCCGGGCGGCTCGCGCCTCCGCGGCCCAACGCGGACCGCATCACCCGCGAGGCGTACTCGCACGAGGTGAGCAGCTGCGGCTTCTGGCCCGGCACAATCGCTGGCCCTATCCAGGAGCCGGCCTACTACTCCTACATGGCGCCCGAGCCGGCCGGCTTCGCCGAGGCGACGGTACAGCCGGTAGACGCCTCATACAACCGGGAGGTGGGTGAGTTCATACTGCCCTATGAGGCCGTCCGCACCGCTGCTGACCCCGATGCGATGCTGCTTGCCTTCGCCCAGAGCACGTACGAGGCTGGGGCGACGCTTGCCAATTGGGATCGCGCCGCCTTGGAGCGTTGAACGAGGGATCCAAGCAAATGCACGCTGGCGGCCGGAGGCTGGTCAAGCGCGCTTAACTGTGGCTACCAAGTATAGGACGACTACTAAGCAGCCGATCGATCTCGACCTGTACCTGCGCTGGGGTGATACCAAGCTGATGGGCGATTTCCAGCAGCTGGGCAATCGCCCTCTCAAGCGTCTCCGTACGAACCTGCTCCATCTGAGCTGGCGAAGGCTGAGCCACCGCTACGCCTCGTCGTGCGGACGAACGTACCCAGCCTTCGCGCTCCAGTTCTTTGTAAGCCCTAACTACGGTGTTGGGAGCGACTCTAAGGTCTCGCGCGAGCTGGCGCACTGAGGGTAGTGGGGCTCCTGGCGGCAGCCGCCCGGTGGCGATGTGGAGTCGAATCTGCGCGCCAATCTGCTCGTAGGGCGGAACGGGGCTGGCAGGATCGAGGATGAGGATAGGTGACATATTCATGGGGTAGGCATCCTGCGCCAGGGCCAGCCGGAGATTCTGCCGCCGAGACGGCCATACAACATCTGCACGATAAAACCAAGCGTCACGACTACCAGGGCGAACCCAAATTCCAGGTTCAGGAACGCGCTGTAGGGACCTGGCGTCATGTGCCAGAAGCCGCTCTGAAACAGACTGCTCATCATAAAGAGGATTTGAGCTTCAGCGAATCCAGCGATTACTATTAGCTCGTATCCTTGTAGCGTTCCTATGGTGAGCGCCCGCAGTAGGTTGTCGGCCTGCTGTGAGGTTTGGGGCTGTGACGTGACGAAGAGCCGGGGAATATCGGCAATATAGGCCATGATTCGCTCTGCGATTAGCAGCGTCAACAGCATAGCTGCCGGCACTGCCCAGAATATCCATCGAGAAATCTGCAGCGTGGCTCCACCCACCAGCTCGATCGGCACCTGTGGCCCAAGATGCGCCGACACAAGTATAGTAAGCAGGGTCACTCCCGCAATCAGGGCGCTTGCTGCTAGTGGGAATACACGAGAGCGATAATCGGCTAAACCGCGGGGTTGCAAGTCGGCATAGGTAACTCCTCTCGCGCCCTGTTGCCGGAGATGCCAGACCCCATAGAGATAGCCAGACCCATATCCCAGCAAATAGGTCAGGAACAAAGCAGGCATGAAAAGCCATGTGACACCCTCATCCCAGCTTCCGGTAAGAGTCCACAATAGAATCTCTGTCCCAGACACTGTGAGAATGGCGGCCAGTCCTACCCCGATGATGGCTGACGATTGGATAAAATCTTGCGAGCGGATGAACTCTTCTAGCACAGCCGGATCACTAGCACCTGGCTGCTCGACTTGCCATGTGAGCAGCATCTGCTGCATATACTTTCGCCCACGATTGAGCTTACCGGGGTGGTTATGGACATAGCTCCCAAATACTATGGCGCCGATTCCGGCACAGAGCATGAGGAGCATAGGGAACAGGGGATATATCTGAAGCATCTGATCAATGAAGGAAATACTTATCATTTGGCTCCTCCTGTATCAAATATATAGTACAGGAGAAGCGTGTGCAGTGTCAAGTGATTGATACAGATTTGCGGACATAGCAAATCGACAACCAAGGCACGTTTGCTGAAATTAGCCATGCTCGTTGGTGACGTAGCGCTCGCGATGTATATGAGGATATGGTCTCGCAATAGCGGTCCCGTGTCACTCCTCACTCGCTGTAGACCCCGAATGGCGGTGAATCATGCGCCATCGTTCTCCTTCGCGCCGATAGATATTGGTTGACACCGCCTCCATGCGGAGAAGCTGGCGATCAGGTTGCCTCACCTGGATATGTTCGGCCATGAGGGTAGCGATCAGGCTATCACTGGCGTGCAGCATTATCAGGTCGGCGGTCGCCGAGATAGTTCCGGGTGCCTCGCTATTCTGCTCAGCGGCTCGCTGCCAGTAGGTACGTAGAGCATCATGGCCTCGATAGGGGTGACCCTTAGGATCGACATAGCTCACATCCTCTTGTTCGGACCAGAGAGCAAGCATAGGAGTAAAGTTCCCCTGCATCACCTGCGCAAGCGCCTGATAGAACAGTTGAGGTATGGTGTCCAGGTCTCTATCCATGGCCACTGTAGAAGCTCCTTGGCTCTTCCTCAAATGGTCCGATCCGACGCAACACCTGGGTAAGATGAGCGTAGGCAGCTCGCACATTCTCATCTTTGCCGGCAAACAGCGCATCAATGGTGTTAGGACCGATTTTAGGAAACATGAACATGTAACGACATGAATAGTCATCTCCCACTACCGTTATCCTGACCGCTTTTGGGCGGCTCGGCAAGAACAACCAGAGGGCAGCAGAATTTTGTTCCATCAGGACTGAGGTGGAAGCACACACACTGATTTACCTGGACAGTGGCTCATCCTCACTCTCTAGCGAGGGCACGCATGCAACTGGTAGAGCAGCATGTCATCTCCAAGGCCGACCCACGCTTTGCCACCATTGACGCGGCGGCGTTTCAAGCGAAGAACCTCTATAATGCCGCAAATTATCTGGTGCGGCAAGCTTTCATCTTTGAGCAGCGCTACCTGGGTTACGCTGCTATCTTCCATCTCATCAAACACCACGAAGCCTACACCGCCTTGCCTCGCAAAGTTTCCAATGACATTCTACGCCAACTGGAGAAGAACTGGCGGGCCTTCTTTGCGGCCTGTGACGCCTACCGAGAAGACCCCTCCAAGTTCGTAGGCCGCCCAAAATTGCCCAAATATAAGGACAAATCGAAGGGCCGCTTCCTGCTCACCTACGATCTGCAAGCGATTTCCCGCTGCGCGCTGGCGCGTGGTAGACTCCGTCCTTCTGGCCTGGCTATGGAATTTCGGACAACGCATCTCGGTGTCAAGCAAGCCCGCATCGTTCCCCGCAGTGGCTTTTATGTGCTTGAGATTGTCTATGAACAGCACGAGGCTGCTCCTTCTGGCAACCCTGCCCTCTATGCTGCTGTCGATCTCGGAGTAGACACGCTGGCCGCGATAACTTCAAACAAAGTGGGCTTTGTCCCACGTCTGGTTAATGGTCGCCCCATCAAGTCTACCAACCAGTTCTACAACAAACGACGAGCCGAGTTGCAGGCAGCCTTGGGCCATGAAGGTACGACGGCGCGCCTGGAACGCCTCACCAGCAAACGGACGCGTCGTATCAACCACTACCTGCACGCGGCCAGCAAGACGATCATCGCGTTGCTAGTGCAAGAAGGCATCGGCACACTGGTCATTGGCAAGAATCCCCTGTGGAAACAGGAGATCGAACTTGGTCGCGTCAACAATCAGCATTTCGTCGGAATCCCACACGCCCGCTTCATCGAGATGCTGCGGTACAAGGCCGCACTCGCCGGTATCACGGTCAAAGTGCAGGAGGAATCGTACACCAGCAAGGCGTCGTTCCTTGATTTGGACCCCTTGCCCGTCTACGCCCAAGAGCGGGAAGAGCACCCGGTCTTCAGCGGCAAGCGGGTAGAACGGGGGTTGTATCGAGCCAGCACTGGGCGACGGATTCACGCGGACGTCAACGCCAGCTTTAACATTGGCAGAAAAGCATTCCCCAACTCCTTCGGGCAGGGGATAGAGGCCGCCCTGGCAGTACGGCCTGTAGGGCTGTCGATCTCGCCGGTTATCCCGTCACGGGCACGGGAGCGAGCGGCGGCCCTACCAACGCGAGCATAGGTGTCTATGCTTCAAGATACTGTAGAGAGCATCTGTCATGGACCATTCTCCTGGCGCGTGGATGCCTGGTAGGAAAAACGACACTCACTTGACTACGAACAGTATACTGTGTCCGATTTGGGAATAGGAACGGTTCTTGGACACATTTGGTGTGTCTCCTTGTTTTAGGTGGCTGCCAATCACGTCTCAGGGATGTACGGAATGAACCCTTGACGGAAGGCGGCCTCCTGGATCTCCCGTGGGGCATGGCGCACATCGATAATCAGCCCATTGACCTCCAGCATCCAGATCAAGGGGTTCTGCTCCACCATCGCAGGAGTCGACCACTCCGGGTCCATGGGATACATGCCCAAAAGATCGCGGATCTGCTTGGATTTGGCCTGCATGGTACTCGAACTGAGCTCGAAATGCTCCCAGATTTGGCTCGCTGCAATGTGGGGCGTCTGCGAAGCATCGAAGAGAAAGTTGACCAGGCCCAGCGCATGGATGATCGCGCACGCCCAAGTGGTGGCCTTGCCTCGTACGAGCGGCGACGGGCGTTTGCGACCCAAGGTCGCCGTCAACTCCCGACTGAGCTGGGCATACTCCTCATCCAAGTAGGTGTGGCAGAAGGTGGCGGTGAGGTGAGTGATCTCCTCGAACCGCGCCTGCAAGTCTTTGGGGACGTGTTGGGATGCACTCCTTTTTGGCATAGTTCCCTCCCTCGTGGTGGCAGTGGAGCGCATGAGTTCTCCTAGCGACCGCTGAGCAAGCTGTTCGTCGCGCCCCTCAGGCGGCTGCAACCGTCGTTGGTGGCACCCCAGTACCGCTTGCACGATCGTCTGTAGCAGCGGGAGACTGTGGGGAGGAACGTCGCTTCTGCTCTGCGTCAAAGGGTCCCCGAGTCGCCGGGTGGAGCAGGACACGGCGTTGCAGCAGTGGGAAGCCTGCTTGTCCATACGAGCTGCGTTTGATCCACTTCACTTTGTTGATGAAGCCCTCGACCATCCCGGTGTTCCATGATTCGCTACATCCATTCGCCACCGCGTCCGCATCGTCAGACAGCCCATCGACAAAGCGCATGAGTTCCCTGATACCACTGGCCCGGACAGCGGCTTTCCACTGGTTCAATCGGTGTGAACCTTCCAGCTTGCGCAGCAGTTGCCCAAACTCTTGGGCAAGGGTGAAAGCCGTTGCGACCCTTGGATCACTCTGGCAGAGCTGATCAAGGAAAGCCGTTTGGTCCGGGGTGCGCTGCTGGGCCGAACGAACGCTCATGAGCGCGGCACTGCGCGCAGAAGGAGCGTGTCTGAGCGTGATCGTTCGCGTACTGACCGGTTTGGCCCCGTGGGGACGAAATGGCCCAACGATGCGCTCAATGCTGCGCAGCGATCCCCTGTACCCTTGGGCGACGACCTCTTCATACAGCTGAACAGCGCTATGACACCCTTGATTCCATCGATCACTGAGGTACGCCAGATAGGGATCCGTTACATGATGAGTCCGATGGCGTCTTTGACGAGCCGGAGGCTGTTCATGGGAGAGCGCTTGATAGACACTCCGGCTGGTAACCCCCACCCTCTGGGCGACAGCCTCTTTGCTGTAGCCGGCGCGAAACAACTTCCAGATCTTCTGATGGCGACGAACGCGCGCTGCATGGCGGCGCTTCCGTTCCTGTTCCATAGGCGGCGTGGTGGCTGGGCGGTGAGCAAGCGGCTTTCCCGCAAGCCGCTGTGCCGCTTGTTTGAGCAAACGTTTGTGGTGACCGAAGAACTGCTCCAGGGCGTGAGCGAAATTTTGTTGGAGATGAAATCGATCCACAACGTGTTTGGCTTGGGGAGCGCCAGCACAAATGGTTTGGCGGAAGAGCTTGCCACGATCCCGTGCGACGATGTCCACCTCGGGGTGGTTCTTGAACCAGGCGGTACTGGTCTCTATTGAGCGCTCCGGCAGCAGCGCAGCGACCCGCCGCTGCTTCAGGTTGACCAGGATCGTGCCATATCTTGCCCCCTTCTTCCAGGCCCACTCGTCAACTCCAGCAACCGGCACAGTGCCCTCTTTGGGGAGGGGCAGTTCGAGTACCCGACGAATGATGGTTTTCCCCGTGGTCGGCATGGACAGCCTCGAGAGTAAACGAGCTCCATCGGTCCCATTGGTGGTAGTCCCGACCGCTTGCACTACTTGAATCAACCGATCTGTCATACGCGCATAGCTCTGAACCAATCCGGGAAAGCCTTCGGCAAAGATGTGTTGCGGACATGAGGCCCAGGCGCAGACCCATTTGCGCACCCTGAGTTTGAGGACCACGTGTTGTCCGCCGCAGGCGACATCTGCTACCGTACGCAGATAGCGGCTATGGACGCGTGAGCCAGGCCTTCCACATTGCGGACAAGCAACGGTCCAGGAGGTGGCCTGCAGATGCACGGTGAGCAGATGAGCGGCTTGCTCAATCCTATCAATACGGAGTGTGGAAGGCAAGGGGAAACAAGGCGTGGTATCCATGGCAACGTCTCTCGAGGAACACTGTTAATTACTGCTTCCAGCATACCACAGCACTGATTGCCCCAAACAAGCAGGCTCACTTAATGTGATATTGGTGGCGAAATAAGGTGAGCCAGCCTCTGCTAGAATGAAGGAACGCTTGTTGTTGTCTGCGCAGAGCAGGAGGTGAGCCATGTCAATGAAGCCCCGAGCCATCCCAGAAATCCCGCCAGAAACGGTCCGTGTGGTGCAGGCGGTGTTTCCCAAGGGCAATCTCTACATTCATCTGCGTGATACCTTGGGCACCATCTACCAGGATGACCTCTTTGCGGATCTGTATCCCACGCGCGGGCAACCCGCCGAGGCTCCGTGGCGGCTGGCTCTGGTCACCATTTTCCAGTTCCTGGAGAATCTGACCGACCGCCAAGCTGCCGATGCGGTCCGCAGTCGGCTGGACTGGAAGTATTGCTTGAGCCTGGAATTGACGGATCCTAGCTTTGACCACACCGTCCTCTCTGAGTTCCGGACTCGTCTAGTGGCGGCGAGCGCCGAGGAGCGATTCTTAGAGGCCCTGCTGACGCTATGCAAAGAACAGGGTTGGCTGAAAGCCCGCGGGCGCCAGCGCACCGATTCCACCCATGTCTTAGCCAAGGTGCGTGCGCTGAATCGAGCCGAATGTGTGGTGGAAACGCTCCGTCATGCGCTCAATGTCTTAGCAGTAGTGGCTCCTGACTGGTTGCGACGCCAGGTTCAACCCGACTGGTTGGAACGCTATGGACATCGTGCCGATGAGTATCGCTTCCCCACTGGTGCCCAGAAGCGCCAGCAGTTCTTGCAGCACGTCGGCCAGGATGGCTGGGAAGTGCTGGCCGCGATACAAGCAGATCCCCAAACGCAGTGGATGCTCTCCATTCCAGCGGTAGACACCTTGCAGCGGGTCTGGCAGCAAGACTACGAACCGCTCGAACAAGGCGGCACTTGGATCGCGGATGAGGACCGGCTCCCCGCCGCGAAGCGCTTTTATTCCCCATACGATCTGGATGCCTCGGCGGGCACCAAGCGCTCAACGCATTGGATTGGCTACAAAGTGCATTTCACCGAGACCTGTGATGAGGATCTCCCTCGGTTGATGACCCAGGTCACGACCACCATTGCGCCTATCCCCGATCGCCATGCCTTACCAGAGACGCATGCCCGCTTAGCGCAACGGGATGTCCTCCCGGCGCAGCATCTGGTGGATGCTGGCTATGTGGATGCCGAAGCGCTGGTCACCAGCCAGAGTACCTATCAGGTCGAGCTGGTCGGGCCAACCGCCAAAGATTATCGCTGGCAAGCGCGAGCCCACAACGGTTACGCCTTAACCGATTTCGCGATTGACTGGGAACGAAAGCAAGCCCGCTGCCCCCAGGGGCAGATTAGTCGCAGCTGGACGCCTACTTGGACGCGCAATCAGGAGATCATCAAGATCAAGTTCGGCTTTGCCATCTGCGGAGCCTGCCCCGTGCGTACGCAGTGTACGAAGACCAAGCGACGAAGCCTGTCTGTCCGGCGGCAAGCCGCGCATTTTGCCTTGGATGCCGCTCGTCAACGCGAGCAGACGGCAGCATTTCAACACGACTATGCCAGGCGGGCAGGCGTAGAGGGAGTCCATGCCCAAGGGGTGCGGCGTATGGGACTGCGCCGCTCGCGCTACATTGGAGAACCTCGGACGCATCTGCAACATGTCGTGACGGCAACGGCCATGAATGTGTGTAGACTCTATGATTGGTCGGCAGGCATATCTCCACACCCTACTCCCCTTTCGCACTTTGCTCGCTTCATGAAACAAGCGGCTTGATAGAGGAAGCGATTTCGCCACCAATATCAATGTGTCCAAGAACCATAGGAACTTGTCGTCCAGACATAGAGGCACACTTTCGCCGTTTGCTGGGAAGTCATCGATTGATACCATTGCCATTTTCTCTTCAGGCGCGTATTTGCATTAGATATGCGCCAGTTTATCGGGATTGGCTACAAAACGTATCGCCTGAATGTGTTGCGCCTCCACATCAATAGTCAGCACGGCAAAAGCTCGATCACCAGAGCGCGTGATAAGCGCCGGTTGGCTGTTGACTTCGGCCAACTCTACAGCATGACAAACCCAGCGTACCGAGGGCAATCTCACTGATGACGAGAACGGAGAGGCCAGATGTTATTTATGGTAATCGAGCGCTTCAAAAACCGTGACGCGAAGGCCGTTTATAGTCGATTCAATGAGAAAGGGCGCATGCTGCCTGACGGGCTCAAGTACCTGGGAAGTTGGGTTGAAGACAACTTTGACCGCTGCTTTCAACTCATGGAGTGTGATGATCCTGGCCTCTTTGAGGAGTGGCTCTCTAACTGGAAAGACTTGGGTGACTTTGAAATTGTACATGTCGTCTCGTCGGTTGAAGCAGCCGATGCTGCTTTTAACGGACGGGAACTCCCGAAGCCTTCCGTTCGACCTTGATGAACAAGCCTACTCGACTTGAATGGTGCTTTACGTCAAATGTCTTCTTCGCCTCTCGAAAAGTCACACGGACTTCAAAGGTTATTCTCATTTTGTCTGAACGGTGAGTACATGAGCAAAGAAAAAGAATTTCGGGACATCAGCTTACGGGATGGATATGCTCTCTGGTCTGCCTCTTATGACCAGGAGCAAAATGGCCTGATCTTCCTTGAAGAACGTCAGGTGGATCGGATGCTCGCGCAGATCTCATTCAGCAGAGTGCTCGACGTGGGAACCGGAACCGGCAGGCATGCCTTAAAGCTTGCCCGACGGGATGCCAGCGTGACGGCTCTTGATCAGTCTCCCGAGATGCTCGCTGTGGCACGCCAGGCTGTACAGCGCGAAGGTCTCTCGATTGATTTTCACCTCCTCTCGCTGAATAATGGTCTTCCCTTTGCGGCAGACCATTTTGATCTGCTGATCTGCGCCCTCACGTTGAGCCATGTTCCCGACCTGCTCCATGTTCTTGAGGAGTTTGCCCATGTGCTGCAAAGCGGTGGGCACCTTCTCATTACCGATTTTCATCCGGTCCATTCCGTCTATGGGTGGAAGACAGAATTCACGCGCGCAGGTGTGACTTACCATCTGCCCACCCTCCCATATACCAGGGACGATTACCTGGAAGCGGTTACCAGGAGTGGGTTGACGATCCTCGAAGTGGCAGAGAGCCTGGTCGGAGAAGTGCCAGAGGGCTACCTCCCGGCGGACATGCGACGCGCGTATGCTGATATACCGTTCTGTCTAAGTATTTTGGCCTGTAAGTAGAGACCGTAGACAGCCGCTCACTTAACGATCGGCGCGAGAAGTCCCATCCCGTTGAGGGGACCTGGATGAGAGCGCCGCCGCTTGCCACCACGAGTACTGCCCCCTTGACTAAACGTTCTAATCTCGGATAGACTCTGATGGAAGGAGGCAACGGGTGATGACGGAAGCAACCTATCAGGTTCCCAAAGCGCTTGGGAAACTCCTGGACCCGATCGCGCCCCCTGCACCAACGGAAACGGTGCGGATCATTCGGCTGGAGCCACTGCGGCCGCGCGTGCGCGAGCGCCTGCGCCAGGCTCAACTGGAAGCGGCGCGGGTCTGGACGCTGTGCCGTGACCGGCACCGGCAGGCGCGTCAGCAGGGAAACTGCTGGCCCCAGCGAGAGGATCTCCAGCAGGCAACCAACGGGGGACAGTTTGCCTTGCACAGCCAGACGGTACAAATGATCTGCCATGCCTTCCTGGCCAATGTCAAGACCACCGCCGAGCTCAAAGCTCGTGACCCCAAGCGCTATCGGAAGATGCGCTACCCCTATAAAGACAAGCGCTACTACCCCCTCTCCTGGCCGGCGCAGACGGTGTGTCTGGAACGTGGCCGCAAACCAGCCGGCACCCACGACTGTGAGCGAGCGAGCCAGCACGAGGGTGAGCGGGGCAGCCATGCGCCTCACCCACGTGGGCGGATCATCTTGCCCATGGGACGGGGGCGAGCACCGCTCATCTTTCACCTGGACCCCGCGACTCTGCCCGAGCAGGTGGGTGGTTGCCAGCTGGTCTGGAAGAATGGCTACGAACTCCATCTGTCGGTGCCCTGCGAACTCCGTGCAGGAGCGGGGAAAAGTCCCGGGCCGGTGCGCGCGGCCGTAGATCTGGGAGAGATTCATCAGGCGGCCGTCAGTACCACTACTGGGCAGGCGATCCTCATCTCCGGACGAGGGATCCGCTCCCTCAAACGCCGGCAGAATAGGGCTCTCGGGCAGCTGGCCAGGAAGCGGTCGTGCTGTGAGCGGGGCTCCAAGCGGTGGCGGAAGCTGCAAGCCGCTCGCCAGCAGCAGAGCAGCCGCATCGAGCGCCAGGTCCTCGATCTGCGGCACAAGGGCACCCGGAAAGTGATGGCCTTTTGCCAGCAGCAGCAGGTGGGCACCCTCTACATTGGCAACCCCCATGGGGTGCGCAACCGTCCCACGGGACGCCGTCATCACCAGCGGATGAGCCAATGGGAGTACGGCAAAGACATCCGGTATCTACAAGAGAAAGCGAGCTGCGTCGGCATCGAGAGCTTCACGGGCAGCGAACGGGGAACCAGCAGCCAGTGTCCAGCATGCCGGCGGTTTCAGAAGACGCCCAAAGGGCGAGAATGGGTCTGCCAACACCCAGAATGTGGCTTTGTGGGCCACCGAGATGTGGTGGGCAGTGTCAATATGCATCCCATCGCCTATGGGCAGCCGATCCGCTTCCCCGTTGCGATCACGTATCGACGAGCCGGTCCTGTGCAGGGAAGTCGCCGGGATAAACAACCGGTGGCTGTCGGAGGCAGAGCCTCTCTGCCGGTCCGTCGTAGTCGCCCGGACACGGGCCATCCGTCGCAAGGCGGGTGTTGTCTTGGGGAGCTGGCAGATCAACTGCTGGGATGATCCCAGAGACCCGCGAGGGTGGAGCCGTACTGCCAGAGTCGCCAAGAAGCTCTTCCCCTTTTAGGGGATCGAGAGTGTCACTAGTTCCTTGTCGGGCGCTTGAATTGCTCCGCGCTCGTCTACTCCGGGTCAGGGTGAGAGCGGACGAGCACTTCGAGGTGTTCTTGACAATGCTCAATGGCGCCTTTTGTCCGCTCGTTCACATACTCGCCTGGCTGAAAGAAGCTTTCATCCAACGACCTGAGCAGCTCCAGATCACGCTGGTATGCCCGGCGCAGTATGCCACATATCGCGTCTAGCGGCTGTTCTCCAACCAGCGTGACGATAGTCGCGTTGATCGCATCATTCATGACTGTTTGCCGTGTCTCGTCTGACTCCTCAAGAGGCGCCATTCCTGAGACAATGTATGGAATGCGTACCGTTGCCATCATCTCCCAGCCGGCTAGGTGCGCGACGATCTCACGAGGACCCCACTCGTCACCGTTGGAGGAGACGCCCCGGTGTGCCGCTACCGTAGCCGCTGCGATGACCTGCTCATAGGCATCGGCTAACTCCTGCAGAAGGTGTTCTTTTGACATTACGTCCTCCTCTGGGTGCACCGCATTCGATTCGATCTCGCAGTGGCCTACCTCGCAGGATTCATCAATGAGTTGGGCCAAATCACGAAACGAAACTAGGGCTGCGCTACACTTTGCCACCACACTCGGTGGGACCGCGATATACTATGGACATGAACCGCTTTCAACGACGCCGAGCACAGCGACGGGCACGGCATACCCGAGTACAGCAGCAACAGCCACGTCAGAACACCCGTTCACGTGGAGCGCTCTTGCTACGTCTACTGGGGCGCATGATACGAGTCATGCGGTAGGTTGCCCCGAAGCGTAGCGGCGGGCAGTGACAAGGCTTGAGGTATACTGCTGTCTCCTCACTTTCTCAAATACCAACAAACGGGTATCATATATGAATTATGCACAAACCCAAGCGTTCGCTAACGATCTCAGGGATGAGATACGGCGCACTCCTACCTTGCACGGGCTTGTTGAGGTATCCGAAATTGAAGAAGCTGGACGCCTCCGACTGCTTATCACCCATGGAAATGATTTTCACCGGTTCGTCACTAAAAGCCTATCCGAATAACCTGGTATACTGAGAGATATGAGCAAACAAGATATCCAACCAACGGAGCGCACGCGCCAGCGCACCCCCAATAACCGCACCACGACGGGATTCCGCATTTCGGATGAGTTGTGGGCGGTCCTGCAGCCGCTGCTGCCGGAGCAC
>JBKQTH010000265.1:0-2775 GCA_052143275.1 Ktedonobacterales bacterium | reverse complement strand
AAAAGATTTTTACCTCGAACAACGACATCGGGGTGTGCCGTTTGGTACACCCCTTTTGGTCCTAGCTACTCAAAGCATCGGCTGATGCACCGCTTCCTCGCAAGCGACTCGCGAAATACATGATAAGGTCATTCCGAGTAGCGCGTAAGCCGATTTTGCCGCCAAAGTCGTCTGTGAACGGTAGCGGTTTAATCCAACGCGTCACCGCATCGTGGCTCACCTTCAATCCAACTTTGTCGAGCTCATCAACTATCTCAGTCACCGACCAAAACTGCTTGCCTGATAGCAGCCAATCGTAGCCACCATGTGCTCGCAGCAGCGCCTCTGCCTCTGCTAAGTCTGGCATCGCCACTGCCTCCTCGACTCTGACCCAGCTATGTCTATGACATTTCGCAATAGGTGTGTAAGGGCTTGTTAGGTGTTTGTTGTTGGACCGGGTCGTCGCTCATTATAGCACAGACGAACGTTCCATATGGCAACTACTTGACAATAGCGTTTCTAATGGTATAATGCGTAAAGAGCGTAGCAAACGTCACAACCACCATTAAACAGATGTATGCGTAGAATCGGTAGTGGGAAGTTCCGAAGTCGTTTACTTTAGGAGGGAGAAAACCAATGCTGATACAAGACGCGATTGAAGGATTCCTGCTCGATCTCAAGGCTAAGCATCGCAGTTGGAATACGCTCCGGCACTATGAGCACAAGCTACGCATCTGGTCCAACTGGATGGCCGAGCAATTCGGCGTCAGCGATCTGGCGCAAATTACCATTGCCCAACTGCGCGCGTTTATCCTGGATGTCGAGCAATCTCCAGTCACTCGGCGACACCCTGGGCGCATCGAGCAGGAGGGAGATCGCAAGGTCAGCGATGTCACCGTCTACGGATATGCACAATCCATTCGCACCTTCTGCCGATGGGTCGTCGCCGAAGAACTGCTGGAGCGCAACCCAGCGGCGCGTCTCGCCAAGCCCAGCGTCGCCAAGCGGCACATTCCCTCGTTCACGCTGGAGCACTTGCAGGCCATGTTTGCCTCCTGTGACCTGCGCTCGCCTCTGGGCTTTCGTGACTACACCCTGATGCTGGTGCTGCTTGATACGGGCATGCGCGCTAGTGAACTGTGTGGGTTGACGCTGGATGATATCCATCAAGATCACCTGATCGTCATGGGCAAGGGACGCAAAGAGCGTGAGATTGGTATCAGCCCAGCTACGGCCAAGTTCCTCTGGAAGTACACCAAGCTCCACCGCAAAACCACCTACCCGAACGAGCGGCATGTCTTCTTGAGCCGGCGGGGCGAGCAGTTGACTCCCAGCGGAGTAGATCAGATGCTGTACCGCATCCGCGACCAGGCCGATATCGAGGGTGTCCGCGTCTCGGCGCATACCTTTCGTCACTCCTTCGCCCGCATGTGGCTGGAACATGGCGGCGAGGTCTATAGTCTCTCGCGCCTGCTCGGCCACACCAATGTCCAGATCACTGAAGTCTACCTGCGGGATTTCCAATCACGTCAGGCGCGGCAACACCATAGCGAGTATTCGCCCCTGGTGACCTTCCGCCCGCCGAAAGGGAAGCCATCTACGCGCTTCCATTCGCTGCTGCTGCCATCTTCCGACGATGAAGCCGACGAAACAGGCGCGGCAAACGAGCGGGATGCGGGAAATGCTGGCACGCATTAGCGGCTGTGAGTCTCTGTGAAACGGCACTCTCACAGCAGCTAATCTCTTTCAATTGAGGTTATTTTGGCCGATTTTGGCCCTATCGGGGAGGTGATGCCAGACAACAGAAAAGCCAGGCTAGACCTGGCTTTGTGGGGATTTGTAGATGGTGTGTACTGGTGGTGAGCCCCGAGGGACTCGAACCCTCAACCCGCTGATTAAGAGTCAGCTGCTCTGCCAATTGAGCTAGAGGCCCATATCCTTGACAAATTGGTTTGATGCAAGGCACAACCAACTCTAACACAAAGCGAACGTTTGCGTCAAGCCTTGCGCTATCTCAGCAGATGCGATATACTGGTGCCCGCATACTCTGGTAAAATGCCTATCTGCCTTCCATTGCCGGCGTAGCTCAGTGGCAGAGCAGCTGTTTCGTAAACAGCAGGCCGTGGGTTCAAATCCCACCACCGGCTCCCACACAAAGCCTGAATTCAAGGGCACTTTCAAAGGCCACCCTTCTAAGCGAAGGGTGGCCTTTTTGCCATTTTGACAGCCAAAGAGGCGAATCACGAGGCCATTCTAGGCCCACAGAAGGTACAAGAACCAGGAGACATCGGGGTGTATGGACGCCAGCACACAGTGGTAGACAGTTGACCCAAGCAGACCCACTGCCTTCCAAACAGCGGGTCATGGGTTGAAATCCACTGGAGTGACCACAGTTTCGTGGACCATTGGCCTCATGCGACACCGTTCGCCGGAGCGCCGAGTGGCCTTGCAGGGCTGGCTCCGGCTGCTCAGCGAGGACGGCGTCACCTATCTGTCCTCGGGCGATTTCTCGAGACACTGGGTCGCAGCGGTCGATATTGCAGGCGGTGCGGAGCAGCACTGGCGTGTGGACGGCGTGTCGGCATTCCCTTTGTACCATCTACAGCTCTGTGCGGATCCGAGTGGCGCGCTTAGGCGTGCCGCACCGCCCAGGTCACTCCGCCGTCGGTTGTCGCGATGAGACCGGCACTGGTCACTGCCCACCCTATCATCTGGTTCACTAAGTCGAGCTGTGTCATCCCAGCAAGCAGTGTGGTCGAGCTACCAGCGGTGACAATCTTGGTCCATTTGCTGGCC
>JBKQTH010000264.1:0-21132 GCA_052143275.1 Ktedonobacterales bacterium | reverse complement strand
ACTACAACTGAGTGACGCGACACGGTATCAGCGGTTCTTCGCTCGATGACGGACTAAACAGAACGGGGTAGCCACATTCGCGTGGCTACCCCGTCTTTTTTGTTTCTATCTACTCGTCGTCGTCACTCTCATCTGGCAGAAAGCATGGTTGGCTCCAATCATTGACAGGTGGCTTCATCGGCCCTACACTTGCATCCGTCAGATCGTTGAGGTGCCCACCCGACAGACGGATGGGCGACTGCTAGCTACAAGGAGTTAAAGAATGCGTACCACTCGTACTCGGCTGGCCGTGATCCTGTTCGCCGCCCTGGCCCTGACGACATCGCTGTCAGTGTTTACGTACGACCATGCCCATGCCGCAGGGAGTTGTGCTGGAGTTAGTAATCTTACTTATTGCGTCTCCTTCAGTCCGTCGTGGACGTTCAAGTCACCGAGTCCGTCAAAGGGTGGGGTGAGTCGCTGTGTTGTCTATAAGGTATCAGGGCACATTGGCTACAACACCGTTCTTGTCTCCCCTAAGCAGAACCTCGGTAAATGGACAAACATAACGCTTATTAATCCTGTGCTGACCGCATCTGTCACGTCCTATAACGGTAGTACATGCGGTAGTGCAGCCAACTTGAACGCAATAACCCTAGAACAGTCGTGGTCAGGATACGCATGTAGCTTCAATCCATCTATAAGTTTCGGCGCTCCCTGGTCCGTAGGGGTCAGCTTCTGGCCGAGCTGCGGAAACCGTAATCTCGCTGACCATAACTATTCCAACAATTCGACGTCATCCCATTATTCCCAAGGCAATACTGGGTCTAATTCCCATTTCGGAGATTTCACCGGCGATGCACTAAACTCGAAGCCGTGCTACGGCGTCTTTGTGGATAGCTCAATCACGGTAGGTAGTAATGGTGACAACTTCACCTCCTCCGCCAAAGAGGTGTGCCTGCCGTGGCAGCATTCAGCCTAGACAGGCTGTGACCCAGCCGACCTGTTGAGCTGCGCAAAGGCAGAACGGGGTAGCCACATTCGCGTGGCTACCCCGTCTTTTTTGTTTGGTGACTATGGACGTGACGCACCCATGACAGTCAGTTTAACCGGGGCGCACATCCTTTCTACTCGTTGACCGCCCGGTTATACTGGCGCCAGCGAGGAGGTGTGCTGATGAGTGATACTGTGTCGCGTCATACCCTCCTGAAAATCGTCAGGAGGTCGCCGGGAGGGCGTCGAGGGTGACGGCATAGCCGAGGCGCTCCAGCCGGCGGACCAGCCGGCGTTGCACGTGGTCGCGTTCGTGCTCGTCAAAGTACTGCGCTCCCAACTCGCGGTAGGGCTCCCGTCTGGTGAGCATGTAGTAGATAGCGACGAGCACGGAGTGGCCGACAGCCACCACCGCCCGGCCCTTGCCGCGCCGGGCGGCAATCCGGCGGTACTGGGCAGCGAGATAGGTGCCTTTCATCCTGCTCGTCACGTTGGCGACCTCGGCCAGCGTGCGCCGCAGCCAGGCGTTTCCGTGGCGTGTCCGGCCGCTGAGGCGTCGGCCGCCGCTCTCAGCGTTGCCCGGACACATCCCGGCCCAGGAAGCCAGGTGCTCGGCGCTGGGGAAGCGCGGCAGGTCGGTGCCGATCCAATAGGCAGAATAGCCGGTGATGCTAGCGATGGCCGTCGCTGTCATCCCGTGGGCAAGGAGCCAGAGGAAATGCCAATGGCTGCGCTCCACGAGGTCGTGACTACGGCGGTAGCGCGCTTCGAGTTCGTCAGCAGTCAGGTGCGGCTCCAGAGAGATGTGTCGTGGCATGCCATCGTATTACAACAGTGGGTCACGACCTCGTATGACATGTTGTGCAAGGTGCAGGTCAAGTTAGCCGTACAGGTTAATTTGACCAAGATCAGAACTAGGCACAGGCATATACGTAAAGTCCGAGAACGACAATTTCATCCCACCTGGCACATAGCTCTGGACAACGAGCATGATGTCTTTGGTGGCGGCAGCGGAAGGATCTGTGAATGAGATGACCTCTTTGCCGTTGATCGTGTATGTACACGATGTTCCGTTGACTTCGACCTCCAGGGTATAGTCGTGCGATAGCTCACTGTGGTTTACTTGGCCATCGCGGTATTGGAAATTCGACTTGATAACTCTCCACTGACCAGAAGACGCAAGCAGCAGCTGCGGCCCAAGAGGATCGCCAAAGAGATTATTCAAACCCAAACTAACGCTAGTCCGAATATCGCTGTTGGTAAAGTGAATATGGATACTGCTACGGAAATGGGACGCAAAGCGCATGGGAGCAGCGCTGACGCTAAAGAACTTGAGCCACGTGGGATACCCGTTCGCTTGATCCTGCGTAATCTCAAGTTTGTCAGGATCATACGTAAAGTGGAACCCAAAAGCGCTTGCATTGGTATCCTGTGACCATGTACCGGGCGCCCCCAAATAATATGGGCCAGGAACAGCGACCGTATAGGATGTTGCGGCAGAAGGCTGTGGAAGATTGGGAACAATATCGGAATTGGTCAATGCAGTGGTCGAAACAAGAAACCCTGCAAGCAGTAGGACACTAGTCGGGCTCGTAATCGCCCTGTAAACACTGATGGGTCGGAGAAGACGCTGGCCACTCCCATCCGTGGGCTCGTGGCCAGTCTTTCTAATCTTCATAGGGAGCCAGCGGCGCAAGCTTCGCCAAGCGACTGCCATTGTGATAGAAAAAAGGAGAATAGCGAGGAAGGCGCCGATAATCATCTGACGGCTCTGCGTAGTAAAGGCAGCTGCGATGGCTAAGATACCCGCCATTGCCAACCAACGCCTTGCTACGAGCAGAGTAACGTTGTCTCGCAGCATTTGTGTCACAGTAAAGCAAGCGAGACACGCCGCCGCCAGCAGGAGTACGATACTCACTAGTAAAAGCAAACCGCCGATTGCCCTGCTGACGAATACGGAATATTCTAAGTCCGAAATCATCAGCGTGCTAGTCCCCACTAGTAGGCACAGTATGACCATGATGAGACGACCATACGCCGTGGGTAGCTGCGGATTTCCCAGAGTTTCAGGTACGTTGGGGAAAACAGGTAGGCCACGCTTCAAGTCAACGAATCGCCTTTCCCATTGTTTCCAAAATTGGTCTGCCGTAGGCTGACGATAGTCAATCCATTGCTTCGCGATAAGCAGGTCACTTGAGGCTCGTATGCTACGAGTGACCACATAAATCACTGGTTTCGACTGGTCTTTACTGTTCGGCGGTTGCAGTGGGCTTACGTCGGAGAACGGAGAAAGCACGACCAGCAGGCATTCTGCGTCGTCTTGGTTATTGGTAATCAGATAGCCTTTTCGTCGAAACATCCCTCTTATTTCATCTGCGGCTGGCCCATCTTCTGGACTTGCCAGGATACAGTACGACCTGTAGCGTGGACCACGAGATACCAGATCATCTGGCAGTTTCGCAATCCATTCCGAGTTCCCCGTTCGACGTATCGTTTGGGATGCCATTCCAGTTGGAAGCCATCGCAGAACAGCGCCTCGTCCCTTTCTGGTGAGGAATGCGACGAGAAAGACAATTTCCAGGATAATGATGACTAGCGCTATGACCCCATGTACGACGAGAAGGATTATCGGTACATGACTCACAGACGGCACGTGCTCGCCCGGCTTGACATAGACGCTGATGGGATTCAACACGTTACTCACATAATCCAAGTAGGCGGCGAACGCGTCATTCACCAGGATAGTCCCTGCTATGAATGCCGCACTTCCCAGTAAGACATAGAACTGCCAATCATTTATGTGTTTTCTTCGACAGAACGTGATGCCAAAAACTACGACGTTGACCAATGCCGCAAACGAAAAGATAGTCCAAAGCGCATCAGGAATAATGAACACAACCTCACTGGCGTTTCCGTGGACAAGATCGCGAATGTCGGCCATGAATTGCGGCACTTGATTCGTGTAAAACACTTCGATTCCATACGCCAGAACTTCTGTGATCACCATAAAGAGCACCAGGATAGCTATCAAAACCGAGAAATACAGGATGCGTTCCATTTTGAAGCTGAATCTACCTGGGATTTTGTCGTTGTGAATCGCGTTCCCAGACATATAGGTGGCGAGTGTCCCTATGCCCTTAGCGAAATTTCCCCGCATATCCACAATGACTTGCGCGTCTTTCGCTATATCGATTCCGCTATCAGACGGATCTTCGGGATTCTCAGCGGGAATAACGAGATCCTTCCGCCTAATACGCCCACGGATCACAAGATAGATGGGTTTTCGCGCAGCATGTGCCTGCCGGATTTCCTTTATGACATACGGCGAGCGAAGCGCGTCCCTTGACGTGACAAGGAGGAGCCCATCACTAGATTGGATCGCCTCTCGAATGGCATCTGCCCATTCATCACCAGGAGTAATCTTCCAGACATCCATCCAGGCGTCAATACGTTTGCTGTTCAAAGCATAGAAGAGAGATTCGGCAAAGTAGAAGTCTCGTCTAGAATAGGCGATAAAGTAATGTCCCATTCCCTGCACCTCATCAGAAATCAACGGGCTACCCGCATAGCACTAGTTGTATTTCTATAGTAACCGTACTGCCAGTGTCAATCGGCAGTACGAAGCTTCGTGGTGCGGCTCAAACCTTGCGCCTTTCCGACTCAGTTCTCGCTGGACCGGATCTATGCCACACAATTCACCTCACACAATGTCGGCAGCGCGATCGACAGTGAGCACTGGGTACCGGCCGAACAACTCGCCGAGTTCGATCACCACCTGGCTTGCTCGATAGTCATTGTGAGTGCGGAATGCAGTGACGGCTATTTCGGTTCAACTGATCTGAAACCCAAAACGCGTCTAGTCCGTAGGAGAAAATGTCGGGATATAAAGGAGATTAGAGCAAGCTACCGATTAACTCTGCCCTGGGACACAACCTCAGTACGTTATGCCCAGATCGCCTGCAAGAGAACTAGGATAGCGTGCTCTTTCTCTACATTGCGCGCCAACGTTCACTTAGCTTACCGAAGAATTGGCTGCTGTTCCTAAATTGCAAGCGATTGAGAGACAGCGCATTTGTCTAAGCTTCGTTACCACAGGCTGAGTCTCATACACTCTGGCCACGCCTCAGGTAGCAGTTCAGGGGGAGGATTATAGCACGCGTCGACCGCATAGTGCCTTGAATCACCTGCCACCGAGCGCCTACGCTCAGGCAGTAGCAACCTAGCGATAATTCTCATTATCCCTGGTCATTGTCTGGGTAGCAGGTCAGGCGACCTGCACCTCACATCGCCTACACGGATTATGAGTCACGCTGCCAGGTTGACCAGAATCCGAGAATCGGTGCTGAAGAAACACCGCGACAACAACTCCCGATCAAGCTCTCCACAGATCAAGTTCGAGCGACCGTTTTGGTTTTATGCCTCCGCTTGAAGTGCTTGATTACGTTGTCCTGGAAACTGCTTAGGTGTTCGCCAATGTATGGCGGTAGTTCACCCTGACATGCTTGCAAATCAAAGGTGACGACGTTATAGGAGGTGTGCTTGGGGGTCAGCAAGGCCTCAGTATAGAGTCTATTGTCAACCAGTGATATCAATGGGAGTTTCATCGTGTAGGCTAGGGACGCTTCTATCTGGTTCCACAGCGTTGGGACCATCCGAGCTCCATGCACTATGGGCTTGTCTGAGTCAGGGAACTCTATTACCGATTCATACTCAAAGCGGGGAAGAGCAATGATCATGACCCCTGAACAACCTCTCATAAGATCATGAATTGCCCGCAAAGGATCATCGGACGTCCATCCGGACCGATCAAGAACAACAGGAGCGAGTTGCCGAGATGCCAATTCTGCGTAGATCAGTCTTACAAAGCGAATGTGTGCATCACTTGCACTGCGTCCGAGGCTTATGAAGACTGTCAGGTTCATCTCATTCATCACCTTATAACAAGCACGTTCATGTGCTCCAATGTAATCGCTACACCCAAAATTTTGGCTACGATCACACCGATGATGACCAATGCAAAGACGACCTTGAAAAAATCCTGCAAGTCCACATTTCTTCGGCTAACCCCGCGATCCCCTTGGCCCGCCGCAGCCTTCGCCTTCGCCCGTTCGTTCTTCTCTTCGGTGAAGAGATTAGCCCCAAGTGGTTCCAACAAATCGCTTCTCTTGGTCTCAAGCTGTAGCAATTCCGCATACTTTACTGCCAAGTTATTGCTGTAATCTTTACTCAGCGCTTTCCAGTTATTACAAAAAATGTATCCAACCACACCCGCGGCGATAGCTGAAAAAATTGGCGCACAGGATGCAAGCGTAATGGCCCGTAAGGAAGCTCCGGCTGGGTCAGTGAGGACAGTGCTCGCAATGTAAGCCTGAGCTCCCAGAAACAATGTGACGATAGTAACTCTGATGTTGTCTGCATTCACACGCTCTTGCCGAAGTTCATGGGTATCCTCGAGATATGCTTTATAAATCTCGACCAGCAATTCGACGTTGATCTCTTTATCGAGCTGTACTTCCACCTCGTCGTTTGCTTTACCAATTTCGTCTTCTGTCCCCATGGCTGAGTAACCTTCCATATATAGTGAGTAAGATCAAAACGGACTCAATTACAAGTGGGGAGCAACCATGCGATACCATAGCATGGACGCAATACCGTTACAAGAGGATATGTGCTGCGACTGTAGCTTCGGCGAGGGCTAGCTCCTAGGCACCAGCGCCAACAGTGACCAGGTCAGATAGAGACACACGTGTTGTGCAGACTGCAGATCAGAACTCACCTTTCCATAGCAAACAAGATGACGACAATTCTAACGACAACGCTGGCGACTTGTGCTGAACTATGACGTATACTGCCTGCAATGACTACGCAGTTTTTCGGTACTGGCGCCTTCTGCCGAACCAGCGCGAATAGGAAGGGGCAGACTTAAAATCCGCTTCTCAAAAGTGGCGCCTGCGTGTGATCACGAAGCACAGCACCCTCTCGCTTGACATCCCTTTCGACTGTTCCCCGCTCGAGGTACAGATGAAGCTCCAACTTTCACGTCATTGACACCAACCTCGGCGAGTAGAGCCGGATAGAGACGAAAACAATCCGGCAAGAAACCTGGAAAAATCAGGGTTGGCGAGTATTGGCGAACGGAGGCGAACCAGGCTATCCCGCACTTCGGATGCGAGCATCCGGAGCGATACTCCGGGCCACGAACCAACCTGTGCGCACCACACCGACAGCAAAACTAGCAGCAAACGGGGCGAACAGCGGTGGACAGTGACAACCTGAGCTCCTCCAATAAGGGCCTTGAATTCAGCGCTTGTGGACATCAGTGGACAGTGACAAACAGCCACTGTCGAATCCCGTATGCGCTACCAGTAGGCTCCATACACGTGTATCGGGCCTTTTGTTTTCCCCGGTTTGTGGTGGAGCGCTACAGGCTATACCAAGCGGCCTGACCCCAACTTTGTACCGCGTCAAACTTGTACTGCTTCGCATACTCCCTGATCTTACCTGTTCCAGGGGTCATCTCGTGGAGGCAGCATGAAGGCGGCACGGAGCTTGTGAGACGATGCCTTGACTGCAGACGAGGCGCCCGGTATACTATTGACAGACCGGCAGTCGGTCTGTATAAGCCGATCTTCTCAACGTGCAGGGGTACCGAGGAGGTCTCTACGTGCGCATCCGGTGCGCCGGCCGAACCACCTGGGAGCGAACCAGGATACCCTCGCCACGCCGGGACCTCTGTCGGTCTTGTGATGTGGCATCCGTGCAAAGGAACCGCGATCATGGCGCGAACGGTCAAAGCCCCCGACGTTCGACGAACCGAAATCTTGGATGCGGCGGAGCACCTCATCTCCACCAAGGGGTATGAACAGATGACCATCCAGGATCTGCTGGACTACCTGCAGATCTCGAAGGGAGGGTTCTATCATCACTTTGACTCGAAACTGGCATTGCTGGAAGCGATCCTTGTCCGCCGACAAGCCGAGTTGCAGCAGCGGTTCCTCGTGATCGTGCAGGACGACCAGCTGCCTACTCTCGCCAAACTCCAGCGGTTCTTTGACACGCTCAGTCTGTGGAAGACTGCGCAGAAGGCGTTGTTGCTCCCTTTGCTGCAGGTTCTCTACGGGGATGACAACGCCGTGTTCCGCCAAAAGCTGCGCGCCATGGCCTTGCAACACACCGCACCTCTGCTGACCGAGATCCTCGTCCAGGGCATTGAGGACGGAGTCGTCGCTCTGGCATATCCCAATCAGGCGAGCGAAGTGATTCTCGCGCTGGTCCTGGACCTGGGAGATGCCTGTGCCGGCTTGCTGCTCTCGCCTGAGCCAGATCTCGCCTCACGTATGGAACGCCTGGTTGCTGCCTACACCGAGGCCATTTCGCGGGTGCTTGGACTGCCCGACGGCTCCTTCTCCATCATTGATCCCCCCACGCTGGCAGAGTGGGTGATTCCCCCGAGGGAGACTATCTCACCGTGAAGTCCAGGTGGTTCTCTCACAGGACACCAGGCCTTCAGCAGGTGCGGGCATCGGCGAGGAGACTAGGAGGTTAGCTACATCGGCATGCAGATCGTGGATACCGTGTTGACAGTGTTGTTCGTGGCTCATGCCGACATAAAACTGCCTCGGCAGGGTCAGATTGAGACGAAAGGTGGGTTTCTTCATGGGAGCGGTCGGGGTCATCATACTGGTCATCATTGCCGCAGTGTATGGTGCGGCGGCACACTTCTTCCCAGGCTACCCTGGGCGCAGAACCGGCTTTGACGGAATTATTGTCTTTGTCGTGGCCTTGCTCACTGGTTTCATCGCCAATATCATCCGCAAAGGAGAGGGCCCCCAGGTGGACGGTCTGTACTACGCGCCGGTGGCGGTCATTGCTGCGTTCTGGTCGGTCATCGTCACGCTCCTGCTCCGATATGTCGGACGCAAGGAGCCATCGGGGGTGTAAGGTGGAGAAGCGCTGACGTATCCGCCCGCGTGTGATGGCAAGCGGCCGAGTGCTAGGCAGGAGGAGCCAGCGACGGCTTTCCTGAGAGGCGGAAGCGCACCACGGCTGCCGCAACCGGTGCTGCATGCGCTCTAGCGCCTCACACCAAGTCAGGAATGCTCCTCTATGCCAACCGTGCGGCATCACGAAAAATGTGTTTGACCCTGAACGTTTGCGTATGGGTCTTGGGTGGCACAGTAGCATCGTAGACGCAGAAAAGTATTCCGGAGCTTCTCGCCTCAGATCGTTTGAATTCAGGTTTTAATGGGAGCCAGCGGGGAGGGAGATTTGAACCCTCGACCTTGCTTGCTCGTATTGGACAGCGTGGTAGCCCTCTCAATATTTTGCGTAATGCTCGCCCTGGTCTCCGCGATTAGCTACTATACTGGACAGACACCAGTACGGAGCGTACCGACGACCGCTGGAGAGGAACGAGCCCATGACCGAGTATGTTGGCGTCACGCCGGCGAGTAAGGAACTCGAGGCGGAACTGGCGGCGGAGCGTCCGCGGCTGGTTGGCTTCTGCGCACGCCTGAGCGGCAACGCAGCTGTAGCCGAAGACCTGGCGCAGGAGACGCCCGCCGAAGACGGCGAACTCGACGTTGCCCTGGAGCGTGGCGACCTCATCGCGCTGTTGGATCGCGCGCTGGGCTTGCTGCCCGAGAACACGCGTGCCGCGCTGATCGCAAAGACCCACGAGGAGAATTGCATTCCCTGCCCTCCAGGGCTTCCCCAGTGCGGCGGCATGGCCATCGGTGCCCAAGCCGTGCCATCGTAGTGCAGCAGCAGACTCGGACCACCTCCTATATCAAAGGCCCAACCGTCCGTGCGAGAGAGCATGGTGAACGCCTCGGTGGCTCCAGCTCGTGTGGTACGTTGGCTGCCCTGTAGCAGCGCTCGAGCGCGTCTCGCGCCACGGCAGTTCCGGTAAATCAGTCGTGTCACACTCATCACGGTGTAACGGTATCACTAGGACGATTCTGAGCGAATTCAACGAAGAACTGCGGTTGACCGGCGGGATCCTTGACGGCAAAGACTTTGCCGAAAGCCATCTGCCGGAGCGGGACGCACAATTCGGCTCTTTGAGACAACAGGCTGCAGGCAGCCTCGGCGTCATCCACCAGCCAGTAGAGCTCCAGGCCACGACTGCCACTCAGCGACTCATCGCTGGCGATGGCATAACGAGTGCCTGCTGAGTCCTGGAACTGAACGAAAACAGGGGCTTCGCGCTCGACTTGCAGGCCGAGGACCTCAACATAGAATCGTTTTGCCGCTTCGATATCGTCGACATACTCCAACGCGAACGCAAATCGGGGTGTGCTGCCATTCATCCGAATTCACTCCTCTTTATTAATGTACGGGTCACTGCGTTCACAGTACGACCGGATGGCGACAGCAGTATGTCGGGAATTGTCTGTGATGATTCTAAGGTAACTTTATGGCTGTTTCAGGATAGGCTGAGCCAGTTCGTATGGCAGATCGACCAGCAGTGTATCCAGCATGCGTGGGTTGATTCGCTCTGGAGTCAGCGTGGCCTGAATGATCCGATCCAGGCGAAAGGTGCGCGGCGACTGGCGTAGTTGGCACCATGCTGCCAGGTACCAACCATGCGGTGTACTCACGAGGGGCCGCCGAGCTCGACCGTCCGCTGCGTCTGATTTCCTTCAGAATCACGATAGGTCAATGCCAGAGCGACGTGGTCGACGATCGCGCGCTGAATGACATCGAATATCTGTCCTGGCGGGCTGCTTGGGCCCCTAACCAATCGAATATGACTGACGACATCGGAAGCAGCGTCCCGGGGTGCGCTCGCCATGACTGCGACGATTTTTTGCAGGGCAGATTGACCAGCCTCAGCCAGCGGCATAGCAGTAGCCGACGCCAGGGCGATAGCGAGCGCGGCCGCTTCGGCGCCGGTGAGATTGAGCGGTGGTAAGGTCATCTCAGCATGGAGGCCATAGCCACCACCAGGGCCGGACTGCGACCAGATAGGCACATCGGCTTCTTTAAGGGAGAGCAGGTCTCGCTCGATGGTACGGACGCTGACTTCAAAAGAAGCGGCCAGCTCAACGGCACGCATCGTTCGAGGCGCACGAGCCCGCAGTTTTTCGACAAGAGCGTACAGTCGATCAGTGCGGTTCATACAGGCCTATTCCGCGGTTCATAATACGGCTCCGATTACAGTGTTGGACATCGAGCAGTCACATGTCTGCTCATTCTGCCAGCACGGGCAGCTCGGGGGCAAGAGCGAACCTCCAAAGTCCCAGCGGGATTCCGTTGTTCCATAGTTTCATGTTGGGTTAAGTCGCTCCTGCAGGCGCTTCGGCGGGCATCCCTGGTAGGGCACTCCCTGCCTATCCAAGGGATCTCCCTGAGGACGACTGGGCGACTCGTTCCCCTGATCTCGCTGGGCTGCTGACTATGCCGCTCAGCGGTCAAAGTAGAAGCCCGCCTCTAGATCGGCGATCAATCCAGGGTGAACGGGCCGCCATCCAAAGCGCTCCCGCGTCTCGGCGCTCGCCCAAGGGATGTCGAGTGACGCTATGGCCCCAAGAAAGCCGAAGTGGGCGGCTGCCTCCTCCTGGGAAATGCTTACCGCCGGCACGTTCAGGTGCCGACCGATGACTTCGGCGATCTTCCGGAAGGGCACGCCCTCGTCGCCGGCCCCGCGCCACCTCGACCCCGCCGGAGCAGTTTCCAAAACCAGCCTGAACAGGTGCGCCGCATCGAGCTCATGCACGGCGGGCCAGCGGTTGGACCCATCGCCGACATAGGCGGAGAAACCCGTCTCGCGCGCGATGCCGATTCGGCCCAAGCCCTGTGCCTGTGTCAGGACAGGTGATGTCAGTTCCTGTTATCACTATAGTCCTTGATGTCAACCCCTGACATCACATACAATAGGGGCATGAGTAGATGGGAACCCAACGCGCGCGGCCGGCTTGAGCAGGCGGCACTGGAACTCTACCGCGAGCGCGGCTTCGACCAGATCACGGTGACAGAGATCGCAGAAAAGGCCGGGCTCACGGAGCGGACCT
Organism: Ktedonobacterales bacterium; assembly: GCA_052143275.1. GTDB lineage: Bacteria > Chloroflexota > Ktedonobacteria > Ktedonobacterales > JADMIN01 > JAJPKE01. The sequence continues at coordinate 9,145 of JBKQTH010000264.1, read as the reverse complement.
TCTTCCGCTACTTCGCCGACAAGCGCGAGATGCTGTTCTGGGGTCAGGATCGCTTGCGCGAGCTCTACGTGAGTACCATCGCAGCTGCGCCGGAGTCCGCTGCGCCGATTGACGCGGTCGCCGCGGCCCTGGAGGCCACCGTCCCGGTGTTCCACGAGCGCCGCGAGCTCGCCCGGCAGCGCCAGGCCGTGATCGACGCCAACCCAGGACTCCAAGAACGCGAACTGCTCAAGCGCGCAGCACTCGCCGCGGCTATGGCTGATGCGTTGCGCCGGCGCGGTGTGTCCGACCCGGCCGCGAGCCTCGCCACCGAAGTCGGCGTCATCGCCTTCAAAACAGCATTTGCCCGCTGGGTCAGCGCACCGGACGAGCACGACCTATCGCGGCTCATCCGCGAGGCCCTCGACCAGCTCAAGAGCATCACCGCCGGCACATGATCACCGGGGCCATCACGCCGCTGCGGAGCGCGCCAAGCGGATCCGCTGCCGGGGAGCCGGAACTGCCAAGCCGGTATCACATCGTAGCGCTGCCGTAACGTTTGCGGGACATACTCCTGATATCTTTTTTAAGTGGACTGGTGTACAGATAGCAGTAGGAGGAGACCTATGAGCCACCGAGCTACCGGCGATCACACACCTGCGCAAAGCCAGGAGCTTCAGGCTGGGTCCATGGGCGATGCTGGATTGAGTTCCGCCTCGGGTCTGCGAGGGAGGTGGCTGCTGCTGGCCACGGCCACCTGGCTTTTCTTGTTTGTGGCCATACTGGTTCAGTTTATCATCTTACTCCCCAGCTACATCCCGAGTGTCGAACACCTCTGCCCGCAAGATTGTTTTTTCAGCTCGGAGACTGCCCGGGTCTTCGCCAGCCGAGGCGTGACAGTGGCAGCTTTTGCCTGGACCACGCTGGTGTTCTATGTCATTCTGGTGCTGGTCTCCAGCGTACTGGCCGGCATTCTCTTCTGGCGACGCTCCCACGAGTGGATGGTGCTGCTGGTGGCCTATTTCCTGGTCGCTTATCCACTGGGTAATCTGGCGGTGGCCATCTTCGACCCATTTCCAGCGCCGATCACGGTCATTCTCGTCACGATTCCCGACATCACCGCCTTTTACGCCGTATTCCTTCTCTTTCCCACCGGACGATTCGTACCCGGCTGGTCATGGGTTCTCCTCGCGCTATGGGTTGTGTCTATCACCTCGGGAAGCATTTGGCCGAACTTGCCCTACGCTCTGGCCTACCCGATCTGCTACGGTGGCGCCATTGGTTGCCAGATCCATCGCTACCGTAGGGTCTCGACTCCAGTCCAGCGGCAGCAGACCAAGTGGGTCGTGTTTGGCTTTGTCGCTTCCCTACTTGCCAATCAGGCCTTCTGGCTGCTGCCGTTTGCCATAGGTCAATTCTACCGGCCCATCCTCTACGTGGTGTACCTGCTTCTGCTGCTGTTCGTGCCCTTCACCTTCTTCATTGCGGTACAGCGCTACCGGCTCTACGACATCGACGTCATCATCAATCGCACTCTGGTCTATGGTTCACTCAGCGCCATTCTCGCGGCTATCTATATCGGAGGGATTCTCGGCATCCAGGGCTTGTTGGCCCTGCTGACTCGACAGTCTGAGCAGGCGCAATCTCCGCTGGCCATCGTTGTCTCCACGCTGGTCATTGCCGCTCTCTTCCAGCCGCTGCGTCACCGTCTGCAGCAGCTCATCGATCGTCGATTCTACCGCAGCAAATATGATGCGCAGAAGGCGCTGGCGGCGTTTGCCGCCACCGTGCAGAGCGAGGTTGAGCTAGCCGCGCTGCAGCAGAAGCTGGTCGACATCATAGAAGAGACGATGCAGCCATCTTCGATATCGCTCTGGCTACGGTCGGCGCCTCCGCATCCTCCATCCGGAGCCTCGCCAGCTCCTACTTCGACTCGTGGCTCTTTATAGCCATGAGCCAGCTGTTACAGGATATTTGGCACATGATAAGGTCCCCCGACCTAGGCGAGCCCTGGTGAAGCACGATGTGCGGGAAGGGGACGACTTCTGCACCTGAGTAGAACACATCAGCAAGGTCCCGGTCGCTGTAGGCAATTGGCTGCAAGGCCAGTCGTAAAAGGTTGTTGTTGAGTGGCGAACAACTGGTATGTCTTTTCACGGCGCTAACCCAGGGTGAATGCGGCTCATAGCTGTATCGCATGCTAACCGTTGCCAGTCACGAAGGCATCATAAGCACTGGCTGGGTTTGACCTGCATCCCAGCCGCTGTTGAGGTTCTTGCGCGCATCGTACAGGTGCCGGTTGAGAAGCGACAGCAAGTCTGGGTGTCCTCCCCTCGCGGGATGCGGACCAGCCGCCGGTCGTCCCAGCCCTGCTTGGCCGCCTGCACCGCTCCATCGAAGCCTTCTTCCCGGTCTGCTTGGCAGACTCCTCAATGAACTACAGATTGCCGTTCGGACCAACAGTAATGTCCATCGGCGTGCTGCTTGCAGTGGCCTTTGCCGTGTCAAAAGCATAGTGATCAAGGACATTCCTGGATGGTACCAAGTTCAAAGATTTGATGTATACACCAGCACTCGGGGCGGCCAGCGCATCAAGGAGAGGTCATCTTGCTCAGCCAGGCCCGCATATCCGGCTCATGTTCCTCATGAAAATGGCCGAAGAAGGCCGCTGCGCTCATCGGTTCGCCTTCCAACCAGTCGAAGCGGTTGGGCTCGAGCAGTTCTGCTTCGGGGAAGGCGCTGAGGGTAGCGACGAGCTGTTCAAAGACGGCACGCGACTCCTCCAGCACGTCGGTGAGCGGGCGATCCTTGTTGGCGGCGTAAATCCAGGCGTTGATCTCGTCGTCCTCCTCCAGGTTCGGTGGCCAGGGTGGCGAAAACGAGGATTCGTGGTGCAGTGCCGCCTGGAAGCTTGCCACCGTCCGGCGACGCCAGCTAGTCAGGTGCGCGACGATGTCCTTAATCGACCAGTCTCCGGCGACGCCGGGCTGGGTCATGTGCGCTTCGCCGATCTCCCCAAGAAGCGCTTCGAAGCCGGCTTGCTCGTCGTTCAGATCACTTTGGAGTTGAGCCTTGCTCCTCCTGATATCCATACTGTCCTCCGGTATCTTGTAGGCTACGTCCAATCATGTGCTTTCACTTGCGGCGGTTCCTAGAGTGATATCGCCGCGGAAACCGCGCTCAAACAGCTTGTCTCCACTCTTCATGCGGAGTATACCCGGAAAAGCGGGCAGAACGGTCCCAATTGGAAGAACGAGAGGGAAATGGCTCTACAAGATGCGATTGTAGCGAATGAGCAGCAGAAATCGCTCTGACCGTAAGAACATACTCCCATCGGCCGGCGCGGTAAGACAACAAGCTCAGCATCTTCGTCGCTTGGTGCGCCGATACCGGTGAAAAGCACCGGTGAAAACCAGCAGATGGAGCCTGGGAATGAAATATCTACCATCTGTGTATCAATCTGGCCTACAAATTGCAAATTGCAGGTTGATACTGATGTCACCTACCGGCACGAGGGACTCACGACTGGCCGCCTGTCGGAACCAGGTGGTCCCCTGGGCGAGGACAATCCGTACTTCGCGGCCTGCTCGCAGCCGCCATGGTTGCCGTGTCCTTTACTGTCGTGGTATTTACGGCGCCGAAAATACGAGGGTTTTGGGTAGGGGATGTACTGTTGGTAATTTCCGTTATAGAAGGCTGCGCACTTAACTACCGATCGTGATCCGGACACAAAGGATAAAGGCATCATCGTATGTCTATTGCTTCTATCGCCCACGCCTCCTCGCGTATCGTCTCTATTGATCCGCTCACTGATCAGCGCTGGGAGCGGTTCGTCTCTGCCCATCCAGACAAGCTCGTCTTTCACCATCCCGCCTGGCTGCGCGTGCTGGAGGAGGCATTCGACTACAAGCCTGTCCACCTCGCTTACGAGGATGGTGACGGCCAGCTACAAGGCGTCCTGCCGCTCTTCGCGCTGCACGGCGTGGTGACGGGGCATCGCTTCTCGTCGCTCCCACGGACGCCACTCGCGGGGCCCCTTACCAACGATGCCGAGAGCGCGAGTGCGCTCCTGAGCGCGGCGGTCGAGCGCGTCCGCGCCGTTCCTGGTGCCCAGCTCCAGTTCAAGCTTGCCTCAGATACGCTCAGCGGTCTGGTGGAGGACGTAGTCGGCGCGCGCTGGCGCCAGTCGTATCAGATTGATCTCCCTGAGCGCCCGGAGCAGCTTCGCTTCGGCGGTGGACGCAACCAGGCGCGACTCCGGTGGGCGATCAAGAAGGCTGCACAGCTCGGCGTTGTGGTGCGCGAGGCGGAATCTGAGGCTGACCTGCGTAAGTGGTACGCCATCTATCTCGACACCATGCGCTGGTACGTCGTGCCGCCGCGCCCCTACCACTTTTTCGAGCTGATCTGGCGCGAGTTGAGGTCTCGCGGCATGCTGCAGCTGCTCGTGGCGGAGCGCCACACGGCTGGCGGCACCGACCTGCTGGCGGGCTCTCTGTTCCTGATGTATGGGAAGACCGTGTTCTACACGTTCAACGGGCGCCGCAGAGAAGGTCTCACCTACCGCCCCAATGACGCATTGCAGTGGGAGGCCATTCACAAGGCCTGCGAGGGCAGTTACCAGTATTACGACCTCGGCGAAGTCACTAGCGATCACTCCAGCCTCGCCGATTTCAAGAGTAAGTGGGGTGCTACCCCGTACTGGTTGTACCGGTACTACTACCCGGCTCCCAGCGAGGTGGAGATCGGCATCCTGGAATCGCAGAGCTGGGCCGGTAACCTGCTGCACACTACCTGGAAGCATCTTCCGCTGAGCGCCACGGTTGTGCTGAGCGACTGGGCCCACCGCCACTTTTGAGCGCGTGGCGAAGCGCCATGCGCGCCACTCACCGGGTTATGCGCAAAGTGCCTAACGTGAACAGGAGCCGCGCCACCAATGATCCAGACCGCGACCGTCCGCACCTCCCAGCCAGACCGGGCGTCGAAACGCCCGCACTGGCGCCATATCGCGCTGCTCGGTGGCACCACGACATGGCGCGACAGCCTCACAGCTGTTCGTTACCTCTTTATGCCACACCGGCTGGCGAAGGGACCTGCCATCGCCGCCTACGAGCGCGCCTTCGCCACGCGCAGCGGCGTTCGCTGGGCCTTCAGCTTCGCCAATGGGCGCGTGGGGCTCTACGGCATCCTCCAGGCGCTCGGTGTAGGCCCAGGGGACGAGGTGTTGCTGCAGGCGCCCACACACATCGTCGTGGCGAACGCCATCCGCTACCTGGGCGCGCGACCGGTCTACGTTGACTGCGATTCCGGCGCCTACAACATGGATTTCGCCCAGGCCGAGCGGCTCATCACCCCCCGCTCCCGAGTCCTGCTGGTGCAGCACACGTTCGGCGCGCCAGCGGACCTCGACGCGGCACTCGCGCTCACGCGCCGGCATGGCCTGGCGCTGGTGGAGGACTGCGTGCATGCCCTCGGCGCGACCTATCGGGGCCGCCCAGTGGGCAGCTTCGGGCAGGCGGCGTTCTTCAGCAGCGAGGAGACGAAGATCATCTCGACGACGTTCGGTGGCATGGCAACCACCGACGATCCGGCGATAGCGGCGCGCTTGCAGGTATTCCAGGAGCGCTGCGGGTGGCCTTCGCGGTTGCAGGCCGCGCGCTGCGTGCTCAAGTTTGCGGTCTACCGTATCCTGATGGATCCCTATCTCCACCGGCCCATGCGCGCCCTGTACGAACTGATGGGTCGCCGCCTTCCTCTTCCCCGGCCAACATCGCCAGACGAGGAGCGAGGGGAGCGCCCGGACGGATACCTCTGCCGCCTCAGCAACGCGCAAGCGGCGCTGGGTGTGCGCCAACTGCGCACGCTCGATCAGAACCTCGCCCACCGGCGCCTGATCGCGGAAACCTATGAGCGCGCGCTCACAGCGCATGACGTCCCCGTTTCGCGCCTATCGCCGCACGTACGGGCCGCCTACGTCCGCTATCCCGTGTGGGCGCCCGATCGCGCCGCGGCTGTGCGGGCGGTCAACCGCTACGCACTTCCGGGGCTGTGGTTCCGGTCCGTGCTCGAGGATGGCGCTTCGCCCTCCGCTGGTGGATACCAGCCTGGGTCATGCCCGCGCGCTGAAGCCGCCGCTCAGCATCTCATCAACCTCCCAACTCATCCCCGCGTGACGGTAGCGGACGCCCAGTTGATCGCGTCCGCGCTGGCGTCCGCGCTGCGGGCGAACGCCAGCGCGAACGCAGACGCGCCGTGACACACAGGCCGGCGCGGACGCCAGCCGTCCTGTCGACTCGCCATTCGGTCACTGAGGTATAGCTAGGCTAGAGATGGGTCACCGTCGCTGGCCATGGCCCCCCCTCGCGCGATGACCTCCGCGAAGACCGCAAACGGTTCCGCCCAGGCCCAGCGTTCATGATGCCCAATCTCCTGCACGAATGCCTCCGGCATCTCACCCAAAACATCCGAGCACGCATCGACGGCGTAGCCCATAGCCAGGGCGGTTTCAATGGCACGCGGACTGGGACTGGTCAAGACGAGATCGCACGGTCCAACCGTTTCGCCAATCCTGCGTGCCAACTGAACTCCTGCCCCAGACAGATGCGATCCCTTGCCACGGCCCGGCCCTTTCTTCGTCAAGGAATGCCGCCGAATTTCCAGCACCTTCATTCCACTCCTCGAGAGTCAGCGTGGGCTTTCAACAGGTCTTGTCCGGGCACTCTACCACCTAATCAAGCTGCCTTGCACCCCTGGCTCATCATGTCTGGGACCGAAAATACAGGTACACCACGCCGTTACCGAAACGGCGCTCGTCCAGCAGTTCGAGTCTCTGGCGGACATGTTTGGGGAGGGCCGGCTTGCCACCGCCCACCATAACGGGCATGAGAAGCAGCCGGAATTCGTCGACCAATCCAGCCTTGATTGCCTGGGCAGCAAGGTCGGGACCACTCACTGAGATATCACGTTCCGCTCGTACTTTCATCTGCCGGATCGCTTCAAAGTCGAAGTCTCGCTCGATCTGCGTCCTGGCGCTGGATACCGCCTTTAGCGTCTTGGAGTATACGATCTTGTCGGCTCCCTGCCATATCTGTGCGAAGTCCCGCATCACAGGTGATTGGTCGGCGAGTGTGTCCGCAGTCTCCCAACTGACCATCGTCTCGTACATCCGGCGCCCGTAGAGGTAGGTGCCGACCGGCCGCTCGAGCTCGTTGACGAAGTCGTGCACCTCCTCGTCCGGCATAGCCCAATCGAAGTTGCCGCCTTCGTCCTCCGTGTAGCCGTCGAGCGATGTGATCGCCGTGTAGATCAACTTAGCCATGGTGAGCCTCCCATTACGCATCCTGATTGCAAGTCAGAATCGACCGTATGATATAGTTTCTCGTGATCGGTGTTCTGTAGACCCCCACCGCTCTGCAAGAAATCGAGGGAATGGAGAAATGGCCGAGAATACTCCTGGCTCGAAGTCGAGAAAGACAGACTTGTCCAACCTCACAACACGGCTCGCCGACCTCTTCCACCAGACGGCTGAGGATCATCACGTTGCGTACAAAGCCACCGACGGTGTGGATCCCGATTGGTCGATCTGGTACGCCGATCACCTGCGCGAGCAAGGGCTGGAGAAGCTGCTTGACGCCACGCTGCTCAAGAGCGACCTGATCTACCTCCTCGTGCTCGCCGACAAACAGCAGAATGCTGAAGCACCGGGCAGTCACTGGGAGCGGTACTACGCTGACTTCTTCATCAGCCGCTATCTGAAATAGCATCGATATGCCAGAACCATATATGAGATGGCTTCTCGAGATAGCTTCTCTCCCCAATATCCGAGAGAGGCGAACGCCTCCGCCCAGATATGCGTCACCAACGTGCGTAGCTCCAGCGCCCATGCTTGATGCCAACGACGCCAACGCTGATGCCAACCCACTGAGACACCACTGAGACACCACTGAGACATCGTGAGATAGACTCAAGCCAGAATCCGTTATAAATTACCGCATGAGAGAGTTCCTGAGACGCGCTGAGACATCATTTACCGCATCTAATATGCGCTACCGTGAGGCCCCATACGGAAGATGTGCGGGGCCCTTTATTTGTCCGATTCTTAGTTACCATAGCGACAGTGATCAACAGCGGTTGCTCTCCGCCCAGTGACGGGGGCGGTACTGCCGTCTCCAGACGCTACCGTGCTAATGTCTCGCTCGTATAGCCTATGTGATTGCGTCTGTGATTGCGTCGGCTAGACATCTATACTAGACTATAAAGAGGCAAACCTAGGGCGGTCAGTGGTGAGCCAGGGTGGTCGAGGGTGAGAAGGAGAAAAAGGAAGAGCTATGCGTAAGCGGATTATCATGGGAGTGGCCGGTGCCAGTCTCATTCTGGTAGGTGTCCTCGCTGGGTTCATCATTAGCGGCGGCATTCCAGCGTTCGCTTCCAAGAGTGCCAACAACGCCGCCAGCGTGAGCCAGTCAACACCCAGCGCTGCGAACGGCTACTGCCAGCTCTATGAACAGACGCTCGCCAGGCAGCTTAACATCAGCCCAAGCGCGCTGGAAAGCGCCAATAGCGCTGCGCTCAAGGCGGTCATTGAGCAAATGGCCAAAGACGGTAAGATCACTTCACAGCAAGAGACTAAGCTCCTGCAGATGGTACAGCAATATAGCTCACAGCCCTGCTCGCATCTGAATCAGTTCGCGCACTGGGCTAACGGCAACACCTTAGGCTCGCTGAACCAGATCCTGGCCGGTGGACGCCAGAGCATCGCGAACGCGGTGGCGACGAGCCTGGGTATTACGACCAGTGTACTGGCTTCGGATTTGAAGGCGGGACAGACCATCCCCGAGATCGCCTCGGGTCACGGCGTCACAGTCGGCACGGTGAATACAGCTTACCTGGGCGCGCTAAAGAGCCTGCTCTCCCAGGCGGTGAGCAAAGGTGACATTACCCAGGATCAGTCAAATACTCTTTATAGCCAAGTTACCACCTCGGTAAATGCGGGACGCTACCCATTGCTCGGCGGATTTGGCGGAGCTGGTGGCAGGTTCGGCGGCAAACGGCCCACTCCTCCTACTCCTACTCCCACTACCACTACCACTTGAGCATAGAAGCGACATCAGCGATCAGGGGCAGGTCCCGGCCGACAGCCGGGACCTGCCCCTGATATTTTTGTCAC
>JBKQTH010000263.1:0-13525 GCA_052143275.1 Ktedonobacterales bacterium | reverse complement strand
CAGGTCTCCACTGTTTCCTATGAGAGGGAGGAGGAGAAATGGACAAAATCAGTTTACCGCAAAAATTTGCGCTTTTCGAGGACTATTGGAGCCCTAAGGTGATTGGGGAATTGAATGAGTTCGCAGTGAAGATCGTCAAAGTTAAAGGAGAGTTCATTTGGCATCGCCATTCCGTCGAAGACGAGCTCTTCTTTGTGGTCAAAGGTCGTCTCCTCATTCAAGTACGTGAAGAGCCGGAGCGAGAACGGAACATTTGGCTCGAAGAGGGCGAACTCATCATCATTCCTCATGGCGTGGAACATCGTCCTGTGGCTGAAGAGGAGACGCAGCTGATGTTGCTCGAGCCCAGCACCACAGTCAATACCGGGGACACTGAGAGCGAACGAACTGTTTCCCAGCCGGAACACATGTGACGTGTACACCGGCAGATCTGGCGCCGGTTATTTGAAGCACAGTGCGAGAGGAATCCTTAGTATGGCTTTGCTCGATCCATCGCTGGTGGGCAATGAGACAGCGCCCGAAACGGTGCTCATTACTCCCGAAGACATTCGTGCGTTTGCCGAGGCAATTGGCGATAACAATCCTATCTTCTTCGATGAGTCTGCGGCGCTTCAGGCTGGTTTCGCTAGTATCCCAATGTCGCCGACATTTGTTACCCGTCTGCGGGTACCGTTTGCTGAGGCCGGTCTCAACCCTGAACAGAGCCAGGTGTTGCATGTCGAACAGGAGTATACGTATACTCGCCCGACTCTGGCTGGAGATATACTGGTTGGACGGCACCGCGTATCGTCGATCCGGCTATCGGGACGAGGCGATATGGCGATCATGACGCTGGAGCAGCTCTGTGACAGCCCCGAAGGCGACCGAATCATCACTGGAAAAGCCACTCTGATCATACGCGAAATGTCTGCCGCTGGATCGTCCGGTATCGGATCCAGCCGGTCCAGGCCGCGACTGGAGGCACAGGCGCCGGAAGTAGCAGCGCTACGGCTCGACTGCCTGGTAACGCAGGAGCAGATTGACGCCTATGCCGAGGTCAGCGGGGACCACAATCCGATACATGTCGACCCGGAGGCGGCGCGTGCCGTTGGTCTGGACGGAACCATCGCACACGGCATGTTGAGCATGGCATTCGCTGGGCGGGTGCTGACTAACTGGCTCTATGGGCAGGCTGAGCGTGGCGGCTGGATTCGCCGGCTGCATGTGCGATTTCAGGCCATGGTACGGCCCGGCGATAGCCTTAGTTGCTTTGGCAATCCACTGGCGCGCAATATGGAGCGCCAGTCGGTGGAACTGTGGATCGACAATCAGCAAGGTGAACGCGTCATCTCGGGAGATGCTGAGGCCATTTTCTCTGGAGTTTAGCTATGCGGAGTCCGGCGTACCGGAGTCGAGGGCTCACGCAAGCTTCGTACGCGTGAACGCCGGCGAATGAGCACCGTTCCGGTCACAAAGAAACCACCGCCGCCGATGGCCAGCGCGGCACCGGCTATGAGGTCCAGAGGTAATGGATTACTAAGGGTGCCGTTCGATGGGACAAGGCTTGGTCCGTACCCTGTGGGGGTGGTTGCCACAGGCGACTGGGTGGCTACGCCGGCCTGGGAAGAAATCGGGCTCTCTACACTGGGTGAGGCAAGCGGCGCCGGGCGTGTCTGGCTAGCCTGGTCCGTAGAGCTGGAGTTGGCGGCGGGTGCACGCAAGGAGGGAGATGCCGCCGAGGATGTCATGTGTGGACTTTGCAGCGCGGCGGTTATCAGGATGAAGAGTCCCAGCACAGCCACCATGCCCCCGATGTACTGTAGCGCCCGCAGGGGCCAGACGCGCTCGACCCTGTAGCTGGCCGCGGTGCCACCGCGGCCTCGAGAGATTGATTCGGGAACGGCGCCGGTCTCGGGCAACCGGAAAGATCGTGGTAACGCCGGCTCCGGCAGAGCGCGCAGGAGCGCACGGGTCTGCCGGAGCTCCTCCAGTGCCCGGCGGCATTCCTCGCAGGTAGATAGGTGCTGTTCCAGAGTAGCGCGCTCCGTCTCATCCAGCTCGCTGTCCAAGTAGGCTGAGAGTTCTTCCAGCCGCTGCTCCCAGTCACTATGCTTATGATATCCGCCAACTGTCATATGGATCTTCGGTTCTGCCTACCTGACCACTTCTACGATGTCCCCTAGAGCCCACGCTGGGTCGTTCCACTGCCAGGACGCCGGCGCGATTCTGAAAGTTCCCCTTCCCGCGACAGGATATGTCGCAAATGTCTCCGGGCACGAGCGATACGGGACTTTACCGTGCCGAGTGAGGTTTCCATTACCCGTGCGATCTCATCATACGGCATACCTTGTATGTCGCAGAGCACCAGAGCAAGCCGCTGCTCAGGGGGAAGTTCAAGCAGGGCCGATTGAATACGCTGAGCGGTTTCAGCCTCCAATGCCAGTCTTTCGGGGTCCCAAGTGGGATCGATCATCGCCTGGGGCAGGTGTGGAGTAACCACTGCGTCGCTATCCCGGCTGGTCTCGAGTGCGGCATCTAGGGAGACCTGCGGGCGGCGAGTCTGGCTACGGAAATGGTCGATGCAGGTATTGCTGACGATGCGATACAGCCAGGCTCGAAAGGAAGCCCCACGAAATGAACCAATAGCACGATAGGCCGAGAAGAATGCGTCCTGCGTGACATCGGCGGCTGTGTCTGGATCGCCTACCATGCGCACTGCCAGAGCATATGCCCCAACCTGGTGGCGCTCGACCAACTCATTGAAGGCCGAGCGATCCCCCTGCTGGCTCATTCTAACCAGCGCCTGCTCAAGCTCATGATCGCCGGCTTGGCTATCCTGCTCGTAGCTCATACATCCCCCCCCACTACCGGAGACTAGTGTAGCCGAAGAGGACGTGAGCTACAAGTTGCCAGGTGACCAAGACGCAATCACGCGACTGCGTGGCCCTATGCCGGCGAGCCGGAAGACGAGCCACCACCAGGAGTAGCAGCTAGAAGTTGGAGCCGTATCTGGCCGGATCCGCCTCGTATAGCGCTTTGCACTCAGGTGAGTCAAAGTATATGGTTCCTTCGCCTTGGTCGTTGACTGGTGCCGGCAGCGTGTTCGTGGCCGTCGCTTTGTCGACAAGGGTTCCACACACCGGATCTCGTGCCAGGTTGGTGTCGGCAATATCCTGATCGTCCAAACTCTCGGGATTAGGATCCAGAGCATCCTGTACGAGGGCGTCCAAATGCTCTCCCTCCGACTGCTGAGATTGCTCAGATTGATTGGATTGGCGGTCTGAACTCATGGCTGGTTTCCTCCAGAGACTATACGTAAAACACTTTTACTGGCTACATGATACCCTTTGCGCAGCGCTGGCCGCACCATCTATAGCATACGCCATCCATTTGCGCAGGCGCACCTACTCGTGTGTAGCAAAGATGATGCCGCGTGGTAGCAAACGGCCGGAGATTCCTCGTATCACCCAATCCAATATGGGGCATTGCCCTATTGGATCGGCAACCTGCTATACTGCGTGTACCGGGCTAGCACGATCGTGCGGGATGAGAAGCGCAGCAGACAATGCTGGTGCGCTATACTCCGTTTAATCGAAACCAGAGACTACGTACAAACGTACAAGGGGTGTATACCTATGCCATCGCAGGCTGCGCAGTCCGACAGATTCGGCGCACGCGCGACACTCAAAACTTCTAACGGCGAGGTTGGCTGGTACCGGCTCGACGCGCTCAGCAGCGCTCAGAGCACCTCCATCGAGAAGCTACCCTTTACACTTCGGATATTGCTGGAGAATGCGTTACGCAATAGCTACCTGGAGCCGGCACTGGTCACCGAGGCCGATGTTCTAGCCCTAGCGCGCTGGCACCCCGGAACGAAGCCTGCCCCCGCAGATCCGCAAGAGCTTCCCTTTATGCCGGCACGTGTCATATTGCAGGACTTTACCGGCGTACCTGCGGTGGTGGATTTGGCAGCGATGCGAGATGCCGTAAAAGAGTTGGGCGGTAAGCCCAGCGGTATCAACCCGCTGGTTCCAGCTGACCTGGTAATTGATCACTCCGTCCAGGTGGATCGATTTGGTTCAACTCTGGCGTTTGCCGCCAATGTCACACGCGAATATGAGCGCAACAGCGAACGTTATGCCCTGCTCCGCTGGGCGCAGCAGGCGTTCAAGGACTTCAGCGTTGTCCCGCCAGGCACCGGCATAGTCCACCAGGTGAACCTCGAGTATCTGGGCCAGGTGGTACAGGTACGAGACGGCGTAGCCTTTCCCGATACCCTCGTCGGCACCGATTCACATACCACTATGATCAATGGGTTGGGTGTACTGGGCTGGGGTGTTGGCGGAATCGAGGCCGAGGCCGTTCTCTTGGGACAGCCACTCTACCTGCTGACTCCAGAGGTTATCGGTATGCGCCTTTCTGGCATGATGCCTGAAGGCGCCACCGCTACTGATCTGGTGCTGGCGGTGACACAGCGACTGCGGAAGCACGGCGTGGTCGGTCGCTTTGTCGAGTTTGCCGGTCAGGGCCTTAGCTCGCTCAGCCTTCCGGATCGTGCCACCATCGCTAACATGTCACCGGAGTTTGGAGCTACAGCTACTCTCTTCCCCGTAGACGATGAAACGCTGCGCTATCTACGCCTGACTGGTCGCCCTGCCGAACTGGTAGACCTGGTTGAACGCTATTGTAAGGAACAGGGGTTATTCCGAACTGATGCCGCGCCCACTCCCGAGTTCACCGAGCTGCTGGAGTTAGATCTGGCAACTATTGAGCCAAGCGTCGCCGGCCCCACCCGGCCCCAGGACCGAGTAGCGTTAGGCGATGTCAAAAGTAACTTCCGCGCCATCTATAAAGAGCGTTTCGTGACTGCAGCCTCAACTGACGGTGCAGCCGCATCGGGGACGGCAGCCGCTCCTCCAGCTACTACCGTCAGGATCGACGGCGAAGAGGTTGATCTTACGCATGGATCGGTGGCTATAGCCGCCATCACCAGCTGCACCAACACCTCAAATCCATCGGTGATGATTGCCGCTGGGCTTCTGGCGAAGCATGCCGTCGAGCGCGGCCTGATGGTAAACCCATCGGTGAAGACCAGTCTGGCTCCCGGTTCGCGCGCGGTCACCGACTACCTTAACAGTGCTGGTCTGACGCCATTCCTCGAGGCGCTTCACTTCCACACCGTTGGCTACGGGTGTACGACGTGCATCGGCAACAGCGGTCCCTTGCCGGAGCCGGTAGCGGAGGCGGTGCAGAACGAGAACCTGGTGGTGGTGGCGGTACTGAGCGGCAACCGCAACTTCGAGGGGCGTATACATCCTCAGGTGCGCGCGAGCTATCTGGCCTCGCCGCCGCTGGTGGTTGCCTATGCTCTTGCCGGCACGGTGGACACAGACCTGACCAATGACCCGATCGGACACGATCCCAATGGCGAGGCGGTTTATCTGCGCGATCTCTGGCCAACTCCGGCTGAGATATCAGAGACGCTGAGCCGCGTGGTTAAGCCCGAGGTCTTCACCAAAGAGTACGCGCACGTCTTCGAGGGGGACGATCTCTGGCGCGCTCTGCCTATGCCCGAGGGGGGCAGCGAGCTCTTTGCTTGGGATGAAGGCTCGACCTATGTCAGGAAGCCGCCATTCTTCGAAGGTCTTTCCCTCGAACCGGAACCCGTCAACGACATCCGCGGCGCTCGTGTGCTGGTCTCGGTTGGCGACTCCATCACCACCGACCATATCTCTCCGGCGGGCTCATTTCCGGCAGCCAGTCCGGCCGGTCAGTATCTGACCCAGCAAGGAGTAGCCGTACGGGATTTCAACAGCTACGGCTCGAGACGTGGTAATCACGAGGTCATGGTACGTGGCACCTTCGCCAATATCCGGCTGCACAATGTGCTGGTCCCGGGTAAGGAGGGTTACTACACCATTTACCTTCCAACTGGTGACGAAATGACCATCTATGACGCCGGGGTGAAGTACCAGGCACAGGGCACTCCGCTCCTAGTGATTGCCGGCAAAGAGTACGGCTCAGGCAGCTCGAGAGACTGGGCGGCCAAAGGTCCTCTGCTTCTGGGCATCCGGGCGACGATTGCCGAAAGCTACGAGCGAATCCATCGCAGCAATCTTGTGGGAATGGGTATCCTTCCGTTACAGTTTAAGCCAGGTGAGAATCGCGAGAGCCTGAATCTCTCCGGTCGTGAGATCTATGACATCATAGGGATTGGCGGAGAGCTACGGCCGCGGCAGGAACTCACCGTGCGGGTGCGTGAGCCCGACGGCGGTGTCGGGGAGCGAGAATTTCAGGTCATAACTCGGCTGGATAGCCCGATAGACATCAACTATTACCATAACGGAGGCATCTTACAGGCGGTGCTGCGTCGCCTGGTTCGCAAGCAAAAGGAGTCTTGAGGTAGCCTAACGGCCGCTCTCAGGCGGGCGTGAGCATGTTATCGTCAAGCAGCACGGTCATGCCGTCGCGCTTCTCCAGGTGAATGACGCTGTCGAGGCCCTGCTCAAACGTGTCGTCGTGGCTGATCACGATTAACTGGTCGAAGCCACGTACGCGCCGTATCTGCTCAGCCAGGTTGCCGCGCCGTTCTCCATCCATATTCTGGGTCGGCTCGTCGAAGAAGGCGATGTCGAGCCGGCTCAGATGACGCAGGAGAGCCAATCGTACCGCAAGAGCGGCGCTCATCTGCTCTCCTCCGCTTAGTTGAGCAAAGGTCCGCTCCTGTCCATTCCTGCAAAGAACGATCTCGTACTCGTTGGTCCAGGCAAGCTCGGCTGAACGATCACCCATGATCTCGCCGAAGATGCGGTTGGCTTGAATCGAAATCTCTCGCAGCAGCGCTTTCATAATATGGGGACCGGACTCTCGAATGATGTCGCGGAAGTGCGCAAGCATGCCCTCGAGGTCTTCCACCGTAGCATACTCTTTGCGCTCGGCTGCTAGCTGTGGCTGCAGGGCTTCGACCCGGGCGATATTAGCCTCGAGCTCCTGGCTCTGTTTAAGCAGGTAATATAGCTCGGCGCGCTTACCGGCATCCTCATCTTTGAGCTCTTTGCTCAGGTGTTCCGCCTGCTTTAGAGCCTCCTCGTCAAAGGTTTCGCCGGCGTCCTTATATTCGGTCAGAGCGCGTACAGCGTGTTCCCGTGCAGCTTCCGCCACAGTAATGGCCGCTCTGACTTCATTCTCACGAGCTGGCAATTGTTCTGCCAGCTTTTCATAACGCAAGTACTGATGATAACCGGGCTGTCTTCGCTCAAGCTCCTGGCGAAGCTTAGCGATCTCGCTATCCAGTGCGGCAAAAGGCATAAGCTCCTGTTTGAGTCTGGTCAGCCGACTCTCGAGATCGTGCACCCGGGCGTGCAGAGCGCTGACTACTTCTTGTTGGGCGGTGCGCGCACTTGCGATACGCTGAAGACTGCTGCATTCAGCTCGTGGATCGCCCAGCGCAGCCAGATCTTTCTTGGTCTGGGCAAGCATTGCCTGGGCCGGCGCTAAGATGGCTAACTCCCTCTCCAAACCTTCCGCCTCCTGGGCCAACTCTGTCTGCTGAGATGTGAGCCGTGCCAGCTCGGCCCGCCGTGGTTCAAGCTCTCGAAGTTGCTTGTCGGCATCGTCGCTCTCTTTGAAGAGTTTTTGCGCCTCCGCAAGATCGCTCTCGCCGGGGCTGGTTCGATCCAGATACTCGATCTCTTGCTGCTCGGCGGCGAGCTCTACCAGCCGCTTCTCCGCTGCGACTCTTTGTTCGGTGGTGCTGCTCAGCTGTTGTTCGTAAACGTCGAGCCTATCGTAATACTTGCGTACTTCTCGGGCTCGGTTACGTTTCCCTTCCGCTTGTGCAAGCTGGTTGCGAGTGGTGACCAGTGCATCATCTTCCTCGGCGATCAACCGGTCAAAATAGCTGCCGAGACTCCTTACACCTTTCCTTTGGATATTGAGACAGGGCTCGTGTAAGAAAGGACAATTGCCTCCAACCGAGGCCTGGCTCGAGCGCTCGTGCTGGTCACGTCGCGTCTCAATCCGCCGTACCTGGTCCTCGATAGCATTGCACTCGTCCTCAAGTAGAGGGAGTTCCTCAGCCACCGACTGGTTTGCGCGAATCTTGCGCAGGTTCTCTTCCACCCGCGCTTCGTTGCCCGCCGCTTTCTCGCGGCTTGCTACTGCCTCTCGTTGCTCCAGGGAAATTCGGTTCAGCCTCTTCTTACGTTCGCTTTGCCGCGCACGTTGATCCTGGAGCATGGCAAGATGCTCGCGTCGCTGGTCTAGCAGTGCTGCCTGTGGACGTAACAACTCCAGTGCGGCGATAGCTTTCTCA
The DNA here is from genome assembly GCA_052143275.1 of Ktedonobacterales bacterium. Taxonomy (GTDB): domain Bacteria; phylum Chloroflexota; class Ktedonobacteria; order Ktedonobacterales; family JADMIN01; genus JAJPKE01. The sequence continues at coordinate 5,232 of JBKQTH010000263.1, read as the reverse complement.
CACGCTTGGACATCTCTTTTATAGTGCTGTGAATTCTGCCGTGCTTGTTCGAGACGGCGAGAGACCTCTGCGCTGCGCTCCGTTTGTCGCTGAGCTGTATCCCGGTCTTGTTCTAGCGCCTGCTGTCGATTTACCGTTGGCAGCAACTCGACGATGCGCTCTTCGGCCTGGCGTGCTGCATCAAACTGCTGCCGGGCGTTGAGCAGGTCCCGAGCGACGCCGGTATGCTCCTGGTCAATTTCGTTGCGCTGTCTCTGGAGCTCATCCCGCAGCTCTGCACGCTGGCTAGCCGCCTTACTCTGGTCCTGGACTGCAAGGTAGCGTTGGTAGTCGTCAATGGCCGCATGGCAGTTGCGGGCGGCTTCACGCGCCTCCTCTAGCAGCCGAATAATGTGGTCCCGACGGCTCTCGGCGGCGAGACAGGTAGCGTCGGCTAGCTTTGCCGTGTTGTCCAGCTCGTGGATTTTCTCGCGTTGCGCTTGTAGAGCGTCGCGGCGCTTCTCTACCTCGGCGCTCTTACGCTGGAGATCCTGAAGCCGACTGGCAATGTCCTGCTGCTGGTCTCGGAGTGCCGCAAGCGAGATACGCCAGCTCTCCAGCTGGTTGGTCTCCCGCTCGAAGTCGGCTATACGCTTCTCGATGTCACGCCGCTGTTCCTGTAGATAGACCCGTGTCTCATTCAGTTTTTCGGCCACCTTGCGATAGTCCTCGATCTGGAGTAGGGTATCGAATTTCTTCTTGCGGCTGGCGGGCGCGAGCAGAAAGTCGGCGGTAAACGTGCCTTGAGGAATGCCAAGCGCATCGTTGAAGAGATCGCGCAGAGAGATATCAGTTTCGATTCGCAGGTGCCGGCGCAAGAAGTCGTTGACATCGGTTTTCTGCTCGACCACCCGCATCTGCAACTCGGGGTCGTAAACATACCAGATAGGCGAGGAACCGCAGCGGCGAACTGCCTGATATTCCCGATCGTCCTCCGCGGAGATAAAGGACACAGTGACCACCCCATAACGCTCACCCTCGCGCACGAACTGGTCCTGGGAATAGTTGAGAGCATCGAAGAGCGCAAAGCCTACGGCCTCGACCAGAGTTGACTTGCCGGCACCATTGTGGCCACGTATTGCGGTGGTACCGCTACTGAAAGGCACTTCAATCTTCTGGTAGCTCTTGATATTCTCAAGCGCAACTGATGTAATACGCACTGGTCTCTTGCTGCCCTCCAGGTTGGTAAAAGAGAGGGGGGATATGGTCTTCTTCCAGCCGGCACCTGCCGAAGCGGAAAAAACGAGATAAAGTTGCTGAACTGCTCTACCTACCTAGGATCTCTTTGGACCACATTTTCAATTGTCTAGTATAGCATGCGGCGTGTACTCTGCGGTTAGAGGTAGTCTTCTGGATGTACAACGCCTGCCAACAGCTCTCCTTTGAGGAAGCGCTTGACGTTTTCGGCTGCCTGTCGCCCGGCGTCCTCTGCGATGTGAGGTACTACTCCAGAATTGTGTGGTGAGCCTAAGACATTGGCCAACTCCAGAAACGGGTACTCCATGCGGAACTGCCGCTGTAGGAACGGCTCAGTCCACCAGGCGTCGATGCCCAACCGAAAGTTGGGATGACTCCTGGCATGCTGGTAGAGAGCCTCCTCGTCGATGATGGCGGCGCGTGCGACATTCACCAGAATGGCGTCGGGCTTCATCCAGGCAAGCTGTTCACTTCCGATAAGCCCGCGTGTGGCTCGGTTCAGTGGTAAAGAGACTACTACCACGTCACTTTCCCGTAAAACTCGCTCCAGGTCGTCGAGAGCGCCTAGAAAATCAGTTGGCTCGCTACTGGCTCCGCTGTGGTTGATGGCATAGATCCGCAGACCAAAAGCGCGCATGAGCCGGGCGGTGGCGCGTCCTATTCCTCCGAAGCCAAGGATACCGGCGGTCATGCCGGAGAGCAATCGGTTCGGAGTAAACTGATCAAATTCGCCATGTTGGAGCTTCTGGTTCTCGACCAGCAGCCGTTTGGCCAGGGCAAGGGTCATCGCCATCACGTGTTCGGCCATCGGCAGAGCATAAGCCCCGGGATTGCTGGCGATAATCACCGTAGGGGGCAGTTCTCCAAAGGGCATATGGTCGGCCCCAGCGGAGATCAGCTGTATCAAGGTGCCCGGCTTCAGGCTGGAGTAGTCCTCTTTGGGCACCTCCCGGGGAAAGTTCCAGGACAGTAGCACCTGGGCCCGCTGAAGAGAGTGGCTACGCTCTGGTGGAGGTAGCTCTCGTAGAAAGGTCAGCGAGGCCAGGTTTCCCAGTATCTCGAGCACCTGGGCTTTCTGCTCCGCTGAAGCATTGGTGGTAACCACGACAATTGGTTGTTCCATCTCTCCCTTGCTCCTGACTTGCCAATGTCCGAATGGTCGTCCAATCCAGCGCGAGCTGCAATAGCGAGCAGGGCAAGACCTGGTCCCACCGATATCCGCGGAGAGTTTGGCTAGTGTCGGACTGGAGACCTCTCTAGCCGCCAATGGCGCCGGATGACGAGAAAAAGACGAGGTCGCCCACCAGGTTCTGCACCGACTCCACCATACCGGCAATATTAGCCTGTACCCACGAACCGGCGGTCTGGACGGCAGCCTGGGCCTGATCCTGAGTCTGCCAGATACTGATTGAGACTCCAGCGTCATCGCCGGTCTTGACGACTCCATAGCCGACAAAGCCGGGCTGAGCCTGATAGATCGGCAGTAAACCCGCCTTGGCCTTCGCAATGGCCTCATCTGCCGTGCCGGAGCTGAATTTGTAGATCGCCACACGAGTATGCTGCATCTGCGTTGCTCCTCCCGCGGTAACCCTTGATCGGCAACCAACCGGTGGCTCCGATGGGTCGCTCGCTGCATCTATTGTACACGCAACCTAGTACAGCAGGATGCCCACTCCAACTTCTCTCTGTATGCTTCTTATTATTCACACAGCGTTGTGTACATCACAACCACAAATAAGCGGTGCGGCGCATCTCGCCCCAGTCCATTGAGTTCCAGCTTTATCTTGGGGCCGGCCTAGGATTTGAACCTGCGACCGGATGTTTGCGAATTCTCATGGACCCGTTCGCCAATGTTCGCCGCCAGCCGCCAATCCGCAAAAATTGGGAAGCAACCGTACAGACTAGTCGCAACCGTTCGCCCAAATGCGCGGCATTGTGGTCAGTTGCGGCCTCGTTCATAAGCCATTGGGGGTGGTAGTGTGGTCGGGTATCTGCCATAAGGCGGTAGTAGAGCGCTACGCAGCGAGTCCTATAGTACATCTAGAGTACATACCGAACAACACCAGAGTGAGGGTTAGACAGGAGCACAAACTTTATGAGAATCGGGGCGATTTTCCCACAGACCGAGATCGGAGACGATCCCGGCATCATCCGTGAATATGCACAGGTCGTCGAGGAACTCGGGTATACCCATATCCTGGCGTATGACCATGTGCTGGGAGCAGGGCTTGCCTCGCGTCCCGGTTGGCGTGGACCGTATAGCAGCGAAACGCTCTTCCACGAGCCGCTGACACTCTTCGCCTACCTTGCGGCGATCACCCAACGAGTGGAGCTCGTCTCGGGCGTGCTCATCCTGCCACAGCGGCAAACAGCGCTCGTAGCAAAGCAAGCCGCCGAGGTGGATGTGCTCTGCGGTGGTCGGCTGCGTCTGGGCGTTGGCATCGGCTGGAATCCCGTTGAGTATCAGGCACTGGGCGAGGACTTTGCCACCCGTGGCGCCCGGAGTGAGGAGCAGATCGAGGTCCTGCGCGCCCTGTGGACCCAACCGACGGTGACGTTCAACGGGCGCTGGCACCACATCGAGGATGCCGGGATCAAACCGCTCCCCGTGCAGCGTCCAATCCCCATCTGGATTGGCGGCGAAGCGGACGCGACACTGAAGCGGGCTGGGCGGATTGGCGATGGCTGGTTTCCGCAGATGGCGCCCGATGAGCGCGCACAAGCGATGGTCGAGCGACTGCGGCACTATACCCGCGAGGCGGGACGTGACGAGAGCGCGGTAGGCATCGAGGCACGTCTGAGCATCGGGCAGGTTGCCGAAGACCAGTGGGCACACTATGCCGCCGCCTGGCAGGCGCTAGGCGCAACGTATCTCGGTGTCAACACGATGAATGCTGGCCTCACCTTGCCCCAGGATCACATTGCTCTGCTCCGGCGGGTGAAAGAGAGCCTTGGTCCGGCGGAATCACTCATCTGAATCAGCGTTTCATCCTGTGGCCCGTTCGTCTCTGCTCGTGTGTTTTCATCGGCGCTGCTGTGATGAGCCCATTGAACGAGAGCATCCAGATGAGCGGATTCTGCTAAGTCATTGATGTGATCGACCAATCTGGATCCATCGGATACATGCCCAGCAGATCCGCGATCTGCTGGGCATGTATCGTAGAGGAGCTCAGATCGAAATACTCCCATGGTGAGTTTTCACTGTCCAGTTTTTCGGCTAGCAGATACAATCTTCCATTACCTGGTTGCCACACCAAGTAGCATTTCTCCCGGAGCCACAAGACCCTGCGGCCCCTCAAACTGGCTTAGCGCCTGCCTCACTTCGTCCAACACTTGCTGCTGATCCTGCTGGCTGAGTTGCCCTACTACACCAGCCATTATTGTTTTGCCTGATGATTGTAGGAAAGCTTCGACCGAAGCATAATGGGAATGAAATGGAATAGGATGGGTCATGACCTCGCGAAAGCCTGCACCTGTGAGTTCCCGTTCAAAGACTGCCGGGTCGGCCAGGCTAAAGAGGTTTGGGGCACGAAAGGATGGGCCTTGCATGTGCTTTGCCGCGATGGTAAGCGACAAAGAAAAGAGAGGATTGTTTGACCAGACCAGCGCAGCTAGTTTGCCACCCGGCTTGAGGACTCTGCGTATTTCTCTCATTGCTTGTTGAGGGTGAGGTATGAGCATTAGACCGAGACGGCAGATGACAGCATCAAAGGCATTGTCTTCCAGGTCAAGCTGCTCGGCATCCATCACTCGTGTGGTGACATTGGTCAGCCCTTCCTGCTGCGCCAGCCTCGCAGCTATGTTGAGCATTTCCACAGAGATGTCGGTCGCCAGGACTGACCCGCCATATCCTACTATGCGCGCTGCGAGCAAGCTCTGGTCTCCGGTGCCAGCCGCAATATCAAGGACATGATCTCCAGGCTTAAGTCCCGCAGCCTCTAACATGAGTTGGGTAGCTTCTCCCATGTCTTGTTGGCGTCGTTTGACCCCCTGCTG
>JBKQTH010000262.1:0-19127 GCA_052143275.1 Ktedonobacterales bacterium | reverse complement strand
CCACAACTCTATGACACAGCGGGCAGCCGGCAGTGAGTAGTACCGCATCGGTTCGTGAACGATCTATGCGCTGGGCCATTTCAGGAGCGACCCGCTCATAGAAATCTTTAAGTAGCTGTGTATACCCCATAAATCCGAGGTGCAGGCTGCTCACGCCTTTGATAATGCCGTCGGTGGCTAATTCCCGCAAGCGGTCAATGGGAAAGACGCAGTTAATGTCAAGGTCGGCATGGCGATGGTCATAGTGTTTGTGTGTCACCATCAAGTCAGTGCTATCTACATCCCCAGCGATTTCTCGCCAGCTGTTGTCACCATCCAGAGGGAAAGGCTCCTGCTCACGAAGGTGCACTCCGGCAGTGGTAACGATAGCAAAAGTGCTTTCATTGAGTTCAAGTCTATGTGGTGTATAGGGAATGCAGCGGCGTGACATAGTCATGATTTGTACCACCTAAAATGGTTGTGTTTGTGCAGAGATGGATGAATATGCGTCAAGCTGTGTATAGTATAACGTGGTCGTTGGCAGAGCTGACAAGTAGCCACTTGAACGCGACCGGGACCACCATGAATGTTTCCTTAAAGCGGAGGGACATTCTTGGCTATTCCGGGCATTACTCATGATGGCGAGATCGTGGGCGAGGACGAGATGCCTGCCTGTCTGCCTGCTCCGCAAGCCGCGAAGCCACGAAGGATAAATGAGGTTATGACGAATACGCACCGATTTGCCCAAGCGGTAGAGATCACTACGGCAACCTATGACCAGGTGGCGCGGCATTATGCTGATTCTCGTGAGAATATGCCACCCCATTGGTCGGAACGCATGGAACAGTTCGTGGACTTGCTGGCAGAGTCGGTAGCTGAACGCCCGATTCCTGACTGGGGCATACCTGGTGATGAGCTTACATTGGACGAATATCTCCAGTTCGTGCCGGTGCTGGATGCCGGCTGCGGGCCTGGGCGTGATGCGCGTGCGCTGGCAGCGCACGGGTTGCCGGTGCTTGGCATCGATCTATCGCAGGGAATGCTAGATGAGGCAGGCGAGCGTACCGCACGTCGGCTGCCACGTGGCTTCATTCGCTATGCTCTGATGGACCTCCGGCATCTGGAATTGCCGGATGCTAGTTGTCGTGGTGTCTGGTGTTCGGCCTCTCTGCTGCATATACCCCGCCAGTTCGCGCCACGGGCCGCAGCCGAGCTTGTGCGCGTCGCCCGCAGCCGGGCGCCGTTTGCCGTATTTCTCAAGCTTGCCGGAGCAGGCGATCCCGAACAATTTCAGGTCTATCATATTGATGGAGTTGCCGCCGGTGAGCGCTTTGTTGCTTTTTATACTCCGGAACAGGCCAGACAGCTTCTAGAGGATGCCGGACTTGAAATCATCGATGAAGCTATCGTCGCGCGTACCGATACATCGGCTCCCGAATGGATGTCGCTGGTTGCTCGCAAGATGAGATAAGCTAGAGCTTCACATGCGGCATAAATCTGCTATACTGGAGTACATTGGGGCACAAAGTCCCTGCCTAAAGGAGCCACTATGAATAGTATGACCGGTCCGGTGCGCTACCTCTTCCTCCGCATGACTCGCGGGCGTGAAGAGGTGGAAAACTGGCCGCCTACAATCAAGCCTCTCGAGGGGCCTGACAATATCGTGTGCGCAAGCATCAGGCTCTATGGGATGAATACTGGCTGGCAAGCGGAATGCGGTAGTGACGAGGGCCGTGTGGATGAGCAGGCTAAACTCGTACCTCCTCTCATCCTGACACGTGCCACTGTGCTGGGCCTATTGCAAGGTGGCAAGCGTGGAAAAGCTGAGGTGGAGCTACTGGGAGTGAGAGTAGTGAATCTTAATGGCAAAGGCGTGGAATATGCCAGCCACTTTGTGGTGGCTGCCCTGCCGGGCTCGGGCCTGGGACTCCGTCGCCCAGTGGTAGTACCACTAGATGGGCTGGTTCTGGACGAGTATATCGAGCATGGATCCCAGGCCGTGGCATCGCTCGGGCTTCGGCTCGCTCCCAGCGACTATGCCAATATGCCCCAATACATGGCGGATAACCTCATTCTACGGCAGGCAAAGCGCACGCTTGACCAATCGATCCTTTCTCCTCGCGCGCGACATGGCATCACTCTGGAAGCCGATGCCGGTCGCATCTCCCTGCACGGCCGCGCAGAATTGACCAGCTTTGGTGACCAGGCGACCGAGGCTCTGCTCCAGAGTCCAGGCGTTGTCGAGGTGGCCGACCATCTACTCTACGATGAGGAGCTAACCGATCAGGTCAGTGCCGCGCTGGCGGCCAAGGGTTTTACCAGTATCACGGTTCTAACGGAGCATGGCCTCATCAACCTTCGCGGCGAGGCCACGGACTCGGCCAGCCGCTATCAGGCGGAAGACATTGCCAAGCGCACACCAGGTGTACGTGCCGTGGTAAATGACATTACCCTTGCCGGAAACCATGCCACTAGCGCTCCAGTTTCCAACGACAACGGCGAGCAGACTGAAGTGCCGGCAGCGCCCCCGGTAGTCGAAAGTATTGAAAGCAAGTAGACGGCCTACCGAGTGAGTCGCCAGCTACATGCGAAAGACGCCAAAGTGGGTTTCTGATATCGGTGAGTTGAGCGACGCTGCGATCCCCAACCCCAGTATCGTGCGGGTATCCGCAGGATCAATGATGCCGTCGTCCCACAGCCTTGCCGTACTGTAGTATGGATTGCCTTCCGCTTCGTATTTGGCCAGAATTGGACCTTTGAACGCGTCCTGCTCCTCCAGGTTCATGGTTCTACCGTGAGCGGCTTGCGCCTCCATTCGTACCGTCAAAAGCGTACTTGCCGCTTGCTCACCGCCCATGACCGAAATGCGCGCGTTTGGCCACATCCAGAGCTGGCGAGGCGAGTAGGCGCGACCGCACATCCCATAATTGCCTGCACCGAACGACCCGCCAATAATTACCGTAAATTTCGGAACCGCCGCGTTGGCCACCGCCATAACCATCTTGGCGCCGTCTTTGGCAATGCCGGCATTCTCATACTGTTTGCCTACCATGAAACCAGTTATGTTTTGCAGAAAGATGAGGGGTGTTTTGCGCTGGCAGCAAAGTTCTATGAAGTGAGTAGCCTTGAGCGCGCTTTCTGAGAAAAGAATGCCATTGTTGGCTATGATACCAACCGGATAGCCCATTAGGCGGGCAAAGCCGCAGACCAATGTGGTGCCGTAGAGCGCCTTAAACTCATGCATCCGGCTACCATCTACCAGTCTCGCGATGACCTCACGTACGTCGAAGCTTTGTCGAGCGTCGCGTGGAAGGATACCGTACAGCTCATCGGGACGGTATTTGGGTGGCTCCGGTGGCAAGACCTCCCAGGGGTAAACTTTGGTGAGGTTGAGGTTACTGACGATAGAGCGAACAATAGCCAGCGCGTGCAAGTCGTTTTCGGCATAGTGATCGCTGACCCCTGACGTACGCGTATGCACCTCAGCGCCACCCAACTCTTCCGCAGTGACTTCCTCTCCAGTGGCGGCCTTGACCAGTGGCGGTCCCGCCAGGAAGATGGTACCGTTTCCGCGCACGATCACTGACTCATCGCTCATGGCGGGAATATAGGCGCCACCCGCGGTACATGAGCCCATCACCGCAGCGATTTGCGGGATGAGCTTGGCCGACATCTGAGCCTGGTTATAGAAGATGCGGCCAAAGTGCTCCCGGTCAGGAAATACATCGGCCTGAAGCGGCAGGAACGCTCCGCCCGAATCCACTAGATAGATACAGGGAAGATGGTTTTGCTCGGCGATTTCCTGGGCGCGCAGGTGCTTCTTTACCGTCATTGGAAAGTAGGTGCCGCCCTTGACGGTGGCGTCATTGGCAATGATGACGCACTCGTGACCTTCAACCACGCCAATGCCGGTGATAATGCCTGCTGAAGGTGCTTCACCGTCGTACATATCCCAAGCAGCCAGCGGGTTGAACTCTAAGAAAGGCGTGTCTGGATCGCACATCTTCTCGATTCGTTCACGGGCCAACAGCTTGGCCCGTGCGCGATGTCTCGCTATGGCAGCTTCGCCTCCTCCGCGCTGCACCTGTTCAGTCCGGTTATGTAGCCGGGCGAGCAGTTCCTCAAAATAGGCTTGGTTGCGAGTGTACTCCTGGCTCGAACGATCAACCCGACTCTCAATGACCCCCATAAACTCAACTCTCTATTGGGACCTAGCTGCCTCGCAGGGCAATGGCAGCAGTGACAAGCGAGAATAATGCGATAAGCACCGGTAGTCCAAGCCACCAATTCAACGGTGGTCGCTCGCTACTCACCGGCAGGCGTTCGCTGAAACCATCCCAGGCGCCGATACCCAGCGCGGTAACAACGACTGCGGCAATCCAGAGCAAGTCATGGCCATGGCCAAAGGCGCTTGGAAACAGCGGCAGAATAAAGACGGTAGCGAAGAAGGTGCTGACCGCCACCAACTGTATGGATTCGGCAATGCGGAAGCAGGCCAGGTCCCGTCCGTTGACTTCGGTGAGCTCGCCAGAGACTACATCCAGCTCCTGGCGTCTAGGACGGAGACTGGCTGCGATCTTTGCCAGGGGCGGCAATACGAAGACAAAGGCCAGAGCTGCCAGCACGTGAGTTACTATCCACCAGGCTGACAGTGGAGCTTTAACCGGTGTGGGATGCAGCGTCAGTACCGCGGCTTGCTCCGTCGTTGCCGTGATGGCCAGTGCCATAGTCAGCACGACTCCAGCAAGTAGACGAACTCCGCGATCGGCGGCAATTCGCGTATAAGGAGAAGGAGTAGCCCAGGCCACCAGAAGCCGCAGCACAGGTACAGCCAGGAGCAGCGCTGCGCCCTCAATGACGTCTCCCTTGAAACCTATGGCCTGTACTAATGGATTGCCGGGAACCGGCAGGAGGATAAGGAAGATCAGTGGAATTATGATCGCAGAGCAGGCAGCAGCCGTGGTTAACCAAGGATAAATGCCCGCAGGTTGTCCAACGTCTCTAGAAATATTACTGCGAATCTCGCTTAGATCTCGAAGTGGGCTAGTAACTACGTCCTGGCTCACTACAGCTTGCATGGACTCACGTCCCCAGGTAAGTGCCCAGGCAGCCAGCAATGCAATAAACGCGCCAGGATAGATCAGCACCGCCAGCACAAACGAAAGTATGCTGTTCATCTATTCCTCACCTTCCGCCTCTATGGTATCGCTGTCGCTCAGATCCTCACCATCCTCATCCTCCTCGTCGTCGTCACCATCCTCATCCTCCTCGTCACCATCCTCATCCTCATCCTCATCCTCATCCTCATCCTCATCCTCGTCACCATCCTCATCCTCATCCTCATCACCATCAATGTCCTCATCCTCATCCTCGTCACCATCCTCATCCTCATCCTCATCAATGTCCTCATCCTCGTCGTCATCCTCGTCGTCGCCCGCCTCATCTGTGCTCGCCTCGTGTGCATCCTCCCCATCATCGTCCTCCTCATCGGCATCGGACCCGTTGTCGTCCTCGAGGCTTTCGTCGAGCAACTGGGCGGCTCGTAACAGAGCCGTGAGGATAGAGCCAGGAGTAGGAGGGCATCCAGGCAGCTCGATGTGCACATCAAGAGCTTCAGCGGCGCTGGCTGCGATCGCAGCTGAGCCATTGAAGACACAGCCGTTGATAGCGCAGTCTCCAATTGCCACCATGACCTGAGGTTCAGGCACCAGGTCGAGGACTCGCTGCACGCTCGGATCTGCGTAGGTGGAGAGCGGACCGGTCAGCAGAACCACATCTGCCTGACGTGGGCTGCTTACCAGGATAATATGGTTCGCCGCCAATTGACTTCGGTAGCGAAGTGAGTGTAGTGCAGCAACGCTCTGTGCGCAGGCTCCACACCCGCCAGTCTCTAGCGCCAGAACCGCGACCTCACGTACTGAGCTTGGACGCTCGTCGTCTTCAGTTCTCATCTTCCGCCTCCCTTGTCGCCCTTCTTCGGACCGGCCTTCTTGCTCTCTCCCGCGGCTGGTCGTGCATTTCTTGATAGGCTTCCCAGCCTCACTTCGCTTGAATTGGAAGTGGATTTGGACGGATCCGCGGATCTGTCCTGCTCAGCACTTTTGGGAGCCGGGGCCGGTTTGCTACTGGAGGTGCTCACCGTCCGGCTGGTGGAGATTGGTTCCTCCACCGCCTCTTCCGGAGAGTCGGGAAGCGCGATGTCATCCACGTTTTCGACTTGTCTCTGGTAGTCGTCGTCGATGCCTGCCAGCAGTAGCTCGCCAAGGGGTAGAAGCCAGGGTGAAGTGAAGGCGGCGTCGAGGTCGCTCCAAGTCTCCGCAGGTTCAGGGAGGTAGGCAAGCTCGGCAGCGGATATTTCCGCCTGATATGGCTCATCGGCGGAGACGGGTTCCAGTTCTGATGATGTCTCTAGCTCTACCGGTGCCTCCAGCCCCGCCAGGAAGATTGGTTTGGTCTCACGCAGACTAGCGGGCAGAGCAAAGAGGAGCAGTACGGCCAGTACTATGATGGCTAGCCACGCAATAGTAGGTAGCCACTGTGCCGCCGGCACGTGGTAGCCTATGGTACTGGTGACTAGTGCAGCGTTGGTCGCGCCCGCTTGTACCAGCGCGCTGGCGGCCGGTAGTCCACCGATACGGAGGAGAATCTGGGGAACAGCGCCAACCAGAATCGCGAGCACAGCTAAGAGCGTCGCTGGAGCCATTGGCAGGAGTGTAGTGATAGTAGAAGTACTGACGTCAAGTTTCTCGTCTACTACATTCTCCTGATCGTCATGATAAGTATTTCCGACAAAAACAGTGAATGCCGGCGCCGTTGCGCGGACTAAAGCCAGGGCCAGTAAGGCGTCGCCTGCCCATGCCGTGCCTAGCAGAGGAACTGCCAAGCCGCGGCCATTCATGATACTGGCGGAGATCATTTGGGTGGCGACAAAGCCTCCAAAGAGTGGTGCTCCCAGCACAGTCAGTGCTCCAGCGATCCAGGCGCCCAGACTGAGCGGCTGCACTGGAACCCCAAAGGAGCGTGGCCCGGCGCCATCTGGCTCGACGTCGCTGGTAAGGGTGCCACCGGTAAACAGTGACGCAAGCATAGCGCCGAGACCTAGCAGTCCCGTTGCCAGCAGTACTACTAACCCTAACATGCTGGTAGCATTACCGGCTCCAAGCGCCAGGAATCCCCAGCCAACCTGCGCCACCGCCAGGAAGGCGATGAGTGTCCGGCTATCTCGCCTGCCTAGTGCCAGAAGGCCGCTGATACAGATAGTCAGCATACCCAACACGCTGAACCAGATTCCAGCGGTAATGGGAGGCGCAGTCTGGCCAATCTCCAGCCAGCTACTGTTGCCATCTTGAGCCGCACTGTAGGTGCGTGCTCCGACCAGCAGCGCCACCGGCAGAAACACCAGCACCAGCGCCACCAGCCCTGCCGGCGTGACCAGAAGGGCACGTCGACGTATCCAGGCCAGAAACGGATAGCCAGCACCAGCCAGCGCCAGAGCCACGGCAAGTATGAGTACCTGAAGCGGTGGTAGGCCGCTCCGTCCCATCATGTCGGCCAATCGTGGGTAAATCGAGCGGTTGCCGTGTTGCCCGGTTGCTGGAACCAACATTGCCAGGACCCACAACAGCGGTCCAATCAGCATCAATATCAGGCCGATGCGATCGACGGTGGCGAGATCGCTGCCAAGTTCGCCTATCCCCCAGACTGCCAGGGCCAGAATGAGCCAGCCAAGGGCTAGCCAGATGATGTTATCGGCTAACACCACGGTTAGCGCGCTCGATTCAATTCCTAGGGCTAGAGCTACGCCTCCCCACTGTGTCCGAGCCAGTGGAGTCGTAGCCCAAGACGGCTGTTCCGCGCCTACTTCGATTTCCGCCCCCGTCCAGGCTGTCCAAAGCAATAGCGGTGCAATGATGACGGTGATGCCGAAAGCGGCATAGATCCCCAAGCCGTCTATGCGGTATACGGCTGAAAACCAGTCATTGATACCGGCAGAGCCGCCAAATAGCCCGACGAACAGTGGGTTGCCCGATGGAGCCCCCAGGACCAGCACCAGCAAGAGCACGACTGGTACCAGCAGACCGGCGAGGCCAAGCGACAACGCCACCGGCTTCAATGCAAGGCGAGCAGCACCCAATCCGGCAATCAACAGTGCGCACAGCGCCGGCACCAGCGTGAGCGCTCCTAGCAGCAGTGGTAACGACACACTGGCATCCTTTCACTGAGCGTTCAGCGCGGATGCCCCGTGGTCTGAACCAGGGGAGGAAGCGCTGTTTCGCGTGACTTGACGATACGATTGCGCAAGGTCAGCCAACTGGTAGTCATAGCCATCGGCGCGTTGCCGCACCTGGCAGTACCGGGCATTAATCCCATCCAATTGTCCCACCTTGAAACTCCCACTCAAGCGCACCGCCACTCGGCCCAGATGGAGGCCCGCGGTCTTGAGCAGTGGCGGCACCTCTGCACGCACGAGATCTCCCGTCTGGAATCCCCGCACCCGCTTCTGCCGCATTAGATAACTCCGGGGGAACCCTGAACCATCCACATTGGTTCGTTGATACGATCCCCGCCCCTTGGCACTGATGAGCAGGGTGCACCCGTGTCCGGCCTGCACCCCCGCCAGTTCGCCCACACACAGCGCATCAAGCGCGTGGTCTTTGGGCAGACGAAACCGGTCCCGATTCCACCGCGTTCTGCCGCCGCTCCAGGTAGCTATGGGCATACGCAATGGGCCAAGCGCATCGCAGAGCGCGTAGCGGGTGGCATTGACCGCCGCCGCATCTTTGAGCGGCGCTCTTACCTGGGCTTCCACCTCGGGACGTCCCCATTCCGCGGCGGTACGGTTTCCCTTGGCGGTATTGCAGGGGTGACAGGCGGACACCAGATTCGAGATGCGATCACTCCCACCCCGGCTGTGGGGTACTACATGATCGAGTTCCAAAGGAACATTGGTGGCGTTGCAATAGCCACAGCGATGGTGAAACTTCTCTACCACGTAGCTGCGGACTTCCCACCCCCACAGCGTGCCCCGTTGATACGCCAAGCCGCTGATTTCAGGGTTCTGGAGAAGCTGCAGATCAAACGTGACGAGCTCCACCTCAATCCGGGTGAGCGGCGCGAGCCGTTGATAGCGCTTTGCCCACGTGAGCACGTTACCCACGCGGCTTCGCAAGGATGGCGGGAGCCAGCCAACCGGACGCGAGCGATTGAGAAACCGGGGCGGGCGATGCCGCAGGTTGGCGCTGCGCCTGCGCCTGCGAAAACCCGCCCGTTTCACTAGTGCTAGATGGATCTGGTCACCGCGATGCTCCAGGTGCGCCAGGTGCAGCGCATGATGGACCTCACCGTGCGCTGTCTGGTCGATGCGCACTACAGCGATTCCGGTGGTTTGGCTCCCCGGATCGAGTTTCACCACCACCGGTTGCAGCGTACTGGTCTCGACGCGACGGTCTCTCAACCGAATGGCGAACGGCACCAGCCGATGGACCACCGCTCGGCGCCGAGCCAAGAGCAGTCGGGCCCGTTTCTCCGAGCAGGGCATCAGCGGGTGGTGATGTTGATCTAGCACAAACACCGCCATCGTTTCGTCCTTTCCCTACATTTCACGTCTACCACAGACACGTCCCCTTACGGGGCTGGTGACAGCCGCAGGCCGACGTTTCCGCGACGTTCCTCTCGCCCCTGGTGCTCGGGCTTGTTCGGCCAGCCACACCGCCCCACACCCCAAAGGGACTGTTAATGACTGGCGACAGAGCCAGGAACTGAGGAGGCATTCCTGGGTGTCGTGACCCGAGCAACGCTGGTCTCGTCATCCCGCTGCCGAAGCGGTCGGAGACCGAGGCTGGACAGTACTAGAACTTGCCGAGGCAAGCTCCCGGTTTTAACCGAGGGTTACTGACTCATTGATCTTGGCACTCGATACACAGATCCAGGCTCGCCAGGATCAACGGAACCTGGGGTAGCAAACGCCCCTCCAGCAATTGCGGCAAGGCTTGCACCACTCCGGCCCCAGGAGTCTTGAGCACAAATCCGCGGACAATACCTGTGCTTGTGTAACTATAACTGATCGAGACCGGGCCGTGCGGTCCTTCTACTGCACTGGCCGCTGCGCAGTCGGCGGCAGGCGCGTCAAGGATCACCGCTTCCTTCTCATTCTCATTTTGATTGGAGTCTTCGAGCAATCGGCTCATAGCTGCCTGGATAATCGAATGGCTCTGCGATAGGTCGGCGGCGGCGCAGGAGAGGCGAGCTGTGACATCGCCCGCCGGCTTAGTTTCGGCATGTACTTCGTCGTCGTCGTTCTTGTCGTCGGATAACTCTGCCTGATAGTCCGCGTAGGCGGCATAGGGTTGTGTTACTCGCAGGTCGCTCACTCTGGACGAGCCGCGGGCGGCTAGCCCTTCGAGCTCCAGAGTGTGTACTTGGTCGTCGGGTATGATTCCAATGCGATTGCTGGTGCGCCCCAGCAGTCCAGCCGGTGCGGCTGTCGTCGCCCAGCCGGCAAGTCCGGGCTGTAGAAAGTTCAAAGCCTCCCGCAGAGGCTCAATTTGCAGATCGCTTCGCACACCTCCCGGCACTGAAATCCTCCAGTAATGGCGCTCACCGGTAGCCGCTTCCAGCGCAGCGAAAATCGACTCACGCTGATCCAGCGCCAATTGGTAGAGCTGGTTGGCAGTGGCGGCTCGCGCGGCCAAAGCAAGTGTCCAGAGTCGAGCTAGCAAGCGTTCGATCTCGGCAAACAGCACACGGGTAGTCTGGGCGTTCTGGCTAATCTGGGTGTTGGTCGCGCTTTCCAGCGCTTGGCAGAAAGCGATACGGTGCGTCTCATGCGCGAGGGAGCAGGTTCGTTCGATGACCGGTAGCGCCTCATCCGGCATCTTGCCTTCCACCAGCTCGACGATGCCACGGCGGCAGTAGCCTAATCCCGGAGGCAGAACCTCTGCGACCGTCTCACCGCGCAGCCGCAGTATCAGAGCGAAGGGTTGCGCCAATGCTGGGTGGTAAGGGCCCAGCGGAAACGTGACGATACTCGTGGATTGCTCCTCTCATCCCAGGCGTACATGCTTGTGTTGATATAGTTCATTAATTAGCATTGCTAACGGTCGTCACTCCCAACCCCGAAGCTGCCGGCTATCTGCTTAGATTATTTACCTCAAGATGCTTACCTTGCTTGGCTCTCTATGTGCTGGGCGTACAGGGCGAGTATAGCATGGCTAGGTGTTCGGCACAACGGGTAATCAGCAGAGTAGACCACTTGCGCATCCAACTCAAGTTGGTTGATCGTGCATTATTTAGACGAAGTCGAACGCTGAAAAGCCAATGGTGTAGTGCATGGGATAGGCATCTTGGCCTACACGGTCGACAGCTTGAGACTACACTGGTACTATTGTGCTGCCCTAAGGTTTCCTGCCCTGTCTCTGATCGCTAGAGAGCAGTGCTATAGCTTTCTCTGCGCCTCGAAGACATATTCACCTGGACTCCGAGTAGCACAAGGTCTCTAGCTAAGGAAGAGACACATAACAAGGGGGTAGATGGTAAGAACTGCGTATTGTGAGACAACTGCCAGCAATTACTAGCAGGTTGTTGTTAGGCTCGAAGGAAAGGTACCGGTATTATGGCGGCAGAAGAAACTCGTATGGACATGGAGTTTAGAGTGTTGAGCGCTCCAGATGATGCGGCAGGTCATCACAGTAGTGATGCAAGCAAGGCCGGTAACTTTGTCAAAGCGCATTCTTCTGCTTCACGCTGTGTGCAGGTAGCTCCTGGAAGTCTTTCCGAAGCCCTAGTTCAGGAAGTTATGCAGATCCGTGATGTGCTAGGACCTAAGGATTTGGTCAGAGTTCTCATCCTGGAACCATTTTCTTCTGCACTGGGACAACAACTTTGGGCTGCTGGATTTGCTGGTGAGCGTTGGGCGCTTCTGCGCCACCCCTATCTTCCCACTCTTCAGCGTCAGGCCGGGCCTGCCTACGATCATGTCATTATCGCTGATTGGCTGTCTCCTATAATCGACAACCAGCGGCTTCCTTCTCTAGTTGAAGTGGGTCGATTTGATATCATTGTAGTGTCAGAGCTGTCACGTATTATGCCACGAGAGCAGATAGCTGCCACACTACAGTGGGTTGCCAGTACTCTGCTATCGCCTTATGGGTATTTGGTCTCAGGTGAGCCGGGATCAGTAACTGCACAGGTAGATCTGGAGACTCCACTGCTCCACTCTGAGCTCTTGCTTGCCGCTGATAAACGCCAGATCGAAGCCGATTTGAGCTGGAGTCTGACTTGCTGGCAACGGAGGCCAGGTGATTCCAGCCGTCTATCTGGCCAGATTCGGGAAATCTCTAGGGCTGATCTGGAACGACGGGCGTCACTGCGCCAGGCCCTAGCCGCCTGCTATCAGGAGGTGTTCGGAGGCGATGAATGGGCGGAATGGATGAGATGTCTTGATTGCTATCGTTACTATAGCTACAGCGAATATCTCTCGCTTTCGCCTTCCGGCCACTGCGTGTGTGGTACCGAGCGACCATTAAATCTCTATCATTCTCCGCGTAGCATTCTGGGCGAGCTCTATGTTGATCTAGCAGAAAGAGCCAAGAGTCGTCTGTATGTACGCAGCGGGGAAACCGGAAATATTGAAGCGTTTATCTGGGGCTCTTTGGTTACTGCAGAACAGTTGGCGTCCGATTTGCTTGCCTATCACGGTGAGGTCGAGCAAAGCCGGCTGCAATCCAGTGTTGCTACTTTCCTGGATCGACAGGGCATCCATGATCCTTCTGCCCTGGTTCTACATATTGCTTACGTAGGGGCGCTCAAGCAGGTACGAAGTTTGAGCCTGGCGCGTTCGCTTCTCACTAGAATATGTCAGTTTGCAGTTGATAGTCATGTGGATGCCGTAGTTTTGGCTACTATTCCAACCGTCAATACGTTTGCATTGATGCGTGGCATCGGTATGGAGGTAGTCTATACTTACCCATCACTGCCCCCGCAGGAATGGACCTCACGCCTGGATGAATCGGGAGTGGTCCTTAGTGGGACTGCGCGCTCGCTGCTTTCACAAATATCATGTTCAGAAACTCGTCTGGCTCTTCATATTGGACGATCGACCAAACGCATGCCAGTGGCTATGCGAGGCGGTTAGTTGAAATTGAGGTAGGTGAGCACTATGAGTCGTTGGCAATATCCCACCCCTCCGCCCAATTCCAGCACTAGAGAGGTAGACCGCGTAGCCACAAGGTCGAGGCAACCGACCTTAACGCCGCTCGCCTGGTGGCTTCGCTTGACCAGCAGCGGGTGGCAGCACCCGCCGGAAAGTTTTGCCGAGAGCGAGCTTGCACGCCGCAGCCGTCTTGCTTCTCTTATCTTCCTGGGGCTACTCATTACCGGCGCTGTTTTTCTAACTGCTGGCGCTGAAGACATTCCTACCCTGCTGGCAATTCTTGCAGGAATACTCGGCGTAATTATCGCATGTATTCTCAATCGCCTAGGGCAAGTGTGGGCTGCTGGGCTCATTGTCACCATGGTGGTCATTTTAGCGGTGTTTGGCGCCATTCTCAGTGCCCCTGGAGGGCAGCTGGCTCCAGACTATCTGCCTTCTTACGATATTCTTGTACTGTCGGTTGT
Source organism: Ktedonobacterales bacterium (assembly GCA_052143275.1). GTDB lineage: Bacteria > Chloroflexota > Ktedonobacteria > Ktedonobacterales > JADMIN01 > JAJPKE01. Next base: position 5,534 of record JBKQTH010000262.1, on the reverse strand, counting down.
GGTGGCCGGATCCCTGCTCACTCCGGCCGCCGCCTTTTATGTAGCGGTTTTCAACAGTGCGGCCATTGCCGTCGACTTTCTGGTGTTACAGCCCCATAGCCCCGATTTGGCTACTGAGATCAACCAGGATGGGTTAGGTCTGCTGTTGGGAAGGCCCATTGGCCTGGAGATCGCCGTGGCGGTGGTGGCCTATTTGTGGGTAAGTGGAACAATAAATGCCGCCAGGCGCGCGGACCGGGCTGAAGAGATGGCCGCTCTCGAGCATGCCTATGCCGAGCAGCGTCGCCAGCTCGAGGTCGGAGTACAGCAGATTCTAGCCACCCATGTCCGCATCGCGAATGGCGACTTTAGCGCGCGCGCTCCTCTAAGCCAGGACAACGTGCTCTGGCAGATTGCCGCTTCGCTTAATAATTTATTGGGACGCCTCCAGAAGGCGGGGCAGGCAGACTACCGCTTGCAGCGCACCGATGAAGAAATTGACCGCCTGGTTGTCGCCTTACATGACTTGCAAACTGGAAGACACCCTATCTGGCCAGCTCCTGCCGGCACTTCGGCCGACAAGTTGTTAGCGATGCTTACTCCCCCACGGCTCAGAGAGCCTGGTCAGGCCAGTCAAATCGGACAGAGAGCTACTTGGGAAGGATCAGCGGGCCCGATGAGTGAACGACAGGAGCAACAGTGGCAGATGGGACCATTATCGGGCGGTCAAGGCCCATCTGGAGGCATAGATCCACTTCCATCACCTCAGCGAACTCGAGAGTGGTCAGAGCCGCCAGCATGGTTTGGAGCCGGATACAGTAATCCAGTGCCACCGGGAGCGCCTTTTGCGCAGAGTCCGACAGGCCGACCCCCGATGCCGGGCTCCACAGACCAGCCCTACTGGGGAAATGTACCGGGTACACCAGGCACGCCGGGTAGGAGACCGTCATCCTTTCCCGCACAGCCGGACTTGGCGGGGTCTGCGGGATTTGCTCAAGGATGGCCGTCACTTGATCTTGGAGAGAGTGGACAAAGTGGACAAAGTGGCCAGCGTTCCCAGGCGGACAGGGGCAGCTCTGATCGCGGTGCCGATCCATTTACACCGCTGGATAACCCGTGGTATTTACCGCCCGATGAATAGCTAGTCAGTAGGTCTACAATTTTTGTGACCTTGTCTTGCTGATTCGCTGAACGCTGAGAAAGCTGATCGTTGTCTCTTTCGAGATGCATTTCTCAGAGTCCAGCCGATTCTGGGCTACCTTCGCTTGCTCTCGGATTTGGGAAGGTCTCCCAATTCCATCCGCTCTACTGCGCATCATTTGAAGCTATATTGGGAGTATTTGCTCGAGCGGAACCTGGACTGGACCAATGTCGATATCGAAGAACTGGCCGAATTTATTGCCTGGTTGCGGATGCCCCGGTCTGAAGTTAGTGAAGAGGAGGTACGGACAGCCTCCCGCACGAATGCCACAATCGATTGATGGTTACTACCGTCCACGGACTCTACGATTATCATGCCAGGAAGTAAACCGGCCCACAGTTGGCGCTGTATCGTTTTCTGGATATGCCACAACGCACGTACAAGTCGTTTGTGTACGGCTTCACTAAACTGCAACCTGTGCGGTCACGCCCGGGCACGAGAGTTTTGGCATCTGGCCGAGACAGACCCCTAGGGCGGCTCTCGGTGCAGGAGGCATGTGTTGCCACGTGACCCAATCAGGCCGGTGAAGAGGCCAACCGAATTGCTTGTCCGCTGAAAGGCACGCTGTACAGTACTTGACAGTTTAGACGCGTCCTGTAATACTGCTCTGTGGTTGTTCTCTTCAGCTAATGAAGGAATGTTCCCTCTGGCGGGGCAATCAATGCTTGGTAGGTACACCGCCTCTGGCTAGCATGATGTAGTGGCACGTGCTAAATGCGTGTGTCGAGTCGTCATGGATTGGCCAAGTAGGCAAAATATCTGCTGCATGCCTGCACCGGGAAGGGGCATACAATGTTTGGACCACATCTGATCATTGATGGTTCCGGATGCAACCGAAAGAAGCTGGCAGATCGGAACCTCATAGAGCGGGTACTGAATAGCTACCCCTCGGCAATCGGTATGACCAAAATTGGTGGCCCACATATCTTCGAGTATCAGGCTCCAGACCCGGCATATTCAGGAATTTCCGGGATTGTGATTATAGCCGAAAGCCATATCGCTATCCATACCTTCCCTGAGCTGGATTACTTTACTCTCGATGTTTTCTCATGCCGAGATTTTGATCCCGAAGTCGCTGTTGACTATATTCAGCAGGCCTTTGAAGTAAAACAGATGGATCGCATAGTGCTCCAACGCGGCTTATCATTCCATGCACCCCACCATGGGCACTTTGCCGCACCTTCTTCGGATACACGCACTAGTGCGCACGACCACACTCTTGCAGAGCTCGCCCAATCGGAAAAGGATTTGCAGCGTCCGACTTCCTGGCCGCGATACGGCTATACTCCTGACTATGGCTCGTATGGTGAGTCCGCGCCTGAAAAACTCTTGCTGCGCACCCAAGGTACCGCCGTGTTAGGGGCGGCTGCGCCCAGCAGCATCGATGCCATTCAGATCAATCCAAACGCTTCGATAAGTGGGCTGCTGGATGCCATGAGTGCTGCTGGTGGCCAGGCACGGCTGTTGGGACGAGGTCTGGAAATCTGGGAGCGCCTTGTGCGTGAGCCGGAGGCAACCATAGTGCTTGCCTTGTCGACTCCTGTGATTCCTAATGGATTGCGCGAGGTGCTCGTATCTGCTATTGAGCGCCATTATTTTGATGGCATCGTTCTGAGTGCTGAGGAACTGTTCGCCGATCTCTACGAGGCCTTGGGATTTTCGTGGGATGCCTCCCCCGAGATCTCTGGCGTCCTCGTGACTTCACCAGAAGGACGAAAAGCGGCGTCTCGGCTGTTCACCAAATTCGTAGCGCACCTTGGGCCAGATGAGTGCTTGAATAGTGCTGACGTTTGGCAGAGGCTCGGGCTCTCGCTTGTTTCGGTAGCTCCTCGAATGAGTGTCTTGCAAGCGGCTGCCGTATCAGGAGTTCGGATATTTACGCCCGATCTGAGTACCAGCACATTTGGGAAGACACTCCTGGGTCTTAGCGGTCGCGGTGTGCCAGTCCATGTTCCCATGGACGTCACCCAAGACATACCGGGATTGTCTCACCTGCTCGCAGCATTGCCGCGACTGGGTATTATTCGGGCAGGAACCGGGGTAGCAGACCCGCTGATTGACCAAGCATACAAGATGGCCCTTGCACTGACAGAGCCTGCACCCGAGCTTTGCGCCAGCGTGTCGTTGCTGGCTGCAAACCCGTTGGCCGAGGGAGGCCAGCACATCGCCATCTCCGCACCTGCCGAGCTGATTATTCCACTTCTGGTCACTGCGCTTGCCCAACGCGTGCCTCACCGAGCCCAGGCTCCAGTTTACGCACACTAATAGTAGCAAATTATGGACGAGGTACAGGAGAAGCCTCACACGGCGAGATTTGCATGCCGGATGCCTCGCATGATACAGCATGACGGCTAGGTCGTTGTAAGCAGTAGGGTGTTGTCTTAGACCGGTGTTGTCATCGTCCAGCACGAGATAGCTGAACTCTGCGATACTGGTTTAGCAGCGTGGCTGCTTTGCCCAGCCTGGGTTTTTGCTTGAGTCTGCTATCCACCGGGTGACACTACACTATGGACGTCGACAGCCAGGAGATAAAGATGGCACGAGCCTCACTATCGATTTACGTCAAATCGTTTCTTGCTCGTCACCCGGCTGTGGCGAATCGTGTCATGGGGCTGCTGGGTCCCCGGCGTGTTCAAAAGATAGCCCAGCGGACTGCGATCCGCGCTGCACGTCGAGCGTACGCCCAGGTGCCTTTCTACCGTACCTTGTTTCGGGCGCATGGATTCGATGATGCACGTATGGCGCACCTGAAATGGAAAGACTTCCTGCAGTTGCCCACGTCGGATAAGGTGCAGACCGGGGGCGTGCCTGATAACGATCTTATAGATAGTCGGGTCATCTCACCCACCGCTGATGCACTCATCGGACGCTCGTCTGGCACGAGCGGAGCACCCGTATTCTGGCCTATGGGGTGGGAGGAATTCTGGCTCGCTCGGGCGGTTTTCTGGCGCTGGCTGCGCGATATCGGTGGCGACCGCCTGCGCACTGGAGTGGTGGTGAGTGCGGTGCTGGATGGTGCGGACCTTGCGGGGCAAACATTGCTCTTTCCCTTCTTCTCTTTGAAGGAACAGACTCATTGGCCTTTTCAGACCTTTCCCGGTGGTGAGGATCCAGACGATCTTGTGCCTCTCATACGCTGGCTTATCCAGCAGGGTTATGAGCGCTTGATTTTTGCCGGATTTCCCGGCTCGATTGAGCGCCTCCTGGATCGCAACGAGCAGCTGCGGGCGAAAGATCCGAAGTCTGGTGTAGACTGGTCAGCGTTCCAGCGGATTCGCCTCGTTTTGGGAGGGCAGCTGGTTGCAGCATCACTACGCCGCCGGATTGAGCAGGAGATGGGCGTTTCACGGTATGATCTCATATCGGCATATGCGTCCTCCGACGCCGGGCAGTTGATTTTCCAGTCTACCCCGTTCACCATCTGGCTCGAGGCGTATCTTGCCCAACATCCCGTGCTGTATGATGCTTTTGGGATTGGGGCTGAACATCAGAGCAAGCCGCTCATGGAATGCATCACACCTCTTGCGGTATACAGCGAGCAGGATGATGAACATGTCTTGTTGCTTACTGTATGGAAACATCGACCACTTATCCGGTACAACACGCACGATCTTGTCAGGATGCTGCCCGCACGCGATGTTGTGCGTACCCTTGACCGCACGGCGCGCGGATGGCGGCGCGATTTCAAAAAGGCAGGGTACGGCCGCAGCTCTATTCCACGGGTTGTGGCGTTAGGCATTATACTAGGCCGAGCCGACGATGTATGTATTGTGAATGCAGCCAATATCACTCCGGACATTCTGCGGGGAGCGCTCGAGGCGGCCGATATCCTTCCAAAGATCCACCATTTCAAGCACGATAACGACGCCTCGTGTCCCAATGTCTATGAGGTCTATCTGGAGCTCAATGACTCGGCAAGCGAGATGGAGCGGACGCTGCTCGCCGCAACGTGGAAACCGCAGCTTCTTGAGGCACTGCTGAGCCAACCCGCCTCGACTGATCTGGCTGCGGCTCATCGGGCTAACCCCATTGAGCTGGAACTCTTTGTTCGCTCGCGAGGTGAGGATGAGTTTATGGGAGACGATGAGGCGATAAAGAAACGCTATGTTCCCCGAGCGCATCATCGTCATGCGGCAGCCGACGCAACGGCGGATGTATCGGTGGATTCGGCTGTGGGTGTCTCCCGTCCATTCGAGGAGTAATGGCCGAGGTGGAGCGGATTGCGCGTGCATGACTCCCCAGAGCTCAGCCGTGAGAACACAAGCAGGCACCTTTGCATACTCCTGGTATGGAAGTATACAGTATACTGAGATCCTACAGCAGTCACGTGGAGTGATGCTCAGAAGTTTTGGGT
>JBKQTH010000261.1:0-8319 GCA_052143275.1 Ktedonobacterales bacterium | reverse complement strand
TGCCATTGACAAATGAAAGTACGGTATCGCATTAGCTAAACGGCAGGTCCTCCAGAATGGGCGAGAGAAGAAGCTCGGCGATGCTGGCGGCAGGAGCAAGTTTCATTCGAATCCGCCCAGGCTCGCCGTGAATGCCGATTCCTATCTCCATTTCGTCGTCGCCAAGATCGAAGGTAGGCTTGCCTGCTGCCGGAACCGTGCAAGAGGTAAGTGCCATGCCCATGCTGCGCGCATTGGCGTTCACCTTGCGGCACAGATCGGCGACCCTGTCCAGCGGTGCGCCGGCCGCGGCGGCCGCGCCGGTAATTTTCTCTGCCAGCACGGTGGCCCCGACACCGCGCCGTCCAGCGGTGTACAGGCTGTCTCTGACCGCCACATCGTCATCCATGGTGACGCTGGCGACCTGAACGCCATCGGCTTGCGCCAGTTCGGCGGCCATCTCAAAGTTGAGTACATCACCGGTATAATTCTTGACGATGTGGAGCACTCCAGCTCCACCGTTAACAGCACGGGTGGCTGCCAGCATCTGGTCAGGAACGGGCGACGTAAATACGGCTCCCGGGCAGGCGGCATCGAGCATGCCGCGGCCCACAAAGCCGCCATGCATGGGTTCGTGGCCGCTGCCGCCGCCTGATACCAGGCCAACTTTGCCTACGACTGGCGCATCCGCACGTACGATAATTTGATTCGCAAAGTCGACCCGCAATAGGTCGGGGTGAGCCGCTTGAAGACCGGCAAGCTCATCCTGAACAACGGTCTCGGGACTATTAATCAGCTTCTTCACGCTAGAGTCTCCTTTGACAGGTTGTTGGAAATCCACCCATATCGGCATGTGGCCGCTACCCACACTGGTCCGGTAGCAGCTTACAATCGCCGCTACCGCGCTACTACGCCACTATCTCTTTAGTTTGATCGATTGGAACCTCGCTGGGCACGGGCACGGCTTTAGGCTGTACCAAGAGATCGTAGACGATGGCGCCGAGCGCGCCACCAACTACTGGTCCGATGATATAGACGTAGTACTGGTCAAAGTAGTTTGTGCCGCCAAAGATGGCCTGGACGAAGGTGGTGCCAAAGGCGCGTGCCGGATTCAGTGCGGCACCGCTAATCGGGCCGACAACAAAGATAATGCCGGCCACGATCAGGCCGATACCTAGCGCAGCCCAACCGGCGGGGGCTCTAGGGTCGACGGCAACTCCGTAAATGGTGAAGACCAGAATGAAGGTGCCGATGGCCTCAGCCACTATGGCCTGAACCGCGGTAACCGGGGAGCCGAAATGGGTGGTACCGAGTATGCTGCCGGATGCAGCTGTGGTGCCAAACATGGCGACGATGCCCAGCGCTCCGACAACGGCGCCGACGAATTGGGCAACTATGTAGGCGACGCCGGTGAGCCAATCTACGCGTCCGGTAAGCGCCAGTGCAATCGTTACCGCCGGGTTGATGTGACAGCCGGAGATTTTCCCAATTGCGAAGATCATCGCCATGATGATAAACGCAAAGGCGAACGAAATAACACCTAAATCTGCCTCAGAGAATTTGGCACCTGAGCTGCCTGAGATGGTCAGTGTGGCGGTGACAGAGCCGGCGCCGATCAAGGTCAGTAACGCGGTACCCAGTGCCTCGGCTAAAAGCTTCTGTAGTAGAGTTGGTTGGTTCTGCATCTTGTTCCTCCTGCTACCAATTACGAGCACGAACTGGTAGCAAACACTGATGTGTTGTATCAAACGAGGATAGATGCCACAGGCGGAGAGGGATCGGTTCGACTGCGACGTAGGACCAAACAGTGGCCCACAATTGAAGCTTCCGCGCTGTAGCCTCATTAGTGCTTGACCCATCATTGGGTACTCATCAGGTAAGCCTCTAGAGCTTGGCCCCTTTCACCACTCCTTTCTTGACTATTTAGGTTGCCTAGCGACCTGGAGAATACAAAAGTCCGCTTGGTAGGAAGCAACCAGGAATAGCAGCACCCTGTTGCCGTTCACCAACTACAAATGGGGTCTAGTGAAGATTCAGGTTAAATGCAGGAACTGTGCCGATTTTTGAGAATGGGCTATCAAGCAAAGAAATCTCGGCGCTGCGACTGGTTGCGAAAGGTGAATTTGTGGGGCTTTTATCTGGAAAATTCTAGAGTACGTCAGCGGTAAAATCCGTCTTTGTTCCCGCTGCCGCCCAGTCATCCTGTTGCAACAGTGCAACGTTATGTTTCATACTTGCATCTCGTTGCACACATGCAACGAGATGCAAAGCCGGCTAGAGGTGATAGCGGCGCTTCTTGCGCCAGAGAGTTGTCCGGCTGATACCCAGTGCGGCAGCGGCGGCGGCAACGTCGCCTTGGTAGGTACGTAGCACGCGTACTATATGGTTGGCCTCTGCGGTCTCACTCTCATAGCGCAAGTTTCCTTTTGGTTTCTCGTCAAGCGGCAACACTGCGGTGGTGGCAACCCGTGCGCTCCGAAGTACGGCAGCACTGGAGACGCTCGGGTAGCGAGCGGACTGCAGAATGGCCCCCTGGACTTTAGAGGGTAAGTCCGTATAGGCAATGACTCCGCGCTCACAAATGTAGACTGCCCGCTCGATGACATTCTCTAGTTCTCGGACATTGCCAGGCCAGTCATAGGCTTCCAGGGCTACCAGTGCCTGGGTCTCGATGCCCAGTGTCTGGTTCAGCCTGGTACTGAGTCGCTGCAATACATAACGTAACAATAATTCCACATCACCGCTACGGTCGCGTAGTGCCGGCACTTCGATGGGAAATACGTTGAGCCGGAAAAAGAGGTCGGAACGGAACGTACCTAGCGCTACCTCCTCGGCCAGGTCCTTATGTGTAGCGGCAATGATTCGCACATCCACTGAGGTGACTTGCTGGCCGCCAATACGTACTACTGAGTGGGTCTCTATGGCGCGCAGAAGGCTGGTCTGTAAGTCGCGCGGCATATCTCCAATTTCGTCAAGAAAGAGGGTACCGCCATTGGCCAGCTCAAACTTACCGGGACGCCCGTGGCGGTCGGCGCCGGTGAAGGCGCCTCCCTCGTAGCCAAAGAGTTCACTACTGATGAGCTCGCGTGGAATGGCTGCGCAGTTGATCGCCACGAAAGGTCCTGTGGCGCGTGCGCTGCCGTTATGAATGCTCTGGGCAAAAACCTCCTTGCCAGTACCAGTCTCGCCGTGTAGTAACACGGTTGAATGGCTCTCGGCAGCGATCCGGGCGAGACGTACTGCCTCATGCAGCTGAGGACTCTGCCCCACAATGTTTTCGAACCGCATCAATGCATGAGCTCCGCTCATGCGATGCACCAGCCGTTGTACCCGTTCGATGCTGCGTAATGTCAGCACAAATCCTCGCGCTGTAGTATGCGGCGTCACACTCAGGCTGGTCCCGGTTTGCCCAAGATTTCGCCAGGACTCAGCGCCGTCGACTCCACTACCCGAAGTAGCCATGGGTGCCAGCGAAGCCAGGGGTACAATGGCGCGCAGCGTGCACAGGCAGGCGATTCGCTCGCCCCGCCCATGGAAGGTGATCTCCTCATCGTGTAGCTCACGTCCCAGACGCAGTGCCTCCGACAGTATACTGGGCACCTCTACCACATCCGCCAGTCTCCGTCCTGCCACGCGACCCGGCGCCAGACCAAGGAGATGCCCGGCACGCGCATTCATTTGTGAGATGGTGGCGTCGGCCTGAAGCAGCAGAATGCCTTCAGAAAGGGTGTGCAGAATGGCATTCATCTCTGAGAGTAGCTCATTGGCGCTGGCAAACCAGAGATTCATACGCAGCTCGGTGGTCAGAGCGCTGGCAGCAGCGCTCACCATGCCCAATGTATGGGCATGAGAGTGGGCGCTTTGGGTTACCGCCACGAGAGCGCCGACCAGACCGCCAAGCGAGTCATAAACCGGAGCCGCCGAGGTGCAGTACGGCGCAAAGAACTTACAGTAGTGCAAACCGCCGTCGACCTGAGTGGGGAAGGACTCGAGAAGCGCAAGCCCCACGCCATTGGTGCCGGCGCACTCCTCGCTCCAGCATGAGCCGGTATCCAGACCAATCTGGCTCATTGCAGCTAGTAGTTCTCGATCACCTATCAATTCCAACAGACGTGCACTGGCGTCGCAGAAGCCTATTACGCAGGGTGATCCTTCGCTAAACTGATATACATCCTCCATTGCCGGACGTAGCGAAGCCAGCTGATTGGTGAGATCGGAGACGGGCGCTGATGCATGGCCCTCCAGAGCGGGAAGCCGAAGTGGTTGCTCCAGATCGCGGCGCTGGCCGCGTTCATGGCAACGCCGCCATGACAGCGCTATAGATGGCGACTCCACCGCCTGCTCCCTGGGCGGGTCGTAGCCGGAATCTATAGCTGTAGTCTGATCTTGCCCGGCTCCCTTACTGTCCGCGTCGTGAGCAGCTCTGGTCATAGTATCCTCCACTCGGTGGAGACGATCGTACCCGCATTTTATACCATACCTAAACCATCACCTGATGAGCCTACTCCCAGAATCTTCTTCCTTTCTTCCTTTCTTCCTGGCATACCTCGTGCGTTTAACTGCCGGTAGCGGCTGGCAGTAGTGGCAATCAATGTACCTCAAGTGTACCTGACCCAGCTACTCTCATGGCCACCGGCAGCAGGGGAGAAGAACGCACTAGGCTGGACGAGAGGAGCGAAACAATGGGCAGCGTCCCTGGCCAGTCTCGGCGGTGGCCAGATTCCGTGGCGGCTCGTGGCCGGGTAGGCGTGGCACAGCCTCCCCGTCTCAGGCGTGCGCCCGCTAGGTATAGTCCAACCGTCTTACCTGAGCTTGGTGACTTACCCAGACTGACCAGGCCTTCCGACCTGGAGTCTCACTCACCGCTCTCCAGGCGACTTAGGCAGGCCCGCCGCCCAAATCCACCCGACTACTGGTTGATTCTGACGATTGTCGGGTTGCTTGTCGTAGGTCTGGTAATGATGTACAGCGCCAGCCAATTCGCAACCCCCGGTGACCCCGCATACTGGTTTCGACACCAGGTGGTCTGGATGCTTCTGGGGGCAGGCGCCCTTGTCTTCACTCTATCGATAGACTACCATCGATGGCGGTTGGTGGCGCTACCCGGACTAGGCGTTGGATTCCTCCTGCTCATCGCCGTGCTCTTGTTTGGAACCAGCATATCTGGCGGCCAGCGTTGGCTCTCGCTTGGAGCCTTCTCGTTCCAGCCGAGTGAATTGATTAAGCTGATAGCCGTGATCTATATTGCGCACTGGCTGGCGCGTCGAGGTAAGCGGGTCCAGTCTACCTCCGAGGGATTGGTGCCATTTGCCTTTCTGCTATGCACCATTCTTATCTGCATAGTATTAGAGAACGACGTGGGCACTTCCCTGGTAGTGGCTCTGACGGCGTTGGCGATGTTTTATGCCGCCGGTGCGAGGCTTGCTCATCTGCTCGCAGCCCTGGCATTTGGCATGCTTTCTTACCTGGTCATCATACTTGCCACCAGTTTTCGGCGCGAACGATTTCTGGCCTTTCTCCATCCGTTGCCACCCAGCTGTGGCGGCAGCGCCTCTTACCAGCTCTGTCAAGGACTGATCTCCCTTGGCAGTGGCGGCATAACCGGCCGTGGTCTTGGCGACAGTATTCAGAAGGCCGGGTATCTCCCCAATCCCTTTACTGATGGAATTTTTGCGGTCACTGGTGAGGAACTTGGGCTGCTTGGCTGTGTGGCGATCATACTCCTGTTTGCGATCATCGCCTATCGTGGCTTGCAGATCGCTCGCCACGCCAGTGACACATTTGGGTGTCTTCTGGCCGGTGGCATTACCTGCTGGATTGTTGTCCAGGCGGCCATCAATATCGGCTCGGTCGCCGATCTCATACCGTACACCGGTGTGCCGCTTCCCCTGATTAGCTTTGGTGGCTCCTCGCTAATTAGTACGCTTGCCGCCATAGGAATACTGCTCAACATTTCCCGGTACACAAGAGTTGCGCTTGCCGAGAACGGCACATGGATGACTCGCGATTACTCCTAGTGGGTTGGAGGTAGTGGTAAGCTAAAGCTACCTCTGGCTATGGATCCGGAGGTCAAAGCGAAGTACAAGGAAAGTGGCGGAGCGAGAGATGAATAAGGTAAGAAAGAAGATCGACTATGGCTGGCGCTGAAAAGAAGCTCAAGTTTGTGCCCAGCACCGGCGAGCAGATCCAGAAAGCCACGATTGGAGAGCTTAAACCTCTGGATGGCGTGATCGAAATTGTGGAGTACGATCCCGAGTGGCCTCGGCTCTTCCAGCGGGAGAAGGAGCGGATACAGGCGGCGCTTGGCGACCGAGTACTCCTCATCGAACACGTGGGCTCGACCTCAGTGCCGGAACTAGTAGCTAAGCCCAGAATCGATTTATTGCTAGTTGTAGCCAGCTCGGCGGATGAGCCAGCTTATGTCCCATCGCTGGAAAAGGCTGGGTACGTGCTCCGCATTTGGGAGCCGGACTGGTACGAGCACCGGATGTTAAATGGGCCGGATACCGCCATCAATCTACATGTCTTCTCGCCCGGCTGCCGAGAGATCGATCGCATGCTGCTCTTTCGCGACTGGCTGCGCAGTGACGCCGCCGATCGCTGGCTCTACGGGCAAACCAAGCGGGAGCTTGCCTGTAGGAAGTGGAAATACACACAGAACTATGCCGATGCCAAGACCGAGGTGGTTGAGGAAATTCTGGCACGCGCCGCAAGCAAGTGCCAACATCCCGACCTGGCCGGTGGACAAGGTCGGGAGAAGGACTCCGACGTCTAGTTAGCGGGTAGATCCAGGCTGGCTACCTGCCTGGTGTACCAGGACGCTAGATCGTTACTTTACCCTGGTCTATGAAGGCAAGCAATGCGGCGATCAGCAGTATGGCCGCTGGTATGATACCTAGCGGGAAGACAAAGATAACGACTCCTATGGCCGAAATTACCAGCAACACCCCGGATGCACGAGGCGCAAAGAGCGCGATCAAGGAGCCGAGCAGACCGACGATCAAGAAAACCAGCACAATGAATCCGTGGGTAGAATTGCCTGGCTGGAATAGATGGGCGACCGTGGAGTTCACCGCGTCGATGATGACTCCCACGATGAAGCCGATAATGCCAACGATCAGAGCTCCCAGCCTGCCGATAAGCTTCATACCGATTTCTCCGTTCTACCAAAACGACCGAGCGTCGGGCCACTTCGCGCTGGCGGCGAAAACGCCGCTCTGAGCCGATGCTTCTCAGCCCATTCGCCGCTCGGCATAACGTTACCTGACTAGAGTATACAGATGATGGCAAGCGAGAGTAAGATAGCCGTGCCAGTGAATTGATCCAGAGAGGGGAGTGAGGCATTCGATCATCCTGCAGGTCTACCTTTCTGGTATATCCTCGTCGAGCATCGACTGTAGTCGCTCTCGCCGTTCGGTGTCACTCACGGTGATCGCTTGGTGGACGGCAGCAACAAGCTCTCGGGGTGTGACCGGTTTGACCAAATACTGATCTGCGCCGACGACGAAGCCGGCAAATCGGTTCCAGTCCTGAGCCAATGCTGTCAGTAGGATCAAGGGTGTTCCGGCGGAATCCGGATCTCCGCGCAGGGCCTTGACCAATTGGTAGCCATCGAGACCAGGCATCATAATATCAATGATCACGCAGATAGGACGAATCTCGAAATAAAGTTCGAGTCCTTTTGCCCCATCCTCTGCGCATGCTACCTTGAATCCTCCAAGCATCTGCAGCGTATCAGTGACCAACTGAAGTAACTCGACGTTGTCGTCTATGACCAGTACAGTATTGTTAACCTGATTCATGCCTGACCTACAATCGTGACATGTGAAGAGGAAGCTTTCATACTTTGATTGTGCCAGTGTGCTATGAACTCGTACGAGCGAGCCCGGGCGCAAGAGCCGCTCTAACTTCGACGGCGGTTGCCCACGGGCAAGCGACCGCTGCTTTCGCGACTGTCTCACCGCTTCCACACTGACTGCCGTCCAACACGTGCCAAGAGCGTTACTCGAGATCCAAATGCCTCAAGATCAATAGGATAAATCACGTAGTCATCAGCTCCAGCTATGAAGCCACTCACTTTATCGCGAACGGTCGAGCGGTGTGTCACGCAGGCGACGACTAAGTTCCGTGTTGCCGGATTGGACCGAAGATGGCGCAACCAATCCATGCCATCTCCGTCTGGTAAATCAGGATCAAGTACTACAACTGCCGGCTGCAACTGCCGCAGATGCATCGTTGCTTCTGCGATACTGGTCGCTTTGAGCATGCGATAGAATGGCTGAAGAGAGTGGGCAATCTGCTCATACTCAGCGGCGTTCGCAGCCACAACGAGCGCCATGA
>JBKQTH010000260.1:0-22662 GCA_052143275.1 Ktedonobacterales bacterium | reverse complement strand
GTGAGGACTGCCAGGATGTCCGACTCGCGGAGAACGAGTAGGTCTTCATCCTCATACTTGAACTCGGTGCCGCCGTACTTGGCGAAGAGCACCCGGTCGCCCTCTTTGACCTCGAGTGGAGTGCGGTCACCTTTGTCGTTAAACTTGCCAGCGCCCACCGCGATGATGGTGCCCTCCTGGGGCTTCTCCTTGGCCGTATCAGGAATGACGATGCCACTCTTGGTGACTTCTTCCTTCTGTGCGGGCCTAACGACCACGCGATCTCCTACAGGCCGAATCTTGCTAGCCATGCCTTTGTTCCTCCTAGTAGCTCTGGTAGGCGCGTTTGCTTTGCCCTGCCTCTGCTCTATTGTTCTTGGTCGTTTCAGTCTCGGCGCTCCTCCTGCGTCACGTCAAGGCTGTCTGGCCGAGTGAGCTTGCGCGAGCGCACGACGCTCATACGTGAGGCAAGCAAGGATTTACATAATCTACCAGACTAATAATGCCACATGAGGTATTAGAAACGCGTACGAGACCTGTTAGATTCGTGTTAGATTTGCGCTCGTCTCCTATTCAGCTTTTGCTGTGATTTCCATGTTGTGATTTCTGTATGAACGTGCGAAAAAGTCCGCGACCCCCGCAAGAATTCGCGGCGTGCTGTACGACAGGATACTTCTGTTATGCTAGCGTTTAGAGTACCAATCGTAAGGGCCCAAAACGAGTCGGCCTCTAGAAGTATCCATGATTCTTCCACTCTCAATCGTCGCTGCAGATTTTGAAAGAAGTCGCGTTTATTGCTGTTTCTAGGTAAGCGGACCACTCTGGTCATCTCGCCCCAGCATTGGACCAGTAATTTCAACAAAGCGCGCCAGCGCTTGAGCGATCCAAGGCACACGGAGGAGCGGGCGCAGACGACCGAGCACCTCGTGAATGAACTCAAGCAGCTCGGTCGTTTTGTGTGTCTGACTGCTCAGATCCTGAAGCCAGAACAGCACTAGAGCCAGTTGCACACCGTAAAGTAGGGTAGCCAGCGTCTCCACCTGTGCCGAGCGTGGCGCATCCTTAGCCTCAGCAACCAGAGTGAGATATGCTCTTCGGGCGCGACGCCGCACCTCTGCCCCCTCGGCACCAAAGACTCCCGCCCGCGAGAGGGGATTCAGGGCTGCTCCAGACAGGGCCACCAGCGTGAGTCGGTGCGGCGCCATCTCCACAAGCAGTGCGCTCATCAGGTGGCGAAAGCGGTCGGCAATTGACGCGGCAGGTAATTGGCGCACCTCATCTTCTAGCTGGGCAACTAACCACAGGTACAACTCGAGGACCATCTCCTCTTTGCTCGCAAAGTAGCGGTATGCGAGCCCGAGAGAGCACCCAGCCGTCGCCGCAATGTCGCGCATACTCGTACCTTCGTAGCCCTTGGTAGCAAACAGGCGGAGCGCAGTGTCCAGGATGCGCTGTCGGGTTGATGCCGCCTTCGGCGTTAGCTGAGTGGGCAGTGACGATTCCGTCATCTCACGTTCTCACCTGCACAGATTTCCTCCCCGAGTGCTCGCGGTCTTGACAGCAGAATAGCGCATTTGCTATAGTAAAAACAATAGTGAACGCTGTTCATTTATTGGCTTACCTCGTTGGTGGGCAAGCCATCACAATAGCAGAAAGCTGATGCGCCCGGTATCATCACGTGTTCTGCGGCATTGCCTCGAAATGGAGGTCAACTATGTCTCTCACAAGCAGCGATCTGACGTGGTGGAATCGGAGCAGTATCGGTCTTGGAGCCTGCGCCTGGGCGTTGCTCGCAGTGATTAACTTCTTTGGATGGGTACAGCTGACTGCCCTAGATCTGATCATTCTCCTCGCGCTCTGGGTCATCACCCCACTCGCTGTCCCGCTGGCAGCGACTCCCACGCCGCAGCACGATTGGCTTCGTGGTTGGCAGCGACTGATCGTCATTCTGCAACCCTTTGCGGCACTCATCGGCGGTGTAACCGTCCTGCTCAGTACCGGTCCGATTGCTGCTGCCGCTGCTACCGGGTGGCTCCTCTTTACCTGCCTCATCGCGGTTCAAGGTGTGGGACGACTTGGATCAGTCAGAGAAGCTACTGTAGCCGATATCTGCCTGGCAGTAGCGCTTATCTATCTCCCCATAGGAGGCGCATGGTTGGTAGTTGCACGACTGGGATTGCAGCCGCTTGGCTTCTCTCCCGATATTGTGCTTCTCACCGCCATCCATTTTCACTACATCCCCCTGGCTGCCCTGGTTATGACGGGCCTCATCGGCCAGACGGGCTTTGCGATCAAGACGGCAGTTCCATGGAGACTCTATCAGGTCGCCGCGATTGGTCTACTTCTTGAACCGCTGCTGGTGGCCGCGGGGAGAACGTTGGCGCAACTGACCGGCAACCAGGACCTGGTGTCGGCCGCGACTGTACTATTGGCGCTCAGTCTCATGCTGATAGCCGTGCTTAGCCTGTGGTTCATTATTCCAGCCACGAGTTCTCGAGTCGCACAAGGATTGTTATTCGTTTCGGGCACAGCGGTCTTCTTCACCATGCTAGCTGCCGGAGCCTATGCTGTGGGCGCCGTAACTGGAGCCTGGATGATCACTATCTCCCAAATGATCGTTGTGCACGGGTGGATAAATGCGCTCGTCTTAAGTCTCTGCGGACTGCTTGGCTGGCGGATTAGAGTAGGTCAGCGGGAGGGGTGAGACGTGTGCGTGATTATTACCGGTGGCACCGGACTCATTGGGAAATGGCTTACTCAGACGCTGGCTCGGAAGGGGTATGAGATCATTGTGCTCAGCCGTGATCCTACTCGGGCAGCTCATATGTTCGGTCAACTGGGATTGGCACACGTCAAGAGTATCGGCTGGGATGCCCGAACCGACCATGGATGGGGAGAATTCATTCGTCCGGACAGTGCCATCGTCAATCTGGCTGGTGCGAGTCCAGCCCATTGGCGCTGGACAAAGAGCTACCGGGCACGAATGTTGGAGAGTCGTCTGCAGGCTGGGGAGGCAGTCATGAAGGCAATGGAAAAGTATGGTCCGCCCGATGTGCTGGTGCAAGCCTCAGCCGCCGGATATTACGGCGATCGCGGGCAGGAACTGCTGACCGAGTCGAGTTCACCTGGCCAGGGCTTCCGAGCGGAGGTCGCTCGAGCATGGGAGGCTTCCATTGCCACAGCCAGGACGAGACGATGTGTTCTCCGGACTGGTCTCGTCCTAGACACACACGCCGGGGCCTTCCCTCCACTCCGGCGCTTCGCAGAAGCGCTAGGCAGTCGGCTGGGCGATGGAGACCAGTGGATTCCCTGGGTACATGCGGAGGATGCGGCCAGGGCGATCTGCTTCCTGCTGGAGCATCGGACTCTGTCCGGACCATTTAATGTCTGCTCCCCAGAAGCGGTGACGAACCGGGAATTTCTGTGCGCTACGCAGCGTGTGCTCCATCGATTCGGTCTAGTCCCGCTGCCGGCAACTGTCCTGCGTCTCGTGCTGGGCGAGCTGTCGACTGTGGTTCTGGACAGCCAACACCTGGTGCCCCAGCTCTTAGTAGAGGCAAGGTTCCCGTTTCAGTATCCTAGACTCGATCAAGCACTGCATCATCTTCTGCTGGAATCCCAGCCACGCTGGCGCGACCTATCTCGGGCAGTATGAAGCCGGTGAAACTCGCTTCCGCGCCCGCCCATTACTCCGTCGATTAGAGTCACTTGAATGGGTTGAACTGAGATTTGGTCAGATACTCACCCGCCTTCCAGGGGATGAGCTTGTGACCAGACTCCACCACAATTCCGCATACCGAGACAGGCGTGCAGCTTTGGCTTCAGTGTCCGTCACATCGGGGGCACCTGACAACTGCCCCGTGCTGACCCAGTCTTGCCGGACCAGCAGCGTTCGGAGCGCAATATTCCGCGCACCCACCAGATCGGCATGCAGACTATAGTGGCACTGCCCGCAGACAAACAGCAACCCATGCTTGGGCCGGTTGGCTTTGCTCGTCCAGCCGCAACGGCCAGCAATCCGTCGTTGCCGTCGACATTGTCGCCCTCATGGACGCGCTCAAGCTCGAGCGGGCCATCCTCGCCGGTTTTGATTGGGGAGCACGGACGGCCAATGTCATCGCCGCACTCTGGCCAGAACGCTGCACAGGGCTCGTCTCCGTGAGCGGGTATCTGATCGGCAGCCAGGAAGCCAACCAGATGCCGTTGCCGCCACCGGCTGAGCTCACCTGGTGGTACCAGTTCTATTTCGCCACCGCACGCGGCCGAGCCGGCTACGACAAGTACCGGCACGATTTTAACAAACTCATCTGGAAGCTCGCCTCACCGAAGTGGGCTTTCGATGATGCGACGTTCGATCGCACCGCGGCATCTTTCGACAACAACGTAAGAGCCCTATGGTGCCTCTATCCCAGCTTAGTATCGTCCCGTGACGAACTTAATTGTTTCTGTATACCCATTTGTACGCAGACAATTAAGTTCGTCGAACCGGCGCGTCTCCTCGAGGCTCCCATAGTACTCGGCTGCGACGGCGTGTCCCTCGGTCCTGATACACTCGGCCTCCAAGAGGAGGTGGCGCAGATGGCGGACATAACGACCCGCTTCATCGCTTTCAACGCCTGCAAGGGGATGGCGGCGACCTCGAACCGGACGTTTGTCACGCCGCGTTGGGCTGCCAGTGAGCGCGCGACCTCAAGCTGGGGCGCAGGTGTGGGCACTTTCATAGCTCGTCAGCTATCTTTTAGCACTTTTATTGCATAATAGCGTGAGCTTGCCAAACCAGAATGGCAACCGTCTGTAGGCGATCAGGCGTGCGTCTTTGTTAGTCGCCATCGTAGCAAACTACAGCATGGATTCTCGAACAAAAGGCGGAGTCGAACTTCCTGGTTCTGGCTGCTCTCAATCGCAAAGAGATCCTGCTGCCTGGTAGCGCTATCCAATTGCACGTGAATGCTCGTTGTATCTTGTAGCCAGACAGTGTTCGGTGTATCTTTGGAAGCGAGAGACCGGGACTGAGGTCTCCTCTTGTCGCAAAATAGAGAGGCAGGTCATCATGTCGTGGCGATACCCTGGCCAATCCTCACAGCACCCGGCCTATCCCGGCATGCAGAACCCCGCGCGTCCCCGGATGCCGGGACCACCACGCCTAATTCCATCCGACATGCGCCCGGGCTATTCCACCATTCCCAGCCCCAGCAGCATCATCGCACGGCAGGATCGCATCCAGGTGTGGTCACTGCCGTACTTCTTTGTGTTGATCATCGGCATAGGCTCGCTCTTTACCTTCTTTGACATCACTGACCTCAACGTCTCGTTCATCCAGACCTGTGTGCAGATCATCGCGGGCTGCCATGCGCCGACTGATGCCGTGCGCTTCATTGGTCTTCCCGTTCTGGTCAACCTCGCGTGCTATGTCATCGGGGCGCTGGTCTTCGGCCCGCTCGCCGATCGATTTGGCCGCCGCGATTTGATGCTGGTCACGTTGGTCGTGACTGGCCTGGGCTCGCTCTTCACCGCGTTCGCCGCCAGCGCTCTCACCTTCACCCTCGGACGGGCGATCACCGGCCTGGGAATCGGTGCCGACATTGCTGTGGTCAGCACCTACGTCAATGAAGTCGCACCGCGCACCGGCCGTGCCCGCTACATCACGCTCATTCTGATTCTTGCTGCCGTCGGCTCCGTGGCAGGTTTCTGGAGCTCCCTCGTGCTCGCCACTCCGCCAGCCGCTTTCCCCTTTGGCCTCCCCTTCGCCCAGGCCGGTGCGCAGCTCCAGGGTGACGGCTGGCGCATTGTCTATGGCATCGGCGCCCTGCTGGCGGTGGTCGGCGTGCTTGTGCGTACCCAATTACCAGAATCCCCGCGCTGGCTGGTCGCGGGCGGACGCATCCAAGAAGCCGACACGGTAGTGCGCAGCATGGAGCGCCGTGCCACCCAGCTGGTGGGTCGCTTGCCGATGGCACTCGACGAGGTACCGGTGCGTTCTGCCAGCTCTGAACTGCCATTCTTCTCGGTAATCCGCAATCCGCGGTACCTCAAGCGAGTCCTCGTGCTACTCAGTGTCTGGCTGCTTTGCTACGTCACCGTCTACTGGTTTACGGCGGGATTGTCGTCTACGCTTGCCTCGTTGGGGTATAATCCTTCTGAGGCCGGGTTGATTTCCACACTCGGCGCCAGTGGCTTTCTGTTCGGTTGCATCGCCGCTTATTTCTTAGGTGAGCGATTGGAGCGCAACGTCTGGCTACCTATCGGCGCGCTGCTCACGCTCACCGGCGGACTGGTGATCGCAATTACCAATCAACAAGCTTCCGGCCAGATCGCCGCCATCGCCGCTTTCGGTGGTGCATTCATCATCAACTTTGGCCTGCTGTGGCTTGGTCCCACCTATGCTTGGACCAGCGAGAGCTTTCCCACGCGCGCACGCGCGACCGGCTTCGCCCTGGTAGACGGCCTGGGTCACATCGGCGGAGGCATCGGCGTCTTTATCCTCGCCCCCTTGCTTCCGCAGTACGGGGCGCTCACGGCCTTCCTGGCCATCAGCCTCTGCATGCTCATCGCGGCGTTGCTGGCGCAGTTTGGACCGCCGACCCGCGGCAGGCGCCTCGACATTATCTCCCCGTGATGGGCCGACTGCCGGGATGTACTCTGCTCGGCTGACGGCGAGACGCACCGGCTGGCGCCAAGACGCACAGGAGGCATACGATGATGAAGTGGTTCCAGCAGGGCCCACGAGACGGGCCTGATGGCGACCGCTCCGCGGACGACGAGGACGCGGGCGCGTTATTTCTCCCTGGCGCGATGGCGGATGCATCGCTCGGCCAGGGAGAGGGCTTTGTGCTCCTGGGTGGCACCGACACCGCGGGGAGTGGCACGGTCGAGGTCACCACAAACGAAGGCCGACACTATCTCATGCTTGGCAACCGCCGCTATCTCGCCGATGTGCCAGATCTTCTGCCCAAAGACGACCAGGAGTACAAGCGCCTCGACCTCGAACACTACGCGCTCCGTACCGCATTGCGTGGCAACTTCGCCGCACCAATCGATCAACCGACCACCATACTCGATCTAGGCTGCGGCACGGGTCGCTGGGTAGCCGAGATGGCGAGCAGCTTTCCAGCCGCCATTGTGATCGGCCAGGATATTCTCTCCCCTGCCGACCGCCTGCGCGCCATAGGAGCGCACCAGCCGGTCAATCTGCATTTTGTTGCGGCCAATGTATTCGAGACATTGCCCTTCTCGGCCGCGAGCGTTGCCTTCGTGCACATGCGCCAGCTCGCTATGGCGATCCCCGCCGGGCGGTGGCTTCCTCTCATCGGAGAGATCGTCCGCGTGGTATGCCCTGGTGGCTGGATCGAGCTAGTCGAATGGGGCCTGGCGCAGGATGGCGGCACTGCTATGCGGGTCCTCAACACTTGGGTAGGCGAAGTTGCGGAGCGGCGCGGGATTGATCTCACGCGCTGCGCAAAATTGGGTGACTTGCTGCATGCCGCCCGACTGCGAGAGGTCGTCGTCCGCAGCGTGGCGTTGCCACTGGGTGCATATGGTGGCCGCGTCGGCCAGATGCTGGCCGCCGACACCTTCGGCATGCTCGAGAGTCTGCGTGCGCTCATCACCGCCCAGCAGATCACTACTTCGCGTGAGTTTGATCAGGCGCTTCAGGCGGCCCGCATCGAGGTAGACCGGCCTGTGAGCCAATGTATCCGTCCCATCCACATCGCCTATGGGATGCTTGGCTGACCGGTAGGAGACGTCCTGGACCTTGTGTCAAATCGGTGGATGCCCACAGCACAATCAACCGGTCATTTGGAGTCTCTCTATCCTTGGTAGCGCTGGATATTACGTGCGCTCACGCCGATTTCGTTCTCGACTATCTCAAACTGCACCGGTGTGCCCGGCTGGAGGACACGATATCCTTGCCCTGGTATTGCCGTAAAATGGAAGAAAACCTGCTCTCGCGACCCATCAGGTGCGATCTCACCGACGCCAGCTTTGGTATCGAACCAGCTGACAATCCCATGGGCAACCGGCAGTCCGCTTGCACCTAGGGGCGGCGCTCCTTGAGCCCATTCTTGCTGGGGTATCCGAATCTGGCGCACCGCAGCCGTATCATAGGCTTCGTACTGGTAGTCAGTCCTCGTCTGCATGATCGCGCGCAGATCCTGCCGCAGTTCCTCCAGTGTAGGCCTCCCAACAAAGAACCAACCATTGTAGATACGGTGGATGCGCAAATCCGGGTGCAACACAAAGGTGTAGGGTTGCGCTCGATAGGCATACTCTCCCTCTGTCTCGTCGAGAATCGCGATGCGCTTGATCACGGTTCGCGGCTCGTCCGAGAAAAACGGCCACTGAGCGCCAAGCCCGGCACGAAAAGCGGCATTCACCAGCGGCGTATCGACGCTTACTGCGGCCAGTTTGCCGTAGTTTACCGCCAGCTCGTCGTGAAACTGGAGAAGCAAGCGCATCTGCTGCTGGTCGCGTGGACAGAAGAATCCTCGGAAAAAGACCAGGATTAGCGGATAGCCGTCGACGAATCCCAGGCGCTGATCGAGGGAACTGGGTCTGGTCAGGTGAGACAGTCGCACTAGTTCGTTTTGATGATCGAGTAGTTCGACGTCAGGAAACTGATCGTTTAGCTGGAGATTGGTTGCCATCTACCTGCTCCCTTTACCCGTCCTATCTGCTCAGAAAGCCCAAGAAGACTCTGTCGAGGTCCATGGTACCACCCAGATGGAGCGCGCTGTGGACCACCAGAGGCGCAGTGACAGAGAGCAGACGAGTCTTTGAGTACCGGACTGAGAGGAGAAGAGCAGGAGAGCGGAGTGAGTGGCTGGAGCGCCCGGTGCCCGCCCTCCTACCCCGTATTTAACTTGCGGTGGGCTTGGCCACGGGAATGCGGGCGCCACTCGCTGCCTTCTCCACTGGCTTGACCGGCTCCGGCGCTCCGTACTGGCCTAGTCTCGCGATCGCCGCCAGTGCGGCGCGTACCGGGGCGAGGAGGCGCACAGCAGAATGAGACTCCGCTGATCCGCGTCGGGCTTCCCGGACCAGGCGATCGGCTTCAGCTTCACGGAGCATGTCCTGCGCGCGCTGCTTGGCAAGATACAGCGCGTTCTCGGGTGTCATGGGCATCATATTCGTGTGTTCCTTTCGTCCGCGAATTGGTTTCGATCCAAGGTTGCTATGTCTGCTCCTCTCACTCTTAAAGAACTATCTGACGACTCATTTTCCGGCATGCTTATGGCAACAGGAGAGCATCTTCCGCCTGCTGTTAGATACTTGCCAACATGATCTACCTGCCTACATGAGCCCGCATGCAGTCAGCTAGCCATCACTCTTTATGGGTACAGGACATTCCCGATCTCTCGTCTCGTTGCGTTCGGATAGGCCATGTCCTTCTCCTCTTCCTAGCTAGAGAGTTACTGTCGGCCCAGACTGTGGATATTGTGTGAGGCCCTGAATTCCTGCCATTCTAACTAAAAGCTTATGTACAGTGAAAGCATCCAAGCCCGAAGTTCTGCCATTAACCGAAATGCAATGGCGGACGTTTTTGTTGCTGCTCAGCTCACGGCGTCCACCTCAGCTTGCGGGGCAAGCGGAAGCCAGGGGTAGACGCTCTGGGTTTTCGCATCAGCGGCCAGCAACACGCCAAAGCGCCACACCACCGTCCCTATCAAAGGCCCATTGTCCTGGGTTATCTGGATTTCACAGCCCGCCGGCACTCCTAGATTAGGTTGATTGAAACTGTACTGATTTCCCGCGTGATGGTATGCTAAGGCGCTTTGGAGTTCATTCTCTTCCACGCCACAGAAAGTCTGCGGTATCGGCTGACGTAGCTCGTCGAGTAGGTTCGCCGGTTGCGCAAGGTGCCACATTTCATGACTATCCAGAACCAGAGTCACTCCCAGTTCCGACGGAATCCCGCCCACATGCTCCGAGCCAACCAGCTGGCCGCCTGGCAGCGAAAACTGCCAGTTCATTGCCCGAGGTATTGTGACTTCCCAGAGCTTACCTGCGACGACGGATTTCGTGCTGTTTGGTTCTAGCGGCAGACCTTGTGAGGCACAGATAAGTACGGGACACTGAGAGATGGGAGAGGCCAGGTCTTGTGCGGTCGGAAGCACTACCGAGACCTGCGCGCTGAGCGACGTGGTCGCTTGACGGCTTAAAATCATGCCCTGCCCGTCGAGTCCAGTCGCATAGTACTGCCCAGGCGGAACCGTTTGAGACAGAGAGACTGGTGTGACGACCTGGTTGACGAAGTCTAGAGCAGTAGACTGAAGGTTGCTCGGTAGATCGGTCAGACCGAACTCAAAGTTGAGAGCATTGGAGGTGCCCAGTGGCTGGCCATTCATCTTACCTCGTACTTCGGGAAAGTTATCAGATGAGTAGCAGCTGGCGCCACGTACATTGAGCGGTGGATGTGAGTTGGGAACAGCCCAGGAGACCAAGCAGCTCTCAGTCCTAAAGGGTGGTGCCGCATACGTAACGGTAACTTCGCCGGAAGGTAGATTAATGAAAAATGGCGGCTTGCCTACTTCAGTCGCGCCGTCGATAGTGACCGAGCCAAAGGAGAGGTTGGACTCAACAACTATCAACGACTCATTATTGATAACCTGGGGAGTAGGCGCAGGGCCGCCGCTTCCTGAATTGCGGTTGAGTACTTCGGCAAAGCCAACAATTAACAGGATGACTGCCGCCACCGCTCCCAGGCCTTGTAGTAAGCGTTTGCCCGTTCCCACAGCGAGCGCAGGTCGTCTCGCAAGGTGGTACTTCCGCGCCTGTAGAGGCTGCCAGAGGCTTTCAGTCAATGCTGGCACCGGCTGAGCTTGCAGCGCCGAGATCACCGCATCGATCTCCGCGAGGTACGTTCGGCACGCGGAACAGGTCCTGACGTGTTTGCCAATCTTCTGTGCTTCCGCCGGGCTCAGGTCGTTGTCATGCCAGGCGGATAACGTATCGGAGGTTATGCCATGCTCGCATACCACTTTCGGACTCTTGACCATGATTAAGCCTCCCGATGCAGATACCGTACTCGAAACTCTTCGCGGCCACGGCAGAGCCTCATTTTAGTTGCGGCTAGAGTTATTCGGAGCGTTGAAGCGATTTCTTCACAGGTGAGTCCATATACATCGTGCAGCACCAACACGGCTCGCTGTCCACCGGGGATTGCGAGTAGCACCTGGCGGACATAGTCCTGCTCCACCACATACTCCGTCGAATCGGATTCGCTGTCTGGTTGCTTATTTTCAGGACTATAGTTCGGGCTGTTGGTTCGATTGGTCCGCCGGCGGCGGTAATTGATGGCGAGGTTGGTGGCGACGCGAAACAGCCAGGCTCTGGGCTCATCGTAATTCGAGATTTTGTCATAATGTTGCCAGGCGCGGAGAAATGTTTCCTGGCTCAGGTCGTAAGCGGCGTCTATCTCACCTGTCATTCTCCATAAATAGGTGAAGATATCCAATTCAAACTGTCGAAAGAACGTCTCAAAGTCAAGGCGATCTAGCTGCTCACTACTGGGGACCTCGGCGCCGTTTCTGCCACTCTGTATGGCAAAAAACAGTGCCAATTGCTGCAGTCTCATGCGTAGACGATGAGCATAACTTTCTACTAATTCCCGCTGCCGAATCGGTGTGATCATCGCTGTGCCAACCTCTCTCTCACATAAATAAAGCTTGAGCGTTCCCTCACACCGCCGAACTGTAATGGTTCTATCCCTGCGTTACCAATCGTACTGAGCGCAAACTCCCGAAATAGTGCGGCTTTGCGATTAGCAACAATTACAGGGTTCGGCCAAGTTTCGAAGTACGTGATGTAACCATACACAGATAGACTCCGCCAATGGTAACATCAGACTCGAAGTTGCCAGCGAGTGATAAGGCAGTTCAGCGATTAGATCCTGGTTGCGATATCGGTACCAGACGTGATGAGGCAGTCGTTGAGATCGTCAAGCGCGCACTGGCGCAAGAGCCATAACCTATCGAGGAGGGCGAGATGCCGCAGACCCGTATGCGCTCCTTCAACAAGTACGTCACCAATCACGTGACACGTCGGTTCGCCCATTTTCAGCGTGGTCCGTTTGCGCTAGTTCGTCACGTTGGTCGCCGGAGCGGCAAGACGTACGAGACACCGATCATGGTCGAGCACGTCGGCGGCAGCTTCCTGATCGCCTTGACCTACGGACCGGACGTTGACTGGTATCGTAATGTACAGGCAGCTGGCCACTGTACACTCATCTGGCATAGGCGAGTCTACGCGCTCGACGGGCCTGAGGCGGTTTCGGTTCAGGCTGCTCTGCCGGCGTTTCCGCCGCCGCAGCGGAGAATCCTGCGGTTACTTGGCACCCAGGACTTTGTCCGCATGCAGTACCGCGAGGTAGAGACAGCTCGGCCGAGACTCGGGGAGGGTCGTACGGAATCATGAATTTGAAAGAGACGGCTGCCAGCGCCAC
Organism: Ktedonobacterales bacterium; assembly: GCA_052143275.1. Classification (GTDB taxonomy): domain Bacteria; phylum Chloroflexota; class Ktedonobacteria; order Ktedonobacterales; family JADMIN01; genus JAJPKE01. The sequence continues at coordinate 10,241 of JBKQTH010000260.1, read as the reverse complement.
CAGGAGGCCAATAAGATAGCGGCCCCAGAAAAGGTTCACGCCCGGTTGATTCCAGTGTGGGAGTGAAAAAACTACAAATCTCGGTGCTGAAAGCTCAGTGCGGCCAGTGCTGGTAGAGCAATGCAATAGAGTGCGGCCCAGACCAGGAAGGCCGGGGCTACCGGCTGCCCGGAGGTAAAGGGGGTATTAAAGGTGCTTCCGGAGATGCCGGCCGCAATAAAGCTCGCCGTTGGCGGTAATAGGAAGTACGAGGCTCCATGCCAGAGCGCATCGGTCGGAATCACCAGGTTAATGACGGTAACGATAGGTTGTATTGTCTGCAAGGAAGCGGGTTTGAGGACTTGCACAACAAACTGGACAAAGCTGGCCGTTGGCGCACCAATGAACAACATCAGCGCAATTGCTCCGTTGACGATTGTCGGCACAAGCGAGCTGCCCAGCGTGGTGATCCCCAGCAGCACCAGCATACCCAATTCGAGCATACCGAGCGCAAAGAATGCGCCGGTGGGCCAGTAACCGGTCAGCCAGTGGATCACGGCGAGAAAGCCTAGAAACAGCAGACCGGTGTAGACGCAAATAATAAGCGCATAGCCCAGCCACTTTCCTAAGACGATCTCGACGCGGTGGAGTGGCTTGGGCACGAGGATGGCAAACGTCCCCGCCTCAACTTCGCCCGAGATCATGTTGGCGGTGAAAAGGATGGTCAGCGTGCTGCAGAGCAGGTAGACCATCCAGATTGCCAGCACGGTTATAATAGCGCCTCCGCCAAGTACAAACAGCTGGGTATTCGTGCCTCCGTCACCACTACTTAACGAAGCGCTGACGACAACTCGGAGCAGGATCGTGAACGCGGCTAAAATCACGATGCTGAGTAGCAGCACAGCCAGGAAAAGACGGCGGCGCATGGCTTCGAGCAGCGTAAAGCGAGTGATGAGTAATAATCCCATGACGGACATCTCTCCCTTGATCTATGACTGCGTGAGCTCAGCCGGAGCGCGTCGATGCTTCGCCTCGATGGTCCGCAAGAAGAGCTGTTCCAGCGACCGATGGTGCGGCGCTAAACTGTAAAGACGCGAGCCGCATGCATGAACGACCTCGGCGATATCGGCTGCTTGCTCATCCTTCTGCACTTCAACGTAGAGCAGGCATGGATCATGTTCATCCTGCGCTACGGCAAGTGCTACGGAGCCGAGGCGATGCAGCAGTTCTTGATGGACTGGACTGGCCCGCACCACGAAGACCGGAGCTTCGTCGAACAGGGATTCGGGAACCCCAACTTTCAGGATGCGACCCTCGTTGATAATGGCTACCCGGTCGCAGAGCGCTTCCACGTCGGCCAGCTGATGGGAGTTAAGGAAGATGCCCGTGCCCTCGGATTTCAAGTGTCGCAGCAAGTCGCGCATATCTCGCTGACCGACGGGGTCTAGGCCTGATACCAGCTCGTCTAGCAGAACCAGTTGGGGCCGGTTGAGGATTGCCTGCGCCAGTCCTATACGCTGCATCATGCCCTTGGAGAAGGTGCTCAGTCGCTGGTTTTCTCGGCCATCCAGCCCTACCAGTTCCAGGACTTCGCGGCAGCGCTTCTCCAGCTCCGCGCCCCGCATACCATAGAGACGACCATAAAACTGCAGGAATTCTTTGGCGTATAACCAGCGATGGAAGGTCGGGAGTTCCGGTAAATAGCCGATGCGTCGCCGCATTTCGAGATTGCTGACCGGTTGGCCCAGGATACGCACTGTGCCTGCCGTCGGTGCAACCAGCCCAGTGAGCATCTTGACGATGGTACTTTTTCCGGCGCCATTGGGGCCCAAAAAGCCAAAAGCCTCGCCACGATACATGACGAAGCTGACATCGTCTACCGCCACCAGGCTTTGGTAGACCTTACGCAAGCCCTCGACTTCTATGATAGGCTCGCCACACGGATGTCTCATCACCACGTTCACCTCACGAGCGAGGTGGAGGGGGCCGATAATCGATTTGCGTACAGGAACCTTGCTCCACTTGCTGATCGATCGGCCCCCTCCATTGGTCCAACACTACCGGTCAATGGAGCGAATTGACGCTGTCCATGAGTTGGGCGCTGTCGCTGGTGGCGCCGGCAACCATATACACGATACCTCCCGTTTGCCAGATCACCGCGCCGAGAGACAGGGATGAATCTACCATCAGCTCTCCGTGCGCGCCGTGGGTCGTCACCTGCTGCGCCTGGATCTCTGGCGGGATGGGCAGAGGCACCACACCGGTAGTGAGATTCACATCCTGGAGCAGGACGCGCGCGCTGGACGATAGTTTGGGCAAGGAGAGGACGAAAGTGCGCAGATCCTCTAAGGAGGCTTTTCCGGTCGCCCGTATGACCGGGCTGGGAATCTCGCCGATATAGAAAGGCGTGCCACCGCTGCATCCCAGGTCTACTATACCTGGGGTTGACCCGCTACCGTTCTGGACCGTACCTGGAGTTGGCCCGGTCCCGTTCTGGCTGTGAGCCGCGGGAGCTGGGGTAGGCCCCGCAGAGGATGAGCTGGAGAAGCTACCCGGAATCGAGAAGCTCGGAATCGACCCGTTCACATTCTGACTCTGCGCCTGGCACTGCTTCCCATAATTGATGATCACGCCGGGAGCCATAGTGATCGTGAAGGTCGCACCGTCGAGGTCAGGCGGTATGGAGACGCTGCCCTGTCCGGTTTCCGCCAGATAGGCTCGTGCCTTGGCCGCGTCAAAGGTGAATGTGCCATTCGCGCTGTCAATGAGTGAGAACTGAACAGCCGGCCCTACGCCGGGCGGCAGGTGACCGGGCAGCAGCAGCTTGAAGTTCAGATCCTGCGCTATCTGCGCCTGCGTCGGGTGAGTTATGCTGCTCAGGTTATCAGCATTGATGTTTACCTCTCCGAAGCTTTGCAGATCCTCGCCGACACCATTGCGGAAGGTCTGGAGATTAACCGAGACAGGTTGAAACGTTTGCGCCTTGAACAGTCCCAGGAACTGATTCGCCAGCGCACTCGCCTGTGGCAGAAATACCAGCGCAATCAGGACGGCGGCGGCGGCAGCCGCTATCCACCAGCGCTTGCGCTGCGACGGCTTTCTGGCCTGGATACGGCGAACGGTGCTTCCTGCCGAAGGCGTTACCGCCATTCGGGTCGGCTCATGCTCTCTCTCCACCGAGAGCCTGGTCTGGAGAGCGGCCAGCGCGGTAGCGATGTCGGGAAGCTCGTCGGAAGCTGGCCCCAAAAGCGAGAGTAAGTCGTATAACTCCTGGCTGCCGGTATGCAGACTGCGTGCGTCGGCTGAGCAGTCTGGACAGGCGGCGAGATGAGCCAGGGCTTGTTCCGTCTCATCAGGAGTCAGTTCACCATCACGCAGGCTCACCAGTAGACCTCTGTCCAGGCATGCATTTCTATATGCTGGTGGCGGCTGTAGCTCGTTCATGATACCTCCTGCGAAATTCACGTTCAGCACGGGCCAGTAATGAGCCGACAGAAGCCGGTGCGACACCGGTTGCCTGTGCTATTTCCGCATAACTCAAACCGATACTGCGAAGTAAGATGTAGGTTTGCTGCCTCTCTGGGAGCTCGGCTAGAACCGATCGTATGAAAGCCGCCTGCTCATTGTCGAGGACTTGCTGCTCTGGATTCAGTCGTGCGGTATCTTCGGATACGGGTGCCTGGACGCTCCCTGCGACCCGCTCCTCATGTGAGATGCGGCGCTGCCGGGAGCGCAGTGCATTCAGACCCAGGTTGGTAGTAACGCGGCAAAGCCAGGCCCGTCGCTCTTGATCGCTCGTTCCATGAGGCGGGGTACGGAAGAAGCGCACGAACGCCTCTTGAGCAATGTCGTCCGCCTCCTCTCGCTGCCCAGTACACCGATAGGCGAGCTGATAAACCAAGGGATAGTAGCGCTTAAAAACGGTTTCGAACGTCTCTTCGTCGGTTGGATCGACCAGAGGCTTGCTCTTCGTCTCCGACACCATGCGCATCCTTCTCCTCTGTCGCCGGTGAAACGTCTTTTGATCAACGGTTTGCCTGCCATGCATGACATAGATAGGACACCACCGGGCAAGAGTTTGTGACAGGCGTGCTTAGGAGCATGGTGGCGAGTCACCAGCGTGGCTAAGGCCACCTGATCTCCGGCCATTGTGGCTGCCATCAACTCTTCGTCGCTTCTCTCACGCACAGGAAGCACCGGTTCGCTCCTTGGGTCTCATAGTGATGCCTAGTACGAGCTAGGGTCACAAAAGGTTCGCAACCAGGCGATTCCGTAACAGTACAAGGGAGCTGTAGTAGCCGATCAGGTCCTCCCTGTCAGCCGGAATCACTCCATTGTTGCTGTGCCTACCAGGAACCAGTTGAGCCGCGAGAGCCGCCGGTTCATGAGGTGGCACGCCACTTGCTGCAACCAGAGTGATTGAGGTTCACACTGTTCCGCTGTGTGCTCCCGAACTGAATTTGAGATGACTCCGGCTCGTTCTAGGAGGTGGATCCTTGCGTGCCATCCTGATGACGGCTGTCGGGGGCCCGGATGTCCTCCAGTTGGTGGAGTTGCCGGACCCCGAGATAACAGGGGAGCATGACGTCCAGGTGCGTTTACACGCCGTCGGCATCAATCCTGTGGACTACAAATTGCGATCGCATGGGACAATCGGCGGGCACTTGCCCGCGATCCTTGGATGGGACGGCGCGGGCGTTGTCGAGCGCATCGGCCCTGCCGTGACGCGAGTGCGCCCAGGCGACGAGGTCTACTTCTGCGACGGCGGGTTTGGGCCCACGCCGGGGACCTATGCTGAACTCAAGATTCTCGACGAACGCTACGTGGCAGGCAAGCCGCGTCGCCTCTCGTTCGTCGAGGCCGCCGCCGCGCCGCTCGTCACCATCACCGCCTGGGAAGCCCTGCGTGAAAGGGCGCGCGTTCAACGGGGTCAGGCAGTCTTGGTTCAGGCTGGTGCGGGCGGCGTCGGACACATGTCCGTGCAAATTGCCCGGTTGGCGGGGGCTCGGGTCGCGACGACGGTGAGCTCGGGTCCGAAGGCGGAACTGGCCGCGTCGCTGGGTGCGGAACTCTGCATCCACTACCAGCACGAGGATGTCGGGGCAAAGGTGCGTGAGTGGACAGGGATGGACGGCGCGGACGTGGTCCATGATACTGTTGGCGGCCCGACGTTCACCGCGTGTTTCGCCCTCGTTCGCCCCTATGGAGACCTCGTCTCGAACGTGGAGAGTCCGTGGACCGAGGAAGCGACCCTGGCGTGGCACCAGCGGAATCTGCGGGTCTCGTTCACCTGGATGCCGGCGCCGTCGGTCTTCAAGTGGCCTGAGCACCGCGAGCGCCAGCGCACGATCCTTGAACAGGCGGCGAAGCACTTTGATGCGGGCGACCTGCGCGTCGTCGTGGGCGCGACGTTTCCCCTTGAGCTCGCCGCGGACGCGCAGCGAGCCCTCGAAAGCGGCAGTGTCCTAGGGAAACTGGTCCTCACCTTCGACTCGGTCGGATAGTCTAATTGGCAACGCAGCGGCCGGAGCATGGATCTCAAGTAGGCGGCGACTCAGTACTGTTTGGGCACCTCTCTCATATCCCCCCTTCCTCTTGACAAACGGAGCACATGACAGTACAGTCATCATATATATGTTATTTATCATATTTACGTTGACACCAGGAGATACGATGCCTACCCACCCGAACGCTTTGCGAGCTGTGCCTTCACATGGAGCTTGGCCAGTCAGGACCAACGTGCGCCTCTCCGACGGCGCCGTGGTCTCTCTCCACGAGGCCGGCGCCGAGGGGCGCCGTCTCCGCGAGCTGTTCTATACGCTGAGCGATACCACCCGCTATCTCTACTTTGGTATCGCCGTGCCCCGGAGCGCCACGTGGGCCGAGCGTGTGGCACAGCTGGGCACCGCTCGCGGATGCGCCTCCTATGCTTTGGTCGCCGAGGCGGCCGGCCGCCTCGTCGGGGTGGCGCGCTTCGACCGCGTGGCCACAGGCTCACGGGCCGAGATCGGCGTTCTGCTCACCGATGCCTGGCAGTCGCGCGGATTGGGCCAAGCGGTTGTCGCCCACCTGCAATCGGAGGCGAGACGCCGTGCACTTACCGGATTCATCGCTCTCGTTCAGGGTGAGAACCGGCGGGCGTTGCGGCTACTTCGGCGCGCCTTCCCAACCATGCGGGCCGAGTGGTCGCTCGGCCAGTGCACCCTCGACATGCCGTTCGAGCCCGAGCTCACAGTCACGAGAGACAGGTGATCCGCTATGCCACGCAGCACTAGCCACAAAGCACGCACGCGCGCTCGCATCATTCAAGCGGCCGCCGAGGCGTTCCGCGAGCGCGGCGTCGAACCTGTAGCCATCGCCGACGTCATGCGCGCAGCTGGCCTTACGCACGGCGGATTCTACGCCCACTTTCCCAGTAAGGAGGCTCTCGTCGCCGAGGCCGCCACTCAAGGGCTGGCCGACTCGCAGCGCGAGTTTGTCGCCGCCGCCGCTGAAGCAAACCCACAGGCGCCGCTGAGTGAGATCATCCGCCGCTATGTCAGCCGCCATCACCGCGATCATCCGGCCGAGGGCTGCGCCGTGCCCGCGCTGGCCGCCGACATTGCCCGCGAGCCGGACATAGTACGCCATGCCTTCACCACCGCCATGAAGGAGTTCGTCGGCCACTTGGCAGAGTACGTTCCGGGCACCACGCCTCCGGAGCGCCAGGAAGCCGCACTCGTGCTCATCGCGGGGATGGCGGGCGCCATTGCCCTCGCCCGCGCCGTGGACGATGCCACCTTGAGCGATCGCCTGCTGCTGGCTACGCGCCGGTTCTATACGGGCGCACTTGCCGGTAACGAAGCGAGTGGCGCGGAGGCGGACGGCGGGAATAGCCTCATGGCAGACGGTTGCTAGGAACCGGAGTGCTGAGCGGTGCGACTTCCACCAGGTTCCACTGACTGCTCACTAGAGAGATTCTGCGCGCGTTTTTTCAGTTGACGATAGGTCCGCGCGTGCATGCGATTGCCACACACTCTCGTTGAGCACCAGACTCCTGAATGGTTCTTTGATCCATCATAAAATGCCTTGCTACAGGCCCGGTTGTGACAGATTTTGAGCCGTACCCATGTTCCCGTTGCCATCGCTGTGTAGGTTTCCGCCAGAACTTGCGCCAAAAAGCCGTCAACTCCGCTGCTCTCGGGAACCAGGTTCACCTGAGATTCTGAGAAAAATTGGACCTTTAACAGCAGATGGGAGGCTAGTCCACGTAAGGTTGACAGAGCGTCATCCCTCGCGGCATCGACATTCACTGGCCTTCGCAAAATTTCGCGAAGGGCCTGCCGCAAGGCGATAGCGCGACGAAAATCACCTTCGGTCACTACGGCTCCGGCGGTGATGAGGCCCTTCTCGCGCAACCAATCCTCCATGGCCACTCGATCCGGCCATTCGTCGTGCAGTCGTGCCTGCTGGCCATAGCGCGTGTTCAGTAGCATCTGCACGAGGCGCAATCCGCCCGCGGCCGTAGAGATATCCCCACTAGCCATCGCCAGCTTCTCCTCTATAATCGAGACTCCGTCACCAGTATATCATACTTGCTCATGACAATAGAATATACTCATTCCCGAATAATACTGCTAGCGTAATTACCAAAACAGCTTGACGCATTACTACTGCTGTACTACAATGTTGGCAGTCGGTGACCCGAGGCGCAGGGGAAACAGAGAAAAACGCTGCACTCTCGCCATGACTCGCTGAAAGGAAGTGTTATGCGCCCGTCTCCTTCGCCACCACCGCAAGCTGCGACTCGACCAGAGAGTTCCTCAGGCGTGGCTGTATCACGCGCGGCCAAGTGGCTAGCATTATTGGCAGCATGCTTCGGGCTCTTCATGCTCTTTGTCGATCTGTTCATCGTCAATGTCGCATTACCGACGATTAGCCGCGATTTTGATGCTCCGCTCGCTACTGTCTCCTGGGCGGTGACCGGCTATGTCCTGATGATTGGCGTGCTGCCGTTGGGGGTGGGACGCCTGGGCGATCTCTGGGGGCACCGCCGGATCTATGTGGTGGGCCTCTGCCTCTTCATCTCTGCCTCACTCGCGTGCGGGTTGTCTCCCACGATAGACGTGCTGATTGCGTGCCGTGTGCTGCAAGGTGTGGGCGCCGCCATCATGACGCCGGGCACTTTGGCTATCGTCACTCGAGCGTTTCCCGCCGAGGAGCGGGGTATGGCTCTCGGAATCTATGGGGGTATCTCGTCTCTCGGATTGGTTGCCGGGCCACTCCTCGGAGGACTGCTGGTGACCAGTGGTTCGTGGCGTTGGGTTTTCTTTATCAATGTGCCTATCGGTGTTGCCGCTATCGTAATGACTCTCCTCTTCGTGCCCGAAACCCGTGCCGGTCTCTTGCCGCCTAAGGTAGATTGGCTAGGATTACTACTCTTATCCTCCGGCCTTCTGGGGCTGTTGCTCGCGCTGACGCGAGGCGCCGCCGATAGCTGGACGATCCTCCTAGCCGGTGGAGGAGTCGCGCTGCTCTGGACCTTCGGTATTGTCGAGCGCCGTGTTAAGTGGCCGCTTATGGATATGACGCTCCTGCACAATCCAGGCTTCGTGGGAACTTCGGTGAGTTTTCTACTCTTCTCGGCGGCGCTCTTTGGCTCCCAACCGTACACCAGTTTATTTCTCCAAAATACTTGGGGACTTTCCCCCTTGCAGGGCGGTCTGGCCTTCTTACCCGCGGCTGGACTCATCGCCGTACTGACGCCGGCGTCAGGCCTTATCGGGCAATGGGCAGGCAATCGAGTGAGTCAGGTAGCTGCTGTAGGCGCCGCCGTCATGGGTCTCGCCTTCGTCGGCCTGGCGATTCTTCTAGGCCCAGAGAGCACCTACACCAACACATTCTTGCCGATCTTTCTACTCCGCGGCCTGGGCATTCCCATCTTTACTACCTGCACCCAACTAGCCATGCTGGCCGCCGTACCGGCAAACCAGGTAGGATTGGCTTCAGGAATGCTGGGCTCAGCCCGGAATATAGGCACAGCTATTGGGGTGGAGCTTCTGGGCAGCGTCTACGCCCAGTCATTAAATAGCCACTTGAGCGCAACGGTGCCTGAATTAGTACGCTCAGCGGCCGAACAATTTCGGAGCGTAGCGTTTGCTGCGGGACACGCCGGCGTGACGGCGTCGATCGTGCAAGGATACACCCTGCTCAACGTAGCTGCAGCTCTGTGCTGTGGTCTGGCGGTTGTGGCAATGCTTGCAATCCAGCTAACGGCAATCATTCATCATTTCCAGAGGCGGCCCACCGCGAGGTAGGTCGTTGTGGATAATGAGGCTCCCTCCCATGAGCTGGGACTTCGCGGCACGACTGCGGCTAGACCGTCTATTCCGTGGTGGGCGGCGGCGCACCTATCGGATTGGGCATGGGAACGCCACCCTGATCTACTATGCTGATGCTGAACGGCCGTACCAGTGATATCAGGCGAGCACACTGTTCATTACCCAGATGCCGCCACGGAGGGAGAGCCAGCAAGTCGGTGCGCTCTTCCACTTCCTGGCGTAGTGCTTGACCGGCAGGGGTGAGCCGTCCTTCTTCGTCCAGCAGACCTTTCTGCTGCAAGCGCTGGCTGGCGGCCTCCCACTCCTCATCGCTCCACCCGCGATTGGGTTGCAGCAACTCCCTAGGGACTTTGCCGGTGCCGACCAGAGTGACATGGGCCTCGCATCCATCCAGACCCGCAGCCATCAATGCCACTACATGGCCGTCACCGCGAAACTCGCGTAGCAGCGTCGCGGCATGCCAGAGCACGAGGTGCGGTTCGGCCGGCCAGGACAGAGCCTGATAGGCGGCAAAAAGCGGCCGCCCCTCCACAGGACAGGCCCTCGCCGCTTCTCGCGACAGTTCCGCGGCTTCAGCTAGCCGTATATCGGCAACCTGTGGGCCTAGCAGGCGGCGCAGAGCAGCGTCAGCCGCCTGTAAACGCACCTCCAGAATGTGTTCTGGACTGGAGAAATGCCAGGCGTCAGGTATCGCTCGAGCAACCATCCTGGGATGGAAGTTATAGAACGTAGCCGTCACCACCGAAGCTGGAACCGCCCCTAGCGGCGCCGCGCGCGAGGCAAAGTAGCCCATCCAGTAGCCTTTCAGCCCCGCGGCGGCATAGGCCTCGCGTGCCTCCGGTGCAAAAAAGATCATGGCATGGTAGGGTTCCAGAACACTCCACGCTCTGCGAACTGCCGAGACATCGAAGTCGTTGGGCCAAGAGACCATGGGAATTCTCG
>JBKQTH010000259.1:0-14163 GCA_052143275.1 Ktedonobacterales bacterium | reverse complement strand
TGGTGCTGGGCTTGGCAGCGTCTTTGGGGGGACGGGAACGGTCTTCAAGACGCGGCGCGGAATTGATCTCTTGCTCTCGCGTATTACGATAGTTTTTTCGGTGCTCTTCGTGGTACTGTGCCTGCTTGCCACTTCTGTTCCAACCAGTTGATGCCTGGTATGCACCTGTGGTCCCAGCTGGGATGAGGCTGGACACCAATCTGCTCTAACGCGGCCGAAGCACTGGGATGCTCCGCGTAGTTATGGTTATTGTGGACGCTACGCGTCGTGTCTGAAGTTGGCAACGGTGACAATGGCGCTACCGTTTGCAAGATGCTGATAGGCGGTACACATAAGCCGAGCAATGTCGCCCGACTTCCGCGGAAGTTGGGCATTTTATTGTGTTGGACGCGGGGCGGGCCTCTGGACATGCCTGGATTACCACGGCCGGAGAGCTAATGCGGAAAGTAATTGGCGTTGATCGCTATGAATTGCTTCCATTGCGCCGGTACCCTGGCTTCCTCGAAAATGGCGTCAAAAGGGCAGGCAGGTTCGCAGGCGCCGCAATCGATGCACTCGCTAGGGTCGATGTAATATTGCTCGTCTTCTTCGGTCGCATGGATACAGTCTACCGGACAGACGTCCACGCAGGACGCATCCTTTTCGCCGATACAGGGCTGAGTAATCACGTAGGTCATCGCAACTGCAACCGTCCTTTTTCTCTTGCCGGCTTTGGGTCCGTTGATCCATTTGATTTAGCTGTAGGTATTCTAATGCCGTTTCGTGGGAGCGTCAAAAGCGTATCGCGGTGCTCCAGAGGAGACTACTAGTATGGCCGTTCGTGAAGTGACGCTGGCCGGACTGAGCCGGGATCAGTTGTTGAAGATGTACTATCAGATGGCACTCCTGCGGTGTTTTGAGGAAAAAGCGGCCGAAGAATACACTCTGGGTAAGATTGGTGGCTTTCTACACCTGTACATTGGACAGGAGGCCAATGGTGTTGGTATGTTCTCGGCGCTTGGTCCCGATGACTATGTTCTCAGCGCGTATCGAGAGCATGGCTACGCCATACTCAAAGGCGTTGACCCACATGCCGTAATGGCTGAGCTCTTCGGTAAGGCAACGGGCTGCAGCAGAGGTAAGGGCGGTTCGATGCACATGTATAGTGAGAAGTATCACCTGCTCGGTGGGCAGGCCATCGTTGGCGCACAACTGGTGATGGGAGCAGGAGTTGGTCTGGCAATACAGTACCGCGGGGAGCATCGTATCGCCCTTGTCCTTTTTGGTGACGGTGCGGTGGACGAGGGAGCCTTTCATGAAGCACTAAATCTCGCCTCACTCTGGAAGCTTCCAGTTGTCCTGGTCTGTGAGAACAACCAGTATTCAATGGGCATGGCTGTCACCAAGGCCTGGTCGGTCGATTCGCTCGAACCACGCGCGGCCGCCTACGGCATTCCCTATCATAAGGTGGACGGTATGGATGCTTTGGCGGTGCGTGAGGCAACTCTGGCTGCACGCGAACATGCTATGTCGGGTGCCGGTCCCGTACTGATCGAGGCATTGACATATCGCTTCCGTGGCCATTCAATGGCTGACCCCGCTCACTACCGCACCCGTGAAGAAGAACAGCTGTGGAAAACTACACGAGACCCCATCTTGCTTTTTGAGGAGAAACTGACGGCAGCTGGTATCATGCGCGATGAAGATATTCGCGCCATCAACGAGAAGGTGGAACTGCTGGTCGAAGAGTGCGTGCAATTTGCGGAGAACAGCCCTGATCCTGATCCTGATTCTCTCTATACTGATGTAACACAGGACGGCTCCGGCGCCATTGCCTGGCATCGCTACGCCAGCACGCCAAAGGAAAATGATGAGTAGCAACGCGTAATGATGAGTTACGGAGATCGCCAGCTGATATCCGGGTCCTATAGGTTGGCACTGCACCAACGCGACATGAGGGTAAAGAATTAAATATGCGTACGATTGCGTACCGCGATGCGCTGCGTGAGGCCATTCGCGAAGAGATGCGTCGGGACGAGCGTGTCTATATTATGGGTGAAGACATCGCAGGATACGGTGGTACCTATTCTGTCACCAAAGGACTATTTGAAGAATTTGGGGAGAAGCGAGTCAAAGACACCCCCCTGGCCGAAGAAGTCATCGTGGGTGCGGCTATCGGATCCGCGCTTGGAGGCTTACGCCCTATTGCCGAACTCATGACCGCCAATTTCAGCTTACTTGCCAGCGATCAGATCATTAACAGCCTGGCAAAGTTTCGCTACATGTTTGGTGGTCAGGCGAGTCTTCCGGTGGTCATCCGGATGCCAGGCGGGGGAGGCGCTCAACGCGGTGCGCAGCATTCTCAGATGCTGGAAACGATGTATGCCCATATTCCTGGCCTGAAGGTGGTCATGCCGGCAACGCCTTATGATGCCAAAGGCATGCTTAAGGCAGCAGTTCGGGATGATGATCCGGTGCTATTCATCGAGCACGAGCTCCTCTACAACGTCAAAGGCGAAGTGCCGGACGAGGGTAAGGACTACACTGTGCCATTGAACCGCGGCATCGTACGCCGGGAGGGTCGAGACGTCACCATTGTGACTTTCTCGCGCATGGTGCACCTATCGATGCAGGCTGCCGAAGAGCTGGCAAAGGAGGACATCTCGGCTGAGGTGATCGACCTGCGCTCAGTTAGGCCTATCGACCTGGAACTGGTACTGAATTCGCTTCGCAAGACCAATCGGGTCGTGGTTGCCGAGGAGGGTTGGAAGTATTACGGCACTGGCCAGGGGCTGGCGGCGTTGATCTATGAGTATGGATTCGACTATCTCGACGCGCCAATCGGACACGTTGCCGGCAAAGATGTGCCAATGCCTTACTCCAAGCCGTTAGAGCATGCAGCGCTCCCCACTGCCGGTGACATAGTAGCGGCAGTTAAGGCCATCGTGCCTGCACGCGCAGGTGCGCGAGCATAGAGAGGGATAGGAGTCCAGAAATGCAGACGGTGGTTATGCCAAAACTAGGCGACACGATGGAAGAAGGTAAAATTCTGCGCTGGCTCAAGCAGGAAGGCGATGACGTCAGGAAAGGCGATGCGCTTGCCGAGATTGAGACGGAGAAGGTCAATATCGAGATCGAATCCTTCTTTGCAGGTAAACTGCGTAAGATTCTGGTACCAGCCGGTTCGAGCATGGCGGTGGGCGCACCCCTTGCGCTGGTAGGCGCAGCAGGGGAAGTGGAGTCTTCCGATTCGGCCAAACCCGCTGAACCAGGACCACTACTAGCCACCCCGATCCTGGCGCCGCTACCTGCCTACGATGGAGCTGGAAACGGCCGCGCCGGAGGTGGGGTTGCTGCCAGTGAGCACGCTGAGCGCATCTTTATCAGTCCAATTGCCCGCCATATGGCCTCTCTGCACAACCTTGACATCTCAAAAATTCAGGGAACTGGACCAAGCGGGCGTATCATCCGCTCAGACGTCGAGGCCATCCTGGCGGCGCATGAGGTTGAGGTTGGGCAGGATACCGCCCTGGCGGCACGTGGACCACAAGTTCAGGAGCTACCGCTGACGCAGATGCGCAAGACGATTGCCAGACGGCTCCAACAGAGCATGCAGTCAGCGCCGCATTTCTATGTCACCATGACGATTGACACCACTCGGCTTGCCCAGCTCCGCGAAGCAGTTAACGAATATGGAGCAACGCTGCAGCAGCCAGTGAAGGTCAGCTTCAACGACTTCATCGTAAAGGGAGCGGCGATCGCGTTGACTAAGAGGCCGGAGGTGAATGTCTCCTTTGATGGCGAACGATTGCTCTTCAAGCAGGAGATCAACATAGGCATCGCCGTGGCGTTACCCGAGGGACTCATTGTTCCGGTCATTCATGAGGCCGACAGGCGCGGTGTGCTTGATATCGCCCGTGAGTCGCAACGGTTGGTGGAGGCCGCCCGCACCAACAAGCTCAAACTTGAGGATTTCTCCGGTGGCACCTTCTCGGTGAGCAATCTGGGCATGTACGGTGTGGATGAATTTACTGCGATCATCAATCCACCGGAGTCGGCGATCCTGGCGGTTGGTGCCATTGTGCCAACTCCAGTGGTACATGAAGGCCAGGTGATTGTGCGAGACCAGATGAAAGTTACGCTTTCGGTGGACCATCGGGCGCTGGATGGAGCGGTGGCCGCTGGCTTCTTGCAAGATCTCAAGCACCTCTTGGAACAGCCGGTAGGCATGCTTCTCTAACGTGCTGAGGTACCTCTAGGCCGCACTACGGTCAGCTACTCGTCCAGGAACTTTCAAAGCGCCTAAGGCCTGTGGTATCTTGGGCCATATTGCACCACACAGGAGGAGGTAGCGGCACTATGGTAACTGATAGCAACCGGACCAGAATCGAAGTTACCCTGGCTGGCCCAGGCGACATCAGTCGGCTGGCGCCGCTCTTTGATGCTTACCGGCAGTTCTATGAACAGCCAGCTGATCTGCTGGGTGCGGAGCGGTTTCTGGCAGAGCGACTTATACGAGGTGAGTCGGTCGTCTTCCTGGCCGAGGCATCTCATGGTCTGGCGCCGGCTACCTTAGCCGGCTTCACCCAGCTCTATCGGTCTTTTTCCTCGGTCTCTATGGAGCCCCTCTATATCCTCAACGACCTCTACGTAGTGCCCGGTAGCCGAAGGCTGGGAGCAGCCAGAGCACTGTTAGAACACGCCCGCGACTTTGCGTCTAGTACCGGCGCAACCAGTATGGTGTTGCAGACAGCGGTAACTAACAAAGCCGCCCAGGCACTCTATGAATCACTTGGCTGGCGGCGGGACGACCTGTACTATACGTACGAGCTAGGCGTCAGCTAGTTCGCCCACTTCAGCGTTTGCCTTCACCGGCTACCTTGACAACATAGAAAATATGTTCTATTATTGCCAATGCGAACGGCGAGGCAACTCCTCCGGCATCCGGTGGCTGGGGAACCATTGGGAAGGCACGGACTCGTCGCGCTGTCCTGGCGCTGTGCGCATCCTCGCGCATGGTTCGGTGCTGGCGTCCTCCACCGGCATCGGCCTGTGGGTCGTGCCCTCTCGCGGCCCACAGGTGTCAACGGTTGCTTATTGGGACTATACCGGCTGCTCAGACTATATAGGGCATACAGACGGCTATTGTCCAGGATAGGTTGGTGGAGGCGGTGGTGGGTACCCTGGCTGGCCACCTGGCTGAGGTGGGTACCCCGGCTGGCCACCCGGCTGAGGCGGATAGCCTGGCTGAGGTGGGTAGCCCGGCTGAGGTGGGTACCCCGGCTGAGGCGGATAGCCTGGCTGGCCACCCGGCTGAGGTGGGTACCCCGGCTGAGGCGGATAGCCTGGCTGAGGCGGATAGCCTGGCTGGCCACCCGACTGAGGCGGATAGCCTGGCTGAGGCGGGTAGCCCGGCTGTCCACCCATACCCTGGTACATAGCCTCCTGGTAGGGCGCAACTGGCCCTCTATAGTTGTTCTTGCCGACCAGTCCTCCAAGAGCTCCAACGCCGGCGCCGATGCCGCCATCGATGACCAGGCCAAGGATTACTACGACGATGGTGGCGACGATGAGAACTGGGACGACTTGAGACTGCGTCAGTGTGCCACCAGTACGTAGGTGAATACCTGGGGCTACCACAATAATAATCAGGACGGCGCTTACGATACCGCCGACGACCGCGCCAAAGAGTCCGGTTATCAGACCGGCGATAGCGCCGGAACCGACCTTGCCGGTGGCTCGTGCCGCATTCATGCCGGCAACAAAGGCGAGCGCAAGCGCAATCAAGAATACTAAACAACTAAATAGGGTTGAGGCCCCAGCGCTAGTAACGGGTGTCCCGTTGGCTGACTGAGCGAGACCATTGTAATAACCAGTGGCCGCTTGGAAGATGACATTAGCTATATCCACGACGGCCAGGATGGAGCCAAAAATTAGCCCGTTGCGAACCGCAGGATTGCCACTTTGCTGTGTTTGCATGTTCACTCCCCCATGCACAGGTAATGCGATGGCTCGCCGGCGGCGCTCCAGGTGGCCGCTGGCTACCATCATGTGTAGCGTGAGTATGGTACCAGCCTTTTATCCCAATTGGCAAGATGCAATTCCCCGCATGGGCAGTCACGCACGCATGCCCGTCAAGCACCGGCGCGGCGTGAACGGAGGGAGCCGGCGCCAATCCTGCCGGCGATGGCTCCGCCGTTCAACGCAAATATCAGGAACAGAATTCCTTGCAGCAGAAGCGCAAGGAATTCGATGAGCAAATACGGCACTCCCGGGGACGTGACATACACCGAAGAAGCTGGGGGTCCACTGGGACTGACCGTGATCACGCCAATAGTCGCAATCAGCCATGATATCGTACCGTCAGCATGGCTGAGCATGACCAGCGGAATGCCGATGATAAGCCAGACCAGGCCGCTGGCAAGCGCAACCGATGTTCCGGCGCTGACGGCCTGCGCGGGCATGCCGGTATTCTCCATCGCGACGCGTCCGGCGTACCAGGCGAGGCCTAGCGTAATGGCCAGCAAGATCAGGGCCGAGATATACGTCACCAGGAAAAGCTGGACGAGAGGGCCGGCCAGCTGCCCGATACTGACTCCCCCATTTTCTGACCAATTTACCATGGAGCGCTGCATGGTAAGTACCGCCGGATACGCTGAGGCAGCCGCAGAAATGGTAATAAGCACCTGCAGCAGAGCAAACATACCAGCAGTCAGGCGAATTGTCCAGATGAAGCCTTCGACGTCTGCTGCTCTACTGGTGACTGCTGGTGACCCTCCGGCCTCCATGATGAATGGCTCCTCCCTTAGACTGCCGAATGGACCCGTCCTATGATAGCCTAGTGTACCATTCACGACTGTGTCAAGCGGCACGAAGGGAAATAGAGGGCCAGTAGACTAGTTCTCTCGGCTGCCGGAGTCTTCTACATAGGCAGCGCCAAGCAGCGTGCCCAGCCTATAGTCACTCTGAAGAGGGGCAACGCTGCCGCCGCCTTCGGGGACCAGCTTTTCATAGAGCCTGTTCAGCTGGTCTTCATTGGTGAAGTAGAGTGTCAGGGATCCTTTGCCCCGGGATGAGCGCTGCAACTTCACTTTCATCTCGACGGCGCGCATGAATTCCTCTTGGAGCTGCCGGGTATCGTAGCTTTGCTGGCGAACCTTGCCGCCATGCCGGTCCGGTGTCGGTCCCAGCGAGTTCTCGTTAATGCGGCGGGCTAGCTCCTCTGCCTCGCGTACACTCAGCTTCCGGGCGATGATCTGGTTCTTCAGAGTGATCCGCTCGTCTTCACCGGTTACCTGCAATACCGCGCGGGCATGGCCTTCGGTGAAGACTGAAGGCATGGTGATAAGAGCCTCGCGTACCTCGGCCGGCAACTGTAACAGCCGAAGCGTATTGGCAATAGTGGCACGGTTTCGGCCCACCCGGTCCGCCACCTGTTCCTGGGTCAGGTGATACCCCTCGATGAGAGTTTGATACCCTTGAGCTTCTTCCAGTGGATTGAGGTCGGTGCGCTGCAGATTTTCCACCAGTGCCAGCTCCAGCATCAGTTGTGGCGTGGCTTCACGAATTATAACCGGCACAGTCTCGAGCCCAGCAATCTGCGCCGCGTGCCAGCGCCGCTCACCGGCAATGAGCTGGTAGTGCGACCCTTGCTCATCTTCTCCGTCCAGCCGCACCAGCAAGGGCTGCAACAGGCCATGTTCCTCCACCGATCTCACCAGGTCGCCCAGCTTGGGGTCGTCGGTTACAGGCATGCGTGGCTGCAGCGGATTCGGCGAGATCATGGCGGTAGGTACTTCAAAGAGTGCAGAGTTCGCCAGACCAGTATCCATCGCCAGGTCATCAGCAACTGGACTGGCTCCGGGAATCAGGGCGTCCAGGCCGCGCCCCAGGCCGAATCTCTGCTTAGGCATCACTCCCTCCCAATGTTTGGGCACGGGCTATGACTTCCTCGGCCAGTTGCTTATAGGCCAGGGCGCCCGCTGAGCGTGGATCGTGTTCCAGAATGTTCTTTCCAAAGCTGGGCGCCTCGGAGAGGCGGACATTACGCGGGATAATGGTATCGAACTTCTCCTTGGGAAAGTGCTCAGTGATTTCGCGCACGACTTCTTTGCCGAGCGCGGTACGTGGGTCGTACATGGTGAGCACCACGCCAAAGAGGGTGATCTGTGGATTCAGGCGATCGCGTACCAGCCGGATGGTATTGAGGAGCTGCTGCATGCCTTCCAGGGCGAAGTACTCACACTGCAGTGGGAGAATGACGCCGTCGGCGGCGGTAAGCGCATTCACCGTCAGGAGTCCCAGTGAGG
This sequence comes from Ktedonobacterales bacterium, assembly GCA_052143275.1. Taxonomy (GTDB): domain Bacteria; phylum Chloroflexota; class Ktedonobacteria; order Ktedonobacterales; family JADMIN01; genus JAJPKE01. Next base: position 5,875 of record JBKQTH010000259.1, on the reverse strand, counting down.
GTGGGCAGTCGATCAGGATGAAATCATAGCCCTGCTTGACGGCATCCAGAGCACGCTTCAGACGGGTCTCGCGCTGCTCCAGATACACCAGTTCGATGTCGGCAGCATACAGATCCACCTTGGCCGGCAAGAGGGATAGGTTGGGACGTAGCTCTGATATGAGAACCTTGCCTACCGTGACATTTTCGTCGATAAGCAGCTCGTACATGGAGAGGCCGACCTTGTGAGCGTCTAGGCCGAGGCCAGTGGTGGTGTTGGATTGCGGATCGAGGTCGACCACCAGCACCTTACGTCCATCTTCTGCCAGACAGGCCGCAAGATTAATCGAGGTGGTGGTCTTGCCGACGCCACCCTTCTGATTTGCAATAGCAAAGACCCGTGCGCCTGACATCGGGCCCGCCCCCTTTCGGTTGAACGGATTATCTTGCCAAAAGCTGCAACAGCTCCGCACGCTTTTTTTGCGTTTCGGCACAGGGCATTGTACCGTATGTCTGTAACCGGCACAAGCCAAGCGGCTTGGGTAGGTCGTTTGGGCTAGGCGCTGGCCCGAGGGTAGTCGCAGAGTTAACCACAGTGTTCTCGAGAGTAGAAGAGACGCATGCCTTTCACACAGAGCCACGCGGAAGAAAGAGTGAGGTCGCGCCGGGAGCCTTTTCTTGGTATCCAGCGTCTCTGGAATGCCGGCGTCCGGTGGCTGCAGTCCCCAGACTTGCCGGAGTCTGCTTCGGAGCGGACCGGTGAAGCGCCGATCGTCGTGGCTATGATTCTGGGCCTCACTTATTTTTACCTGGTTCCATCCCCTCTCCTGGCTATGCCGGGACTGATCTGGTTTGGATTGCTGGCCTGGAAACGTCTGGATATCGGTCTGGCGCTTATGCCGCTTACCTTTCCTTTCTGGTACGTGCCCAAGCGCCTGTTTGACAACAAGGTTTTCCCGTTAAGTGAGATCGTGTTGGCTGTCTGTGTGCTGCTGGCTGTCATGCAATTCGCGCTGATGTCGCGGCAACGGCTGCTTTCACGCTCCTGGCTTGCGTGGATAGGTACCAGCCTTGGATGGTGGCTGCGGCAGCTTGGCGTGCTCATAGTTGGCGGGACTGTGCTTCTCTTGCTTGGCGTTTCCCTGGGTGTGCTGGTGGCGCGACGACAGCCGGATGCGTTACGCGCCTGGCGGTGGGAGATCGTCGAGCCGTTGATTTATTTTGTGCTCCTGCTCCTTTATGGACGGAGTATGCGCGCAATAGCGCTTTTGGTCTGGTCGTTTCTTGGTGGTGCATTAGTGGTAGCGGTCTTGGCAGCTGTACAGGTGCTCTGGCTGCATGTAACATTCACTCCTCTTGCACAGGGAAATCGGCTGGTCCCTTATGCGGCTGCCACTGGAGCGGTTCCCAGGGCGACCGCTTTCATCTACGCCGGCGCCAACAGTCTGGGTACCGGGCTGGCCAGAGCCTTGCCGCTGGCGTTGGCGCTGGCCCTTGCCGCCGCCAGCCGAAAAGTACGGGCGATAGCCGCTGTGCTGGCTGTTGTCTACCTGCCGGCCCTCTTCTGGACTAATTCGCGCGGTGCCTGGGTCGCCGCGGCACTGGCATGTCTTTTTGTGCTGTGTGTGCTTTCGCGCCGAGCTCGATGGCTGGTGCTTGGACTGGTCGTACTAGTCGGTATCGTGGTTGTTTGGCAGCGCTCGGCGCTCGTCGAGGCTCTGCTGCTGGGGCACGGCGGCTCCGGTCAGGTGCGACTGCTGCTTTGGCTGGCCTCATGGCATATGATCCGCGACCATCCGTGGCTCGGTATCGGCCCTGACCAATTTCTCTATTACTACAGTCCACATTATACATCTCATCCCTATTGGATACCGCGCCTGAACGGACGCACCACTCCTGCGGCCTATCAGCCGGATCTGTCTCAGCCCCATAATTTGATCCTGGATCTCTGGCTGAGCGGCGGTCTGGCGGCACTGGTCGGTTTTTCGCTGCTGCTGATCGGCATGGCGCAGCGCTTTGTGCGGATATGGCGCAACGCCCCGGATGGCCAGATTCAATCTCTGCCGCCGGCACAAGCAAGCGACCGAAACTCTATGCCTTTGGGCGTAACTGGGATGCCGGTCGGCGCGCTGTCACTCGGTATTGTCGGATCGGTGGTGGCCGTCCTTGTACAGGGGATGGTCGACAGCGCTTACTTTTCACCGGACCTGGCGCTGGCATTCTGGTGGGCCATGGCGCTTCTCCTGTTGATTCAGCTCCAGGTGAAGCCGGTAGAGGATTGATCCGGTATGGTACAGGATGGTACGCGGGATTTACTATGTCTCGATGATACGGTAAAATGGCCCCGCTCAGGTAACACCGGTACACCGAGCAGCACGTTCAGAGGATGTCTACTGATGCCACTGGCGTATCGGTGCTTCGGCCAGGCAGGAGAGACAAGGGGAGAGGCGCATGGCTACGGAGCAGCAATCTTCATCCGCGACGGCGGCGGTTAACTGGCTTACGCCAACTCAGATGCGAACCCTGGAGGCCATCTGTGAAGCGTTGGCTCCACCAGTGCCTCCGCCGGATGGTGAAGCTGATCTATATGGCCTCTACGCCCGTTCAGCAAGGGATCTGCCGGTAGCTCAGCTCATCTGTGAGGCGCTGGCTCTCGATACTCCAGAGAACCGCAGAGACTTCCAGCGACTGCTGGGTACATTGAATTCACCGTTGGCCGGCATGGTACTAGCTGGTCGCCCACAGGGGTTTGCCCAGTTGTCCCTGGCTGCGCGTGAGACTGCTCTACGCAAGATGAGCACCAGTTCGAGAGCCGATCTGCGACAGGGGTTCCAGGCGGTGAAGCGGCTGGCATTATTCCTTTTTTATGCCGCCCCTGGTGAGGATGGGCACAATCCCAACTGGCCGGCTCTGGGTTATGAGCGCCCACCACTACCTCCGCCAGCGGAGGCTGTTCCCAAGCCGATCCATCCCTTGAGCGTGACTGCCCCCCTAACTCTTTCTGCCGATGCCGTCATTGTGGGTTCAGGTGCTGGTGGCGGTGTGATGGCAGCCGAGCTTTCGGCAGCCGGCAAGGATGTGATAGTACTGGAGAAGGGAGGCTATTATAATGAGCCGGATTTTACCGGACTCGAAGCCGAGATGACTAGGGAACTGTATCTGCGGCACGGCACGCTGTCAACTGCAGATCTCGGAATGGTGGTGCTGGCGGGTTCGGCACTTGGTGGCGGCACGCTCGTCAATTGGAGTACTTCCCTCCGCACACCGGAGGAGGTGCTTTTCGAGTGGGAGCGAGAGCATGGTCTCTCTGGCGCCACTTCGTCGCAGTTTGCCGCAGGCTTTGACTTTGCGGAGGCGCGTCTCGGGGTCAACACCGAGGATAGCGCTCCCAACCCCAACAACTCTGCACTCCAGCACGGTTGCGAGGCGCTGGCCTACCAGTGGAAGCCAATTCCCCGCAATGCATCAGGCTGCCAGCAGCGCTGTGGCGCGTGCGGCTATGGCTGCCAGTTTGGGCGTAAGCAATCGACGCTTTTGACATTTCTACAAGATGCCAGTGATCGGGGCGCGCGCTTTGTCGTGCGCTGCCAGGTAGACCGGGTGTTGATTGAAGCTGGGCGAGTCACGGGTGTAGAAGGCTGGGCGCTGGATGAGACAGGAGGTGCTCGACACCGCGTAGTGGTACGTGCGCCGCTAGTAGTGATTTCGGGTGGCTCTGTCGAGTCGCCGGCACTGCTCTTGCGTTCCGGCCTCTCCAATCGCAATATCGGCCGCCACCTGCGCCTGCATCCAGTCTCTGGTATGGCCGGGCTCTACGCCGAACCCATTCAACCATGGAAGGGATCGCTCCAGACAGTTTATTCACCGCAGTTTGCCCACTTGCGGGAAAATTATGGCATACGTCTCGAGGTCATGCCAGCCCATCCCGGTACAATGGGGCTCTTCACCCCGTGGGAGAACGCCCAGAGCCACAAGCAGCTTATGGCGCAGCTTGGTCACATGGCAACATTTATCGTGCTGACCCGTGACACCGGCGAGGGACAGATCACACTTGACCGCCATGGTGAGCCGGTCATCCAGTATTGGCCAAACCAGACCGACCGTAAGCATCTGACACGTGGGTTGCAGGAGCTTACCCGGATCATCTTTGCCGGTGGCGGTATCGGGGCCATCTCACTACATACCCCACCTCTGCAGCTGGAATCCGAGGGAAGAAAGCCTGGGGCAGTTTCTCCGGAGAAGCTGGACCGCTACCTGGCGGAGCTGGAGGCGCGAGGCATAGTAGCCAACCGGGTAGGACTCGGAACCGCTCATCAGATGGGGACCTGCCGCCTGGGAGCTGACCCACGAACTGCGGTAGCCGACCCATCCGGTCAGGTGTATGGGGTGAGCGGGCTGTATATCGCCGACGCCAGCGGTTTCCCCAGTGCTTCTGGTGTTAATCCAATGCTGTCGACGATGGCGCTTTCCTACTGGGTGGCCCAGCAGGTGAAGGCATGACTCAAATCGCATCCGATACTCTGGCCGCAGGGGTCGAAACTCCTGGCATATCTGGGGAACCGTCGAAATCCGGTCGGCGAATCAGCTGGCGCCGGTGGCCGGGGTTGCCGCCGCGTTATGGGCTGATAATTCTAGGTGGCGGCTTGCTCATGTTCGCCGGGTATGACCGAGTATTCAGTGCCACGGCCGGCCAGGTCAAGCCGCAAGCGGTGCTGGTGGTGCTGGCTGCGCTCGTTGGCCTATCGAGCCTTATCGCTGCCAGCATACCTTTCTCGCCTCCACAGATCTGGTACCGGTTCTACAGGTGGGTGCGTTACCCCCTCTTGGCCTGTGGTCTATTTCTGTCGCTGGGCACTTTGGTGAGCTTCTCAGCCACTCTAGGCCTGGCTCTAGGGCCTGCCGCTAGGGTGTATCAAAATGATGTGCTGTCATTCACTGATGTCAATGCCAGGTTAGTTCTAGCGGGTCGGAATCCATATACCAGCGACTCGGCCTTCGCCACCGCGCTGGAGCAGTATCCGGCGGCGCTGCCAACCGCACTGCACCAGGGAGTTTTGGCCGCGTGGGGCGACCCGCCCGATGTCAGCGAGGTCAAAGCAATCCGGAAGCTGTATCTGGCTAATCCACAGGCGACCCATGGGGCCGTCGATCCGCGAACGCTGCACAGTTATCCCGCCCTCTCGTTTCTGTTTTATGTTCCCTTCATCTGGGCCGGCCTGCCGAACATCCTGTTGCTAAACCTGCTGATCTGTTGGGGAGTACTGGTCTGGATCGCCCAGCTGGCGCCAGTAAAGTGGCGTCTGGCGGCGCTCTTTGCCGCAGGCAGCGGTTTCGGCATTGTGTACTCACTGCCAGTTGATACCGAGATTGTGTGTGTCGCGTGGGTGTTGGCTGCCTGGCACTTGCGCAGGCGCACGTGGCTGGCACCGGTTTTGTTGGGGCTGGCCTGTGCTTTCAAACAATACTCTTGGCTGTTTGTTCCCAGTTTTGTCCTGGAAGTCTGGTTAACGCAAGGGGGGCGCGTCACATTGCGCTGGCTTGGTGTAGGGCTGGCGGCGTTTCTGCTCCCCAATCTTCCGTATCTGATCGCTAGTCCAGCAGCCTGGGCAGGAAGCCTGTTCTTACCCATAACCGAGCCACTTTTTCCGCAAGGCATCGGCATCATGTCGCTCTCACTTGGCCATCTGCTGCCGTATGGTCCAACTCTCTTCTACTCAGCACTCGAGGTACTGGCGCTCGGTATCATGTTATGGCTCCAGGTACGTTATCACCGTCAGCTGGGCGACGCGGTCCTGCTTCTGGCGTTGGTGCCGCTATTCTTTGCTTTTCGCTCGCCGCCTAACTACTTTGCCTTTGCTCCCTGGCTCGCACTGTATTCCGCTAATTGTATCTATGCT
>JBKQTH010000258.1:0-3050 GCA_052143275.1 Ktedonobacterales bacterium | reverse complement strand
GTGCTAAACCGCACCCCGGAGTCCCTGGCAGAATCCGTATGCCGAACGCCTAATCGGTTCCATCCGCAGAGACTGCTTGAACCATTTCGTGATCCTGAACGCCAGGCATCTGAGGAGAACCGTGGCTTCGTATTTCGCTTACTACCACGGGTCGAGGACGCATTTGGGGCTCGACAAAACAGTGTCCATTTCCTCGGCAGGTCCCGAGGATCGGAAGGATACATGAGATTCCGCAACTCGGTGGTCTGCATCATCGTTATGAACGCGTTGCAGCCTAACGACATATTGCCAGACGCAATTTTGGCGAATGATACCTGCGTTTGTCGGGGGCGAACCGACTGGCGTCATCCAGTTGTCGGCCCGCGCGACCGAGTGAGTGTTACTGCGCGAACAAGCCGTCCGCTTGCAATGTGCTTAGAATTGCGCCCTAGTCACTTCAAGCAATTTTCCTTTCAGGCGTCTCGGATCAATATCACACGCTCGGGTTTCGGTTTGTCACTTTGACCTGCATTAGGCATCACTGACAAGCGGTCAGCGCCTGGATTAAACCTAAATTGAGCGATTGTTGATTGATGCCCACTTGTTTCGTCGCGAAGGACGAGAATCAGGTCGATTGTGGGTTGATCGTCCGGCGAAAGATGATTTAAGGGTGGGTGATAGAGCGAATGAGTGAGGGAAAGTAGCTGGCCAGGGATAATGCGCAGATCAAGGCAATGCCCGGAGACTCTTCCAGACACACTTGCACGCAGCACTGCGGAATCTCCGTTGCGAGTTGACAATCCTTGGCGCGTTAGCGATTAGGTTGGGATCGGAATGGGGGTAGCGTTTCGGCAGCGCGTCCACAGGGTCTCGAGTTTCAGTCTATCCATGACGGCTTGAGACACTTTCAGGACCACCTCGTGGCTGGTCCGCACAACCTTGGCCGCAATATCGATGAGTTTGCGGCGCACCGTGGTGGCGTAGCTGGTAATGGGTAAGATGTCTTGCAGGTTGTCTTCTTTGAACGTCTGGAAGATAAAGAAGCTCACTAACATCAGGTAATAGTAGGCCTGATTGGCGGCAAAGCGCTTGAACGGTAGTTCCTCGCTGCCAAACTCTTTCAGGCCACGATGTGGCAGCTCATCGGCGCCACGCTGATGATGGTGGAAGATGAGGGATACATCGTCCCGCCAGTATTCCCGAAGGTCGCGCGGCATCTGTTCCAGGACCGGCTCGTCGGCAGCTAAATTGGTCAGGATGATGTTGTCCGGCCGCGCAAATTCCAGCAAGCGCTGCTCGTCTTCGTACTGCGGGCGGGTATACAGGGCTCGGTAGGCTCTCGACCACTGGTCACATTGGTAGGAGAAACGGGCATAACTCCATAACTGTCGTCCATTGTCATACTGTTGCCAGTCCTTCTCCGGAAGAGCAGCCACCTGGTGCTTGATCGCTTCGAAGGCCTTTCCCGTGGCAATGAAACCGATACGGAGCTCGTCACAGAGAGCAAAAATCTTCTCGTCGAGAAAACCGGCGTCCAGCCGCAGGATGATCGCTACCGAAGCGTCGTAGCGGGTGCGAAGCAGGGTCACGATGCCACGGATCATCTTGGCCACGTCGTTGCCGTAGTTGCTGTGCCGCTTGCCCCGCCGGAAAATCGCATCCACGATCTTGCCTTCCCAAATCAACTGTAGGGGCTGGAATCCTTTGACCTTCTTGTAGGTGGGGTCGCAGCCTTCCCGCCTTAAGGCCTCGTCGTTATCCATCACCATCGTATCCAGCGTCATCACCACCGCCCGTGGTTGCTCCCGCTGCAAGCGCCAGACCAACAGCTCCTTCAGCACCCAACGGAAGGCGGCGGCATGGAAAACATTAAAGGCGCCGAAGAACCGCTTCATGGCATGAGACGACGCCATTTGTTGCTCCGCCATCTCCACCACCGCCCGGTAACCCTCATCCCGCTGCAACTCATCGAAATAACTCAAGTGCCGGCTGGTGCCGTCCAGCAAGAAGTACAGGGCCTGTAAAAACAGATTCCCCACCGCGACCCCTTTGACGCTCTTCTTGAGGCCAGCAAATTTGCTCAACAGCAGTCCTACAATCCCGATCGACTCGGCATACTTGACGAAAAACGCCAACCCTCCCCGGCTCGTCAAAGTATCGCCCGTCACTTCCAGCTTGTGAATCTTGCCAGCGGCGGTGTCCTGCATGCACTCATCTCCCGATTGGTGGGGTGTGGCCAGCGCTGGCCATGCCGCCTACTCTAACATCAGAGAGACCGCAGAGACTACCTGATTTTTACGTGGGTCGATAAAATAACAACATGCAAAAGGAAAAACTCCAGGCTCACATTGAAAAGGTTAAGAACGAACTGCTGCAGCTGGGAGCTATGCGGCCCGGGACTCTATCCCAGCAGTACACCGCCTGTCAGAAACCGGGTTGCAAGTGCGTCGATCCCATCCAGCCGCAAAAACATGGCCCCTTCTACAAGCTCAGTTATAAGCATGGCGGCAAGAGCACAACCCAGTTCATTCGCCCCCAGTTTGTTCCCGAAGTGCGCCAGCAGCTTGCTACTTATAAGAAATTCACCGCCCTCACCCAGCAATGGGTCACCCTCGCCCTGGAGTTATCCAAACTCGAGCTCCAAGAAGCTCGCCAGGCCGCTCCCAAACACACACGCTCCCGCCACTCGTAAGCCTTCACCCATTGGGTGATATCAGCCAATCCCTCCCCACTCGCCGCCGGCCCCCGTCTTTATTGACTCTGGCTCGCTGCTCCCAACGTTCTTGCGGTAAAGAATCGCTCAACTTAGGTAGAACTTAACTCAATTCGAGGATAATTTCCCGGTTTGCGACAAAGCCGCCACAACCGGTATAAACCCAGAACCGCCGTTCCGATATGAGAGATCGAATCCATCGCAAAGCGCGCCGGGCCAAGAGGTATAAGCTTAAGGCATTGATTTAATTTTCGTAGGTGCTCTGTATCGATCCTTATTGGCGTTTCGATAAGGGGCGCGTAGTGTCACGACGACTCCATCCGTAAGGGCTCCCCGAGAGAAGGGTAGCGGGACGGGT
>JBKQTH010000257.1:0-14458 GCA_052143275.1 Ktedonobacterales bacterium | reverse complement strand
GTCAAGGTGACTAATTACGTAGTTATCTGAGACGGTCAAGGGAGTGGAGCGGCACGATACCAGTTGTTCCGTCTTCGAAGCGAAGAATCGCACTGGGAACAAGCAGACCGGCGGCGCTATATTGCCGGCGTGCCAGCACCTGTACTACCTGAGCCGGCGACCCACGCCGGCTTCCTGCCCACACGGATACAATGGCGCCAGTATCCAGAGTGCAATCCAGCGGCAGAGGTTCCGGCGAGGAGCTTACCGGAGGTGAGAGTAATGCTTCGGGACGAATTGCCTGACGCATGGAGGTTTCGCCACAGAGGTAAACTGTGGTGCCCAGTCTCTGTGCCAGCACCTGATACAATGGTGCGCTCATTGTGGCTTCGCCTAACCCCTCCGTAATCACAATTGAGAGTGGTGACGCCATCTCTGTCATCGGAAAGCCATCAAGTAACGCGCTTAGGTCCAGGCGTGAGAATGCCTCAATCTCGCGCGCCGAGACGCTTGCCGCGATAATTCCGGAGGCGCCTCCGGTAACCGCACGCTGCATCAGCACCAGCGGCAGTTGCTGAGGGAAGAGGATAACGCCCCCACGAGGAATTGGGACCATTGGTAGTGATTCACCACGGGGCAACGTGGACAGCGTTCCAACCGCCGGGCCACCGAGACCCACAACTCCCTCAATGACGGTAACGATGCCCTCAATGACTACCCGCTGGTTCAGACTGACATCGATCACCCGTCCACTAAATCCAGCCTGTATGGCACTGCGATTGCCGGCATTGTCCACCTCGGCAATGATGTCTTCGGACTGAACCTGATCACCGATAGCCACCTTGGTAGTTGCCCCAGCAGGAAGTATGCGTTGCCGACGTATGCTGGCAGCCGGCACCAACCGGCGCCCTAGTGGGAAATCAAGTGTACGGGCATTCGCGCTCTGAGTTGAATGGGCCATAATCTAAGCCTCCAAGCCAAGGGCCTGGTGCCATTGTCGCACGCGGGTTACGCGTTCTACTGGATCGGCAGGCATCATGAGCGGGCGACCACGCGCATCCAGGATAAGCCCGAGTGTACCGCCTTCTACCGGTTCGCTGGCCCGCGCCTGTTGTCCAGGTCCCAGACCTACGTCAACCGATGGGGCGGGATAGAGTCCCAGTATCGCCTGCTCACCAGGTTGTAGCGGCAATTGTGTAAGGGTGCCTGGCAGTATCTCCTCACTGTGCTGACGTCCGTCAGCGTATTCAAGAGTTACTCGCACTAAAGGTTGTCCAGGCTCAGGAGTACCGACTGTCGAGATCAATGTGCCAAGCTGGAGCAGTACTGCGTCTTGCTCAGCTACTTCGGCGGTGGCAATCGCATCTAGGATGGCTACGCTACCAAGCATATTTGCCAGGTGAGCGGTATCCAGCACCAGCGAGGTAATTCCACGAGGCTGCAGGGCGTCCATCAGAATCATGGCTGCCATAGCGGGATGGGGCGCATTGGAAAGCACGCCTCCACTGCCCAGCACAACGTCAAGCGGATGCAGTCCTCCCAGGCGAGAACCTGGAGCACGTGATGCCATCTGAATTGCCTCACGAGCGAGTGCATGCTCAAACTCGAGTTCACGTGTGGTCGACGGCAGCGCACGCGGGCGCAGCATCCGCATGAGAATATACTCGCGTACCTCATCCTCGCTAGTCACAAAGCTGAGCCATTGCATGATTTGCGGTACGCCGCGTGCACGCAGAATTGCTCCTGCCCCTGGCCCTACACCGGCGTTGGGTTGTCCAGCGGGCAGAAATTCACCCCGCGCCGTAGCGCCACTAAGCGCCGTCGAGCTAGCACCTACGTCTACGCCGACAACATTGGTCTGAAAGTGCTGTGCCAGGTAGCGCACCATGCCGCCAAGCGCGGTCACGCTGGCTGCCGGAGCAGCGCTGGACAGGGCGCGGAGATTTACATACCCAGGAAGATCGTGTAATACCGAACCCTCATACAGCGCATTGACTGCGCGATTAAGCGGACTCAGGGTTGAAGGAGAAAGAGCTTCAACCGACTGAGCATCCTGGCTGCGATCCCCCAGAGATTTGGTGAAGATGGGAGCATCATCCGCGCTACCAGTGAAGATAATGGGAAGGCGGGTAGCTTGCCTGTGGCTGGACGGGTTGGAATCGGTATACAGACAGTCAAGCCAGTCTTTGATATTTTTGCCGGTCTCTGGGGTATTGGCTTGCGAGTGAGCCGAGCCAAAGGGTGCGCCGATAACCAGCAACGCATGTGGGTGCAGCGATTCTACCTGCGCCAGCGCCTGGCGCCACTCGGGGGATTGCCCGGTGGCGTCGGGATAGATGTTGGGCAGTGGCTCAACTTGCGTAAATAAGCCGCCAATCGCGCGATACATAAAACCAGCCAGCGCCTCGCGCCCCGGCCCGGCAACCAGCAACTTCATCGGCCCGCCCACGCTGGTGACTAGGGCTACGCCATCCACGCCACTGCCATCAGTCTGCTCAGGCGTGATGAGCTGGCCAGCTCGAAGCAGAGGGCGACCAACCACGCGCTCAATGCTGAAGATGGCGTCGCGTGCGCCAATGGATAGATCGGCCTGTGGAGCAGTCAACGTCGTGGCCGCCTGCGAGCGAGCAACCAAACGGTACTGATCTTCCACAACGCTGAGCAGTGCCACTTTGGTGAAGACCGAGCCGCAGTCTACTACTAGGAGTGAACGGGTAGCATAGGTTGGCCGATGACCGGCGCCCTCCACTGATAAAGTCTCTACGGCTCCCCCCACAAACTCTCTCCTCTGTTTCCTTCTTCTTATTCTACACGTTACTACACGGCAAGTGTTGGTGGCCGCTTCGCTCCAGGCGGATTTCTACGCTGGATTGTTTTTGTCATTTCCTGCCGAAGAGGCGGCGCCAGCCACGCCGTTCTGGTTGGCTGGTCTCCTGCACTTCTTGACGGATATCTTCGTAATCGGTGTAATGGTCATACTCGTCCGAGCTGTCATAGTCGTCATCAAAGCCGCCGTCGTCCGCAGATTCCGGATAGGCTTCGTAAGCATCGTAGGGGCCGTCACTGTAACCCATGTTGCGCGATTTCGGACTATTCACATAGTTCATATCGCCAGTACTAGCCGACCAAGCGGCTGGGTTGGATGGCTGCTGGGCTGGAGGGTTGTGGCGTCCAGGCGCAGGAGATAGATCATTTGTCAGCCAGGGCGGTAACTGGCTACTGGGAATGGGTGCGCCATGAGATGCATTCGTTGACTCTGCGTTGCCACTGCTAAAGGAGCCGTTAGCGGTAGGCTGGTTAGCTGGTGGCACAGGTTGCCGGCTGGTCCAGCCGGAGGTCGAGCTAAACGACGCTACTGGCCCTGCGTCCGACCCTCGCACCCACTCTGGCAACGCCGATGGATCAATCAAATCTGAGGCAGAGAAGGTGGCAGGAGCACCGCCATCGGCCAGCAATGATGCCGTGTCCGGGGTCCATGCCATGTTACCAGATGAGCTCGCCCTTGAACCTGCTAATCCAGCGAGTCCGGGTTGGGCTACCGGTGGCGCGACGAATTGGCCGGATGGAGATGCCGCGCCCGGAATACCAGCGAGGCCACCCTGTGAACGCAGCCACTCTGGTAGCGCCGACTCATCGATAAATTCGCCGGCTGCTATGGTACCGGGAGGATGGCCTGAAGGTGTCATGGAAGGGGAGCCTGCTGCTCCACCGGCTGAGCGGCTGTTCCAGGCGCTGGACTGCTCCAAGGAAGAGTCCATGCGGGGAGTCTGGGTTTCCGCATACCCCTGGCTTAACCACGCCGGTAATGACTGGTTGCCGGGCTGCTGCCCATTCCAGAGGCCAGAGGCATGCTGACTTTGCTCTGCGGGTTGTGAGTTGCGCAGCCATGGGGGTAGGGCATTCTCGTCAACTAGAGAGTTGGCCGGTATGCCACGGGCAGCATCTCTCCCGTAAGACGACTGGGCTGCGGTTTCAGGTTTCCCGCTTAACCAACGTGGCAGTGCGTTACTGTCGATGAGAGACGGGGCAGAGACGCCCGACTCGGACGCTGTGGGTACTTGAAATGAGCCTGCCCGTTCAATGCTGGGGAACGCACTCGCGGAAGACGCTCTCGGATCTTCTCGACTGGATGGGTTGGATGGGTTATAGGGCACCTGGAGCGATTCCGTAGGAAGATCGGGACTTTGTCCCATAGCACCAGTACGAAGCCAGTCGGGAAGAGCGGATTCATCGAAGAGATGATTCGCTCCCAGGCTACCTGATCCGACAGGCGAGGGCGGCATGGGGGAGCGCGCCGCCGGCGGCTGCCCGTACCTCAGCTGGCCGCTTCCCTGGGCACCTGGTGATGGCATGGCTGTCTGGCCCATGCCTGGTGGCGCAAATTCCCTGCCACTTCCAGCTAAACCTCCGGTGCTCTGGACTGCACCGCCATACGACATGGGAGGTGGCAGCGCTCCACTGTTAGCGGCATTGCGCAACCACTCGGGCAGCGCATCCTCATTGACCAGCGAGTTCACCGAAATGCGCGAAGGTGTTGCCATGCCGGGCTGCGCTATGCCATATCCCGGCGGAGCTCCGCCGGGATATGGCGGATATGAGCCATTCGAAGCATAAGGCTGGTTGCTTGGCGGTGTCCGCGTCCATGCTTGCTGGGCGCCTGGTGGCACTGCACCGGTTACCAGGCTGGTCCCACATTGAGGACATGCAGGCGTCCCTACGCGACACATCAGGCCACACCGAGGGCAGGTCGTCACGATATTTCTCTCTTTCGAACCAACCGCACTTGTCAACGACTCAGGTATGCATGACCTATCTGTAAGGGTTTAGGGTCTTGGTCTGCTGCCCAAGCGCGGCCCTGCCCTACGCACGTTACCAGCAAACGTGCATATACACAGGTACTCAGGTCTGGGACACTATAGCACTGTCTCACCCGTATCGGCAACAAAACAAGACTTGCGGTTGCGCGCGTGGCCGTGTTCTGCCGCACTTGCTGTCTTTAGCCGTATGGGGTTGTCCGTAGACATAAACACATCGGAACTAGACATGCGCAAAGGCTTTACCATAATTCTCGTAGGCTTGCACCTGTGACATGATCAGTTGGATTACCCTTTCCCGATCTCTCCAGCGAGCTGAGATGCGTGCCGGATCCAACCGATGCCTTCTCACGATAGCTCGCAGCTCAGCCAGCTCCATAGACCCTAGAATTTCACCTAGGCCTTCCTTACCTTGATCATGCAACACCCGAAAGGGGTCGAGTGGTGCAGTTGGTGTGTTACTCACTTCCGTCAGAGCCAGCGGCGCCACGTCCTTTGCCGCGCCCGGCTTACGCTGGCTCATCCTACTCCGGCGAGGCCGATCCGAAGCCGCGAGCAGACCACTCTCGGCAAGCGCCAACCCAATCTCTCTAGCCAGTGCGGCATTGGCATCGGCTCGATCGGCCAGGTTACGTAGAAAAGTTCCAACTGCGCTTACTCCTTCGATTTCGGGAGCGGAGCTCGAGCTTGGGTGGAGAGCGTCTCTGCGACTACTGCGAGGCATAGGTTAGATACTCCCGCGTCAGCGCGCTTAGCTCGTCATAGGGACCACCGTTCCCATATTTTTGTTGGAGGGTGTTGACCGGCGCCATGACATTAGCTGCCTCCGCGATACGTGTGGATTCCGGTATCACCGTTTGGAAAATGGTTGGGTAGCGGCGTAAGACGAAATCTTCGCGTAAGCGCCGCAACATCTCGTTGTGCAGTAAGGTCTGCGCTCGCATCTTCGAAACCACGATGCCGAGTGCGCGAATATTATGTCGAGTGCGGCTGCCGAAGTGTTCTACGCGATCAAGAATAGGCGGCACACCGAGCAGCGAAAGGGTATCCGGCACCACTGGAATGATATAAGAATCGGAGATTGCCAGTCCATTGAGGGTGACGACGCCAAGCGATGGTGGGCAATCGATCAAGACATGATCATAGTAGGGTAAAAATTCCGCCAGAGTATCTCGCAGGGCGAAGATGGGGCCTCTTTCATAGGTCTCGAAGTCAGTGATCTGGGTGACGCGATCCTGCACCTTGATGAGTCGCAGGCTCGACGGCAAAAGATCGAGTCCTTGGACGCCTCCGCCTACATTTGAAACATTGCGCACAATGCTGGCGTCCGGCTGGAAGCGATGAGAGCCTTTGACCTGATCCACAAAGAGCTGGTAGAGTGTCCGGCCAGTTTCATCTCGCTCCTGCCACTCACTTTCGGTAATCAGGCAAACGGTAGCGTTGGTCTGAGGATCCAGGTCAATCACCAGCACGCGCCTGTGGTGTTCGATAGCGAGGAAATGAGCCATAGCCAATGTCAGAGTGGTTTTACCCACGCCACCTTTGAGGTTGATGATACTGGTAACGATAGGCACCCGGCCACGCTCCTTTAGCCATTAATTACCATTACCATATTGACCACCTTGGTTCAGTAGGGCCTCTAAAAAATTCGTGGGATGGGGAATCATGGGCTGAGAGGCATGATAAACCGCTGGGTAGTATTTTGGCAAGGGCCTATTCAGGCTACCACATCAACTGCACGATAGGCGATATGCTGGCGGCTAGTCGAGTGGTTGGCGACCGGCAAAACCTCCTTCGATCTCATGCCACCAGTGAATACCGTCTTCTCCAAGCTTCCAGCAGAGATAGACTTCCCGGCCGCCCCGCAGCGCCGGGAAGTCTATCAGTCCTTCAGTAAGGTCCTTGACAATAATGCCCATATCCAGAATGGCGTCAAGGTTGGCGCGTATTCGCCTGTTCAGGGCCCGAATCTCGTTCTGTAGAGATTCCGTGTCGGCCGGAGGCTTATGCCCATTGGCGAGGAGCTTGGTCTGATCGATAAGCAGATGTGTCTCTCGCTCAGCAATCTCGTGCCCCAATTGCTGAATCTCGAGCAGCAAGGGCTTTACCTGTGAGAGTAGTGCCTCGGCTTCTTCGCGTGTGAAGAGTTTGGCCATACCTGCTGCCACTCCTGTGTACTACGGCGCTACTGAGCATTGTCGGAATGCTGCGCATCAATCATGGACTTTGGACTATGCAATTGCCTACTAGAGGTTATCCATGCCAATACTGGTCAGGAATGGCTTGCGCCAGCATCTTTGCCCGGATCACCACAGATAGCGATAATTGCTCCGGCGCCCGGGCCAGCATGCGTACCAACTACCGGGCCAAGCGAAAACATCTCCACTGGACCCGTCCAGAATTTACGGGCCACCGAGAGCAACTCTTTGCCGATGGTATCATCGCTTTGGGAGATGCCCAGCGCCTCGAGCGGGCCCTGTTGCGCTATCAGTTGGCCGATGCGCTCCAGTGCCCGGGAGCGGGTCCTGACCCGCTCTAAGGGAATCACTTTGGAGTCGCGTACCTCCAGCAGCGGCTTGACATTGAGTAAGGTGCCAAGCAGCGCCTGCGCGTTGCCTATGCGCCCGCCACGCTTAAGATATTCGAGCGTATCCAGCACCGCGATCAGGCGAACGCGGTCAAGGAGGCTTTCGGCATGCGCCTTTATCTGTTCAAGCGAAGCTCCTTTGAGGGCCTCTGCAGCTACGATTTCGGCCGGCAGACCGCACCCACCGCTGACCGAGCGGGAATCCAACACTTCTATAGGAACCTTGGTATCGGCCGCAACCGTCTCCGCGGCCGCGCGCGAAGCTGAAAAGGTGCCGCTTAGACCTGAACCGATGTGCAAGGCCAGAATGCCCGTTGCGCCGCTAGCGACCAACCTGCGATAGGCTTCCTCGAAGAGGCCGGGAGACGGAGTAGATGTGGTTGGGGTCTGTTGGCTGCTTACCAGCCGCCGGTAAAATCCAGGGCCATCCAACTCAACTCCGTCCAGAAAAGACTCGTCGCCGAAGAGTACCGTCAAGGGAACGACGGTGATGCCGAGCTGACGTGCTCGCTCGAGTGGAATATCTGCCGTGCTATCGACAAGAACTTGTACTGTCACGGTCTACCCATCCCTTACATACAGTAGCTCTCGTGTCACTCCGCCGAAATGACATAGGCGTAGAATGGTTGTCCACCTTCAACGACCTCGATTTCAGGCGCTATGAATCGTTCTTTGATGCGTTTTGCCATGAGGTTGGCCGACTCTGAAGTGACGTCCGCGCCATAATAGATGGTGATGATCTCAAAATTGCCGGCATTCATCTGCTGAAGTGTGGCGAGGACCACGGTCTCCAGATCACTTCCGGAGGTTACTAGCCGGTTATTTACCAGGCCGATGATATCTCCCTCGCTGACGTTGACGCCATCGATCTGGACAGTGCGCACTGCTCGCGTGATCTCCGCAGTCTGCACCTGTTTTCCGCCCCGCTCCATGGCGTCGCCGTTAGCCTCAAAGTCCGCTGTCTGATTGAATGCCAACAAGGCTCCGACACCTTGTGGCAGGGAATCCGTGGGTATGACGCGTACTCGTTTCTGGGTCAGGTCTATGACCTGGCGCGCGCTCATGGTGATATTGCCATTATTGGACAACAAAAACACTTTCGATGCTGAGCAACTTTCCACCGCCTGTAACAAGTCCTGTGTGCTGGGATTCATGGTCTGGCCGCCTGGTACGACCACGGAAACACCAAGACTCTTAAATAGCTTTGTCCAGCCATCTCCAGCGGCAACCGCAACTATCGCTATGTCACCAGCTTGGCCCGGCTGAGCCGCCGTGACGTGGAGCGGCGTCGTAACCGCAGTAGCGGCGCCACTGGCGAGCGCGGTCACGGTACCATTTCTGGCACTCAGTCCATACTCGCGTGCGCTCTCGGCGGCGTAGCGGAGACTCTGTTCCTGGAGATTCTCTATATTGATGTCCTGGAGGCTGCCCAGATTGACACCATAGTCGAGTACCTGGCCTGGTTTTTGGGTATGGGTATGAACTTTGAGGAGCTTGGAGTCACCAGCGACAACGGTGGAGACGCCCCCCATGCTGGTAATGGTATCGCGTATAGTTTCCAGATCGAGGTTCTCACCGTGGAGTAGAAAGACTACTTCGTAGCCGTACTCTTCATCAATGGAGGTTATATTGCCTCTATGGATGTCAGCCCGTTCTTCTCGTTGCTCGCTATGGGAAAGCTGAACCGGCTCTCCGCGGGCGTAGCGCCACATGCCTTCGAGTATAGTGGTCAGTCCCTGGCCACCAGCATCTACCACACCTGCCTGCTTTAAGATAGGTAACAGGTCAGGTGTTCGGGCCAGCGAGGCTTTGGCTGCCAGCACGGTATCCCCGAGCATTGTGGTAAGATCAGCGCCCTGTGCTGCGCTGGCTTGCGCTGCCTCTGCACTCTCTCGCACCACAGTAAGTATGGTTCCCTCCACTGGTTTGATAACCGCGCGGTAAGCAAGCTTGGCAGCTTCCTGGTAGGCAGCGGCGAAGTCTTTGGCGGTAAAGGTTACCTTGCCATGTAATCCCTGGCTCAGGCCTCGCAAGATCTGGGAGAGGATAACCCCGGAGTTGCCACGCGCACCCATGAGGGCGCTCCTTGAGCATTTTTCGGCAATCAAGCTGGCTGATATCTCCTCCAGGTTGGCTATGTCTTTGGTTGCTGCCCGCATGGTAAGACTCATGTTGGTACCGGTATCACCATCGGGAACTGGGAAGACATTGAGGGCGTTGATTGCTTCGCGGTGTTGTTCCAGCCAGGCGTGGCCGGCCAGAATCGCCTTTTTCAGGTCCTGGCCATTGAAGACGGTGCTGTGTTTCGGACGCTGGTGTGTCAAACGCGAAAAGAGATTTGCCATAAGCTTTTTAGGAAGCTCAATAGCTTCCCTCGCCCTCCGTTTGATTGATCAACAGCTTGTTAGCTCACTCACTACTGGCGGCATACGGTATCATAACAGACGGAATCGGGCAGAGTATTACGATAAGTCAATTGGCAGAGTTTACGCGCAGGGCCCAAACATTCACGTTAATCCTCACAACCTGCAGACCAAGCGCCTCCTCGACCGCGAACTTGACGTTCGACATGACATTGTGTGCGATTTCAGTAATGCGTAGCCCGTATTCGAGCACCAAGTACAGATCAATTGTGATATGGTCGTTGGTGAAGTGTACCTCAATTCCGCGGCTGTAGTGCTCGGGTGAGAGTATTTCTACGCCGACGACGCGCGGGTGCTTGGCGGCGACACCAACTACTCCGTAGCTCTCGGCCACCGCACGTCCGGCGACTCGAGCAATGGCGCGTGGTGCGACCTCTATTTTGCCGCGGGGTAGCTTCGATTCCGGTGGTTGCTGGGCAGGTGCCTCGGTTGTTGCCTTGCTTCCAGCTCCTGCCATCTCGTACCTACCTTGCCGTTAATGGTCCTCGCTACACTTTTGCAGCCTATTCTAGCACGAGATACCGGGGTTCAGCTATCGATGCTTGCACGTGTGAAGTCAGCTGTGATATACTGAGTGCTGTGCCTTTTTGAGTAGGAAGTGTGTACGGGTCACCAACCCGCTGCCAGCGCCGCTTCCGGCAGCGTGGTGATGGTAACACTACTCTGCCCTCACGGTCAATATACGTCAGTACATTTTGTCTACCAGAGGGCAACATCTGGCTCTGCTAGTGATTTATAGGCGTTCTTCCATACCCTGCCATTGGCTGTCTCTGCCGGAGCTGCCGGTGCACACGGAGTAGCTCCGCGCTCAACGAGAGCGGGATGTTTAGGGGGTACCTCATTTATGGGCGCTCGTTGTGATGTTTGCAGGCGCAAGCCCCAGTATGGGCACAATGTAAGCCACTCAACCCGACGAACCAACCGTCGCTTCAAAGTGAATGTTCAGCATCGCCGTGTAGTATTAGACGGGCGGGCACGCAATGTCTATATTTGTACCCGCTGTCTGCGGAACATGGTAAAGGTTGAGAAGGCCCATTAGATCCTGCGAGACGATGGTAGGTCAATAAATGAATGTCACTCCTGATGTGACATAGACGTAACGCCAGTCCACGCGTCCCCATCCACCGCCGTTCCAGCTAAAGTTCATCTCAGATACGATGAACCAACCGCCGCCAAGTACCACCTCAACGTGGGCAACATGGCCGCCGGCGCCGGCGCCTTCAACTCCTGGTTGGAAGACGGCGGTTGCACCCACCTCAGGTACCGAGCCGGTGTGTAGTCCATAGGCAGATGCATTCCAGGCCCAGGCCTGCGCATTACCCAGTCTCATGAGGGGCTCACTTTGGTTGCGATACCAAGCATACCAGGTGCAGTAGCCAAAGTACGAGCCATAGGGGTCACCAGAGAAGTCCCCCATGCTATAGGTGGGATGTCCGGGGACTGGTGCCCAGGGATTGTAGGGTCCTCCTCCGATTGCCGCAGCAGTGGGGGTAGAGCTTGCCGCATAAGAGAGAGCTTGATAGGTCGGCTGGGGCTTCGGGAGGATAGGTACCGAGCTTTTGGGTTTGGGATGCGCAGTGGCGGGCTTGAGGCGGGCCGGTAGATAATGAAGTTCCAGCCAGTCTGGCATACCAGCAGTGGCCGGCCAGGCGCCGGTGGCATCCGGTACCCACGCCGGCGCTTCCGAGATAATGTACCCTGCGGAGTCCACATGCCAGTTGCGAGTGCAATGGATGGTGGTAGGTCCATAGGTTGCGCCAAATGATGTCGCGGTAGAAACCGCAGTCTCCTCAGTTCCAGCGGCACCATTAGTTTTGAGCTGTGAGGGTTCATTGCCATTCCAGGCCAACGTAACTGGAGATGGCGAGATCTGAGTCGAAAAACTGCCCCCAGGGCCGATATCCGAGCCTATGGTCGTGTTAGCTTCTCCAGTCCAGACTCGGCAGAGCCAGGGACCAGAGAACGTAAGCCATGACTGCTCAGAGACCGGTGCCGCGGAGGCATGAACTGTTTCCACCGCTGTCGTCCCTCCGGTGAGCGTCATACTACCTAACAAGGCAAGCGATATGATACACCCACCAGACTTCAGATTCAATTGTGCTGAAAGCAAGCGAGCAACCTCCACTGGACAGGATACGCGGTCACTGACCGCACCACCTCACCGCGCCGGGGCGTCTCGTACTCGCGACGCACGTTCACCGGCACTTGTCGCGCTGACATGTATTCAGCGTACTCTCCACCCCCGACAAAGCATCCGTATCCCGTTGCGCCGGCTGCAACCCCACCACCCTACCACCCCGTGCCAACCTCACTGGTAGACCATCTAGAACAATTGTCTATTGCCGGCACCCGTTTGCAACTATAGCTGACGCTCAAAACAAAGCATGTGGTATGCCACTTTGGCAGGTACTATTTTGCTACTCTGACGCTATATCCTGTGTATGTGTACAACATGTGTACAGCCTTTGCAGAGAGCATGGTGCCAGATTTGACGTAATCCGCATGATCGATCTCACAAAAATCCGAGCAGTCCAAGCTGACTGGCCGTATTCTCTATGTTCGGTATTTGAAACATATTTGCATCGGCTCTAATTCTAACGTGGTCGTTTGCCATCTCAAGAGCCAAAAGCGAATGACCGCGAGCCATAATCACGCGCCTGTGACTATTGGGATACCAGCCGTAAGCAGTTAGATGGAAAGTCCTGCAGCGCTGTGGCAGAGTGTTGTCCTAGTCGACTCGGTTGTCCGGCTCTTGCCTTGTGTTAGTATGGAACGGTAATGTAGTCATCCCGGCTGCCAATCTGTGCAGCCAACGAAATTAGGAAGCCACTACCGATGACACAGGCAGAGCGGCAGCTGAACCGGCGTGATTACGCCGTACTATGGGATGTAGATGGAGTCATTGTCGACAGTGCGGAACAGCACCAGCGGTCCTGGGAGCGGCTAGCGGAGGAGAATGGCTTCACCTATAGCGATGAGCGCTTCTGGGAAACTTTTGGAAGGCGCAATGCAGACGTCATCCCCTTGATGTTTGGCCCTATCTCCCCTGCGGAGAGGGTTGCTCGGCTCGCTGACCGGAAAGAAGAGCTCTATCGCGAATTGCTAGCTATGGGAGCCACGCCGTTACCGGGAGCCAGGGAATTAATGGCGGCGCTGCATGCCGCGGGCTATCACCAGGCCCTTGGCTCTTCGGCTCCTTCCAAAAACATCGAGTTAGTAGTAAAGGTGCTCGACATTGGCCGCTACCTGGACGGGATGGTCTCCGGCGAGGAGGTGGCACGGGGCAAGCCGGCTCCGGACATTTATTTGGCGGCGGCGCAGCAGATTGGGATTTTGCCCCATCACTGTCTGGTTATCGAAGATGCCACTGCCGGCATTGAGGCGGCACATGCCGCCTCAATGCGCTGTCTTGCTGTGCGTCGCCCGGGTGTGGCAGATGCTCCCGGACTTGAGTACGCCGACTACCTGGTCACCTCGCTTGCCCAGGTGAGTGTTGCCGACGTAGAACACTTGCTCTTGACGGCTTAAACGCTCCCGTAGCCAGAACCGGGAAGAGCGTAAGGCAGCACTCGGCAATTGTCCCGACCAACGGGGGAATGGCAACAGGAGGACGGCACGTGAGCGAAGGCCTGGCCATGAATTCGGTACTGGCATGCCCGTACTGCAGCGGCGAGCTACTACCACATGGCGACGCACTCAGCTGCGCCAACCGGCATAGCTTTGATCTGGCTCGCCGGGGCTACGTCAATCTGAGCCTCGGACGGCATCCGGGTGATACCAAGCAGATGCTGCTGGCGCGCCGCGCCTTCCTTGACGCCGGATACTACCAGCCACTCTCGCTGGCGATCAACCAGCGTATCGCTACCTACCTCTCCCGGCGTGCTGTTGATACTCCCGCGAGCCGCCACCAACCCGCCATACTGGATGCCGGCTGTGGTGAGGGCTATTACACGGAGCGCCTTGCCAGCTACCTGGCGGATAGCGATCTACCTGCCGTCCGGGCCGCCAGCCTCTTTGGCCTCGACATCTCCAGGGATGCTATACTCCTCGCCGCGAAACGCTGCGCCGGCCGTACCGGTACGTTCTTCATTGTTGCCGATATCAAAGCGAGGTTGCCTTTTGTTACTGCCGGACTTGAGGTTTTGCTCAACGTCTTCGCTCCGCGAAATCCTGCCGAGTTTGCCCGCGTGATGCTTCCCGGAGGCCTACTTCTGGTCGTCATTCCTCGCCCTGATCACCTAGAGGAGTTACGCGCCTACCTTCCGCTTCTAAACATCGAGGCCCAGAAGCGCGAGCGCGTGCTGGCCCAGTTTGCCGGCGCGTTCTCGCTGGTCGAGACGCGTGAGCTCAGGTACCGGTTGTCGCTCGACGCCGAGGCGGTAACCTGGCTGCTGGCGATGACTCCACTGCGCCGGCGAGAGCATGTCGCGCGCATCGAGGCGGAGCCGGTTGAGATTACCGTCGGATTTACGCTGCTGTCTCTGATCCGGAGCTAGAGTCGAAGTACCAGACTCCCATGTGACTTGACGCTCTTAGCAACGGTGCTTACGATAGCGATGCTCTCCTCATACGTCATTATCGTCGTGATGATTGAGATATATGGGCGTGTTGCAGGCAGGCTTGTTGATCAGCAGGAAGCAGGAGCAGCGCATGGC
>JBKQTH010000256.1:0-15405 GCA_052143275.1 Ktedonobacterales bacterium | reverse complement strand
CGGTCTTTGCGCCGCTGGCCATCTGCGGCGCCTGCGGGATTCGGGCCTGGGCTGCCTGGGGCAGTAGCCGGCTGCTGCCCACTCTGCGGATCTTGCGAAGAACCATTTCGGGTCGCACGTGGTGGCGAGCCGTCTGGCTGGGACTGGCCGCCGGAGTGCTGGCAACATCCTTGCTCTTTACCCTGGGTATGGATAGTATCTACAGCACCAGTATGACGCGAGTCGTGGCCTCGGAGTGGATCTACAATCACGTTCCCGCCGGCGCGACCATCACCTACGAGATCTGGGACGACGCACTCCCTATCATGGCGCCGGCGGCCTATACCAATAGCGCCGGCATCGGCTATACCTCCCAGGGGCACCTCATCGACCCCAGCCAGTACCAGATCGTGGGACTCAACCTCTACGCCCCCGATACGATGTCCAAGGCACAGCAGCTAGCCGATCAGCTGGCCTCGGCCGACGTGGTGGTAATGAGCAGCCAGCGGCTACTGGATTCCATTCCCAAGCTGCCGGACGTCTATCCTATGTCTAGTCGTTACTACCAACTGCTCTTCGGCGGCAAGCTCGGATTCAAGCTGGCGGCGCACTTTGAGGAGCATCCACATGTGCTGGGTTTCGTGCTCAACGAAAGCGGCGCCGACGAGAGCTTTTCAGTCTATGATCACCCACCGGTCTGGATCTTTACTCGAGCAGGCAGCGGTCTCTCGGAGAGTGCCATACTGCAGGAGCTTACCAATGGTCTGAATCTCAACGAGACTGCCAGTCGCACCGGTGCGCAGAAGTCACTCTTGCTTTCGGCAACCGACGCCAAGGCTGACCAGGCGTCGGCGCCATTGTCGGTGCAATTCTCACCGGAGAGTCTAGCCAATAAGATTCCGCTGTTCTGGTGGCTACTCTTCGTCGAGCTGCTTGGCCTGGTGGCCTTCCCCCTGGCGTACTGCGTCTTCCCTGGGCTTCGTGATCGCGGGTGGGGCCTTAGCAAGCTGTTAGGACTGTTGATTCTTGCCTACATGATATGGCTGCCGTCCAGCCTATCTATTTTGCCCTTCGATCACTGGGTGGTCGTTGGCGCATTTCTGGTGCTGGCTGCTGTAGGCTTTGGGCTCGCCTGGTGGCGTCGCCGTGAACTGCTGGCATTTGTGCGTGCGCGCTGGAAGCTGTTAGTTATAGGCGAAGCCGGTTTTCTCATAGCCTTCTTGATCTTTACCTGGATACGGGCTCTCGATCCCGACCTGTGGCATATCTATCGCGGCGGCGAGAAGCCGATGGATCTGGCATTTCTCGATGCCATACTGCGAAGTCGCTACATGCCGCCTCTTGATCCCTGGTTTAGCGGCGGCTACATCAATTACTACTATTATGGCCAGTATCTCGTAGCTGTACTCGTAAAACTGACCGGCATTGTGCCGACTACGGCCTTCAACCTGGCGATTCCACTGCTCTTCGCATTGACTTTCAGCGCTGCCTATTCGGTGGTGCTGGGTTTGACACGCCGTTGGTGGGCGGGACTGGCAGGGGGCATCGCGCTGGTGGTGGTCTGTAACCTGGACGGTCTCTGGCAGATGCTGAACCAGGTGCGCTCGTTCTTGGCGGGGCTGCCGGTGCCGGCCTTTAACTACTGGCAGAGCAGCAGAGTGATTCCCTGTGAGACGATCTCCGGGATCACGCTGCCCAATTGCGCCCAGACCACCATCAATGAGTTTCCATTCTGGAGTTTCCTCTACGCCGATCTACATGCCCATCTGATAGATCTACCTATCGTCGTGCTGCTGATCGGCTGCTGCGCCTCGCTGCTCCTGTCGGCCAAGCGAGACCAGGTACGCTGGCTGCGCACGGCGCCCACTCTGGCGGTGGCGGCGCTGGCGCTGGGGACCGCCTGGTGCACCAATACCTGGGACGTGCCTACCTACGCCGGCCTGGTGGCGATTACGCTGGCGCTCTGGGCTCTGCCACTGGGCCATGACGGCGGGTGGAGCGCGATTCTCGAGCGGGTTACCTGGCCGGTAGTGCGAGGCTACGCCGTCGCTCTGGGACTGACTCTGGCAGCTACGTACCTGCTCTTCTTCCCATTCCATGCCAACTACCAGGACTTAGTCTCCGGTGTAGGAACGTCGGTGGTGTCAACCGACCCAGTCCAGTTTTTCACGCTATTTGGTATCTGGCTCTTCCTGATTGCCAGTTTTCTCGCGGTCGAGCTACACGGCCGCCTCGAGGAAGATCGCCGGGAACGCGCGCTCGACCCGGCAGGCAGCCACATGCGGCTCTGGATACTGCTGGGTGTAGGATTGTTGGTTCTTGCCGTCGCGTTTCTCATTAGTCTGAAGGCGCTGTTGCTGGTTCTCATCGGCGTAGGGCTCTACCTGGCGCTAGATACGCGTCACTCCCCGCTCAAGGTCATGACGTATCTGCTGTTGCTACTCGGGCTGATCATCGCCCTCGGGGTGGAATTCTTCTACATACGGGACTTTCTTGACGGCACTGCCTACTTCCGCATGAATACGGTCTTCAAGTTCTATTATCAGGTATGGACCTTTTTTGCCCTGAGTGGAGCTTTGATCTTTACCCAGCTGATTGGACGCGCACTCTCCATGGGAGCAGCCGCGGCGGAACAGTACCGCGAGATTGGCAGCCCATCGTTTCTCTCCCTCTTTGGACCAAGCCTGCTTCGCAGCGCCTGGGTAGTTATGCTGGTCGTGTTGCTGCTTGGCTCGTCGATATTTCTGGTCTCTGGTACCGCGGCGCGGGTAAGTGACCCGGAGGTGTGGGCGGAGGTTCAGCCGCCACCTGGAGGCATACAGCCCACCGGACTCTCACTCGACGGCATGGCCTATATGCGCGGCTGGTATCCCGGGGACTATGCGGCCATCAACTGGATCAACGCTCACATCGGCGGAGATCCCACCATTGTGGAAGCCAGCGACGGCAACTATTACTGGTACTCACGCGTCTCTGTATACACTGGACTGCCCGACGTACTCGGCTGGGGCGATCGTGAGTACGAGCAACGCTATGGAGATGAGGTATTCTCTCGCCAGGATGACGTGCAGTCCTTCTGGGGAACCAGCGACCCAAACGCGGCGCTCAGCTTCCTACGCCAGTACCAGGTGCAGTACGTCTACGTGGGGCAGCTCGAGCGCACCTGCTACATCATGCAGGACAATAGCTGTGTGGCTATGTCCTCCGGCGCGCTCACCAAGTTCGACACGTTGCAAAAGGAAGGTGCGCTCCGTACTGTTTACCAGAGTAGCAGTGTCGTCATCTATAAAGTTACAGGTTGATTGATCAATGGGACTGGTTATCTCTTGGTGGCTGGTGGTTGAAATACTTGGCCTGGTGGGAACGCCACTGGCTTCAGTGATCTGCGCCAATCTGCCCGACCGCGGCTGGGCTCTCAGCAAGCCGCTCAGCCTCTTGATCGTCGGCTGGCTCATCTGGTTTCCTCTGAGCGTCGTCACAGCACTGCCCTACAGTGCCGCCTGGATAACCGGCACATTTGTAGGCTTTGCCGCGATCAACCTGCTGCTACTGCGCCAGGAGGAACTCAAGTCAAACCTGTATCGTTTGATTACCCACAGGCCTCTCTATATCGCCACGACTGAGGCGGTCTTCGCGGCCGGATTTCTTTTCCTAGCCTGGGTTCGCTCGTTTAATCCGGCGGTGGCGGGCACCGAGAAGTTCATGGATGTGGCTTTCCTCAGCTCGCTGGTGCGGACCCAGCACTTACCGCCCCCGGATCCCTGGCTCAGCGGAGCACCCATTAACTACTACTATTTCGGCCATTTCCTGCTGGCTTCGATCGCCAAGGTTCTAGGTACACAGCCGGGAACCGCTTTCAACCTGGGTATTGCTGTGATCTGCGGCCTGGTGGCTACCGCGGTCTTTGGAGTCTCGGTCAATCTTGCGGCAATTCTGCGGGCGGACAAAGACCTGTACCGGGCGCTGCCGTTTGGTCTCTTCTCGATGCTGCTGGTGCTGGTCCTAGGTAACCTGAACGGCGCTCAGATCTGGTGGCAGCAAGTTCTCCAGTGGCTCAAGACCCCTGCCGGCCATGGCCAGAGCGCCTTGTCCTGGTTGCTCCAGCGCAACCTCTGGTTGACCTATCACTGGTGGGATCCCTCACGGGTGATCCCGGGTACCATCAATGAGTTTCCAAGCTTTAGCTTCGTGCTCTCCGATCTGCATGCGCATGTGCTGGCACTGCCGTTTGACACGCTGGCGGTGGCACTGGCTCTCAACCTCATGGTGGGACGCGGCCGGGGAATGCGCGCATTTGGAACTGGTCGTGAGGGCCTTTATTCGCTCTTTGGAGCAGGCATCGTCATTGGAAGCCTCTACGTCATCAACGGATGGGATCTGCCGACCTATCTGGGTCTGGCGCTCCTGGCGCTGGCTTGCCAGCAGTGGCAGGCTCACGGCCGGCGATTGGATACGCCATTCCTACTGGATCTGGCGACACCGGCGGTGATACTCACCGCTTTGGTGTTTCTGCTCTATCTACCCTTCTACCGCGAATTTGTCTCGCCGTCACAGGGCATTGGAGTGGTTCCGGTCACCGACCATTCGCCTATAGGCGATGAGATTTCAATCTTTGGTCTGCCGCTCTTCTTAGCCGGCTCACTTCTCTTCCTCTGGGGTATTCGCCGGTTGGCTGCCTTACTACCCGAGGATATACAGGGTCCAACGGGTATCCGGCCATTCTGGGGAAGTAGCAGCACGCTCCGGCTACCGCCAAAGCTGCAGGCCGGGCTGCTGCTAGGCCTGGCCCTGGCTGTTTTGGCGTTCTTGACGCTGCGGAGCCAGCAAGCTCCGGACTGGACGTTGTTCTGGTGCCTCCTGCTGCTTGGAGCTTGCGTGGCGCTGGCGCTTGGCCATGTGCTCCCTGGGAAGTTGCGGAGTCAAGACAAACAGTCTGTGCATCTGACCCAGCCGGATGCCGTCTCGGAAGATGGGCGGCGAGCGGAGCTTTTTATTCTCATCCTCATCGGTACCTCCGCTGCGCTCATAGGCGCCTGTGAGCTCGTCTTCGTTCGAGACATCTTCGATGACCGTATGAACACTGTCTTTAAGCTCTATTATCAGTCCTGGCTACTGCTCGGCATCTGTGGCGGGCCGGCGCTCTGGCTCCTGCTTTCGAGTACGCGCCGGACGCTGGATGCGGCGATGGCTACGGTGGATCCGGAGCGCAAGCTGGCGCTGGCCGGCATGGGACTGACGGCGGCGGGAATCCGAGCTTCCCGGGCTGAGCCAGCCTCGTCGCCGGCTGGCGGCCCGCCGGTTGATGATCCAAAAACGCCGGCACCGACTCCAAAGCAAGCTGCACTCCTACCCAAGTTGCAGTGGGCAGGTGCAGCGGGTATCCTTTTATGGGTGGCCATATTGGTGGTCCTGATCGGCGCGGCCCTCATATATCCAGTGCTGGCGACCTCGGCAGTTACTAATAACTTCACGCTGGCACCCGGGACACAAGCCACACTGGACGGCACGGCATTTATGGCCAGCCAGCCGGCTGACGCCTGTACTCCGTGTGCTACCTGCCCGCCGTACAGCGGCACCGACCGGAACGACAACCAGGCGATCTTGTGGCTGAACACCCATGTACAAGGTTCTCCGGTAATTCTCGAGGCGCCGGGATGCGAATGGAGCTATTACAGTCGTATCTCCGCCTTTACCGGCCTGCCGACTCTCATTGGCTGGCCCGGCGGCCATGAAGGCGAATGGCGCATCAACTGGATACCGGAGCAGCACGAGGGCGACATCCTGGACCAGCGCGCGGCAGTGACCAATGAGATTTATACGAGTTCCAATGAAGGAACTGTGCTGGCGCTGCTACGTCAATATCATGTCCGCTACGTCTATGTGGGACAGCTTGAGCGAAATTTATATGTAGGCGCGAACCTGAATCGGTTCGGGCAGTTTCTCCACCTGGTCTATAATCGAGATGGAGTGAGCATTTACGCGGTGCCCTAGCCTTCGTTTTGGAAAAGTAGTTAGGGAGAGTTGAGGGAAGCTCATGCAGCAGACACCAAAACGTGGTGTGAGGGCGCGTCGCCGCCGTTCCATAAACAGTCCTGTTGGCGGCGGAGCCGCGACCCCTTCCTCCGGCGCCGGCGCTATGGCTTCCGCTCTCTCGGGATCGCTGTCGCTTTTGCCGACCCGGAGCCGAGGCACCGGCCGGACCGAGATGGCTACCGGTACTACCAGTACACCCGCCGAAGATCTGCCCAAGCCGGCGACCGCACCAGCTCCCATAGATGAGCCTGGAGGTACGGCTGATGGCGAGGGGTGGAGTAGTTGGGCCAGTTCGAATTGGCGGCGTTTACAGGAAGACTTCCTGGCGCCCTTCTGGGACCGGATACGCGGAGTTTCCTTCGAAGGGTGGCTCTGGATTGGCGTGCTGGTTTTAGCCACGGCACTTCGCTTCTGGGGGCTTGGCGACAAGCCGTTGCATCACGACGAGAGCATGCACGCCTACTTCTCTCTGGTTTTTGCCGAGGATCCCAGCAGCTACAGTTATAATCCGCTGCTGCACGGTCCCTTCCAGTTCCATGCCGAAGCTCTCATGTTTGCGTTTATCCTGGGACTGCAGGCCATCTTTGTGCACGGAGCGTCAGGAAATCCCTGGATCAATGACACCACCGCGCGTATCGTGCCAGCACTCTTTGGCGTGGGTATAGTGGCGCTGCCGCTAGGTTTACGCCGAGAGATCGGCCGTTACGCTGCGTTGACGGCGGCGTTTTTGCTGGCAGTCTCACCCACTTTTGTCTATTTCTCGCGCTTTTTGCGTGAGGACATATACTTCAACTTCTTCATGTTTGCCATGGTGGTCAGCGCGGTTAACTTCGCCCATAGCCGGCAGCTGCGCTGGTTTGTGGCGCTGTTCGCGTCAACGGTACTCGCGTATGCCACCTTTGAAGGCATTTATTTGACTCTGGCTATATTTGGCTCCTTTCTGGCCATACTGCTGGCATGGGAGCTGGCTCAGCCGGTCTCCCGGCTCTTGCCGGAGGTACTGACACCCAGAGAGCGCCTCTTCTTTTCGCGGGCCGGTCTTCTGGCTCTCTTGGGTATCATAGGTGGACTAGTAAGCATCATTGCCCTCAGAATAGTCGATAGGTTGAGCAACTATACCAACTCTTACCCCAACAAGAGCGAAATTCAGGTGCAGAACCTCGAGAATATCTCAGTGGCGGTCTTGCTCTACGGCAGTATCCTCATAGCGCTACTGGTCATCGGCACGTTGCTCTGGCGCATGTATTATGAGGATGTCCAAGCCAACCTCAGCCGGATTAGAGCGGAGGAAGGTGAATATGAACTTGAGCCTGACTTGTCCGCCAACAGCCGGGTCGAGAGAGTTGACCAGGTGCTTACCGCGCCCAGCCGGTGGGTACGGAGCATAGCGAATAGATTCGATCGCCGTAGCCAACCGTTTCTGTGGACCCTCTTCAACATCAGCTGGATCTACTGGTTCGTGGCGTTTGTGGTCTGTTGGGTGATCTTTGCCGCTCTCTACTGGACTATTCCTGGCCCTGGCGGTGTCGTCAGCACCTGGGCGGAGGGTTTCCAGCAAGGTATTGGACACGGCATCTGGCAAGGGCTCTATTACTGGATTGAGCAGCAGAATGTCGACCGCGGTGGCCAGCCGTACTACTATTACCTGCTGTTGATACCACTGTATGAGCAGCTGGCGGTAGTGTTTGGCCTGATCGGGGTGGTGTACTCGCTCATTCGACCAACTCATTTCCGGCTCTTCCTGGTCTGGTGGTTCGTCCTTTCGCTCATCCTCTATTCCTGGGCAGGCGAGAAAATGCCATGGCTTTCGATCCATATTCTGCTGTCTCTGATGCTGCTTGCGGCAATCGCGGTGGCGCGCGCGCTGGAAGGCACTGTAGAGTTCGTAAAGCAAAATCGCCAGCGACTGACCAGTCTGTCTCTGGGCCGAGGGTTTCCACGTGGCTCCGGAGAGAGCGCGCTACCGAGGTGGCAGCGGCCGGCAATCTCGATCACCGCAACAGCAGTTGCGGTGCTGCTCCTCATTCCCATGGTTCACAGCATGATAATCCTATCTCACCAGGATGCCGCCGATGGTCCACACGAAATGATGATCTATGTGCAGACCACCGAAGACGTCGACTCGGTGATGAACTACATCAACCATGCCGACCAGGTGCTCTATCACGGCCAGCACAAGCTGCGAATAGGCGTGGGCGCCGGTGAAGAGTGGCCGTATTACTGGTACCTAAGAGATTATCCAAATACCATCTTTGAGTATCAGGCAGGTGACTCCATTTACGTGCAACAGCATCCTGTGGATGTGTTGCTGCTCTATCCTTCTGGAGATCCGAATAAGAACGACGCCGCGACTTTTATGGCGCAGCACCCCACTGGTTATACCGCACAGACTTATAAGCTCCGCTCCTGGTGGGATGAGGGTTATAAACCGCTGCCCCCGGCCTCCGGCGCCCAGCCGTCTCAGTACCTGTTGTACGGCGACGGACTGGGTAACTACCTTGTCTACGGGAAAATCCATGGGAGCGGCGTAGCTCCGGGTACCCCAATCAACTGGCTACAAGAGGGCCCCGTCGCCGCCGGGCGGCTCTGGGACTGGCTCTGGAACCGGACCGCCCTAGGAGGCGTAGACGGATCTTACGACTTTGTGATGATCGCACGAAGTGGCATGCCTATGCCTCTGCCCACACCGCTCCGCGAGTCGGCTACTCCATGAGTTCGCAGCATCAGGGTGAAGCCGCTCTGGATAACCTTCAGGCATTAGAGGAGCGTATTGGGGTACATTTCCAGGATCGCGCTATTCTGCGGCGTGCCCTGACGCACCACTCGGTGTGCCCAACGACCTCGCAGCGTGATTGCTACGATACGCTGGAATTCCTTGGCGATGCTCTCATCGGGGCCCAGGTGGTGGAGTATCTCTTCCATACGTACCCCGACGCCGATGAAGGCGAATTGACAGCGCTCAAGTCCGAGGTAGTCAGCCGGCGGGTGCTGGCACGTATTGGTGCCCACCTAGGTCTGGAAGAGTACATACGAGTGGACGTGGCTAGCCTGCGAACCTTCAACGAGCGCTCACGCGAGTCCTTGCGCGCCGATGTCGTGGAGGCGCTGGTGGCGGCAATTCACTTGGACCAGGGGCGTGTTGCCGCCGAAGCTTTTATTGCTCGTGAACTCTTGCCCATCGTCGAAGATGTGCGTGCCACTCTTGCCGACAATAATCCCAAGGGAACCTTGCAGCAGTACATCTTGCGCCAGACCGGTCTGTTGCCGCGCTACGAGCTTCTGGGTGAAGGCGGGCAGAGCAACGACCGGCATTACACGGTAGGCGTCTTCGCCGGAGATCGCCTGCTGGCGAAGAGCCAGGGCAGCAGCATCAAAGAAGCGGGACGCGAGGCGGCCAGGGCGGCCCTGCGTGAGCCGCCACCTGGCTCCCTCAACTCTTGACAGGAGAACGGCGGTATTTTATGGTCGAGCATGGGCAATTGCATGACGACATATGTGATGTGTCCGGTATTCTAGTAGGGCATGATACCCAGCTGGAAGCCGGCACCGGCTGCACTGTCGTGCTTTGCGAATGGCCGGCACTGGCCTCGGCGGATGTACGAGGAGGCGCACCTGCGACCCGCGAAACCGATCTGTTGAATCCACTCTGCTTTATGCGTGAGGTTCATGCGATATTGCTCACCGGTGGCAGCGCATTTGGTCTGGACGCGGCTAGCGGCGTGATGCGCATACTGGAGGCGCGCGGCGTGGGCTATGATACCGGGGTTGCGCGAGTTCCCATCGTCCCGGCCGCCGCGCTCTTCGATCTCGGGTTAGGGGCCTCGCACGTGCGTCCCGACGCCGATGCTGGCGCGCGCGCCACGCAGGCGGCGGCAGGTGGGCCGGTAGCGCAGGGATCGGTTGGTGCCGGTACCGGGGCTACTATTGGGAAAATGGCGGGACCGGCTCTGGCCACCAAGGGGGGTATCGGCAGTGCCAGCGCTATACTGCCGGATGGGCATACCATCGGCGCGCTGGTCGCGGTGAACGCGTTAGGTGATGTCTACGATCAAGACAACGGGCGTATCCTGGCGGGAGCACGTACACCTCGGGCCGGCTGGCTGGCCGATGAGACGCAGAGACAGCAGCAGGCGCCTGTCCGGTTGCCTGGCGGAATTCAATTTGGCAGTAGCTCGGCTCCGGGCGGCAATACCACACTCGCGGTGATTGCCACCGATGCCGCGTTCTCCAAGGCCCAGCTGGCCAAATTGGCGCAGATGGCTCACGATGGGCTGGCTATCTCTATACGGCCGGCGCATACACCGTTCGATGGCGATGCCATTTTTGCGCTATCGACCTCAAGATCCGACGTTCCGGATGGCGCCGGCGGAGGCTGGCCGGCGGCAGCGACCGCCGGAGCTCTAGCGGCGCGCATACTGGCAAAAGCCGTCGCCAAGGCGATTCGCGCGGCCACAACTCTCTCCGGCGTGCCCGCCCTCTCCGACCTACCCTTCGTCGGCCAGAGTGGACGTGAATAGCCATAGCCTACTGGCCCAAAAAGTCTGCTGGTAGAAAATGCGGTACCTAGCGAGCCTGGCTAACTATTGCGGTAGTAGGATTACTTGCTATCCAGAGCTGCCGCCAGGGGGAGGGTTGCTGGGGGGCTGCGCCGCTCCTCCGCCGGAGTGTCCGGGCAGTGTCTCCTCATCGTTTGCGCCTGGTGACCCAGCTGGCGCTTGTCCTGGAACATTCGCGCCCGGTTGTGAAGGCGGAGACGCGGTGCTCGATGGCGGCTGGTCCCGGTATCCCGCGCCGGCTCCACCAGCCGGAGGGCGATTGCGACTTGCCAGCAAGATGGCAACCATCACTACCAGGGCAATGAGTAGAACGATGCCGACTATGGCAAGAATGCCGCCGGAGCCAATAGAACTGCTCTGACTGGTGGATGATGGCGGCGAAGGAGTGGCCACTGTGGCCGTGCTGGCTCCATGGGGAGTGGCAGTCGGCATTGCAGTAGCGGTGGGCAGTGGAGTGGCGGTGGGCAGTGCAGTGACCGTAGCCGCCACCGTGGCGGAGGCGGTCGGCAGCGCGGTGGCGGTGGGAGCCTGCAGCCGCGCAGCTGCAGCGACGTTTATGTCGTCTACTCTAGTATTGGCAGAGTAGCGCGTACCCGAAGCCTCTCGAGTGGCAAGTGGCGGCGTCAGCGCCGCCAAAGACCAGAAGAAGACCGCCGCCATGGTTAGCGCGAGCAGCCACCACCAGTGACGGACTCGATCTCGCGGCTGTCGTGGACTGCGAAGATTTCCGTAATCTGGGGTAATCTCACCCGCACTATCCGGTGGCTGGTCTCGGGATTCGAGCATTCACCGTGACTCCTCTCTTCAAACAGCTTAACCAAGTGTAGGGCGGCCGGTAGCCTGTGTGCCCCGTATACAGAGTTAGTTTGTCGGGTTAGTATCCCGCTACCTGCGGGTGGAGAGCCGGGTCTACCCGCAAGGTGAGTGTTGGCCAACTGCCTCGTGTCTCCGGTAGTGGCCTCGCTGCGGCTGACTGAGACGGCAGGTAGGGCCCCGCACATGAATAGGCTCAGGACTAGCCCTGCAAACACTACTTTGGTTCAGGGCACCGAGAAACGGGTTAACCTATCATTAGGTATTAGTGCTGGTGAAGTGCATGCGATAAATAAAGCAAGAACGAGATGAGAGTAGAGGGAGAGGACCATGTCCGAAATCTTTAGCGATCCAGCCACCAGCCGTCAGATGTCTTCCACCCTGGTAAATTCCCGCGCATCACTATCGGGCGACATGCCGGAGGCGGAGGTTATCTCAGCGCCGGGTGCGCCCACGCAGTCTATTCAGCTGGACACCGGCCAAGGCAAGACCATCATTGCCGACGGCGTCGTCGCCAAGATTGCTGGAGTGGCTGCGCGAGAGATCGATGGTGTGCATGATCTGGTAGCGATAAGCTCCGGGATCTCCGGGTTTGCTGGACGTCTGAACCGAACTGATCAACGGGTTTCCGGGGTGAGTGTGGAAGTGGGACAACGTGAGGCCGCGGTTGACCTCAATGTCACCATAGACTACGGCGTGAGCATCCCGCAGGTTGCCGCCGCGGTCCGACATAACATCATGGAGCGGGTGCATGCCATGACCGGTCTGATCGTAAAAGAGGTCAATATCAATGCGGCTGACCTATACTTCCCAGGCGAACCCAGTTCTTCAGCCCGCGTCCAGTAGGGGCCAGCGGAGAGGACGGGCAGTGAGTGATCTTGCTATCGCTAGGGCGGTGGCCGGAGCCGTACGTGGCGTACCCGGTGTCTCTGGTCTATCCCGCGGATTTTCGGCGACTGCAGCCACATACGGGCCAATGCAGCGGGTGACTGGAGTGGTAGTGGAGCGCCGGTCGGCTACTGCCGATGCCGAGTCTCCGGAGGGTTTCTCCTATCCCACGAGGATTGAAGTTCACGTCATAGTTCAGCTCCCTAGCGCTACCTCACTTCTCACTGCACAGGAGTCTGCCGGCGATGTTCCGGACCCGCAGGGCACGGTTGAGGATCGCGCAGGAGGCTCCGGATTACTACTGGGAGTAGCCGTCCAGATTCGCCGCAGTGTGCAGGGCGCCGTGGAGGATATGGGACTGCCAACGCCAGCAGAGGTTGATATCTTCATCGATGATATCGACTGACAGATCCGATGACGGCATGGACCTTTGGCCCTCCTAGGGTGGCATCAAGCCAAGATGTCCCCAGGGTGGACGGCAGGCGATAGGGGGTGAGATATCGCATGTATATCGTAAATCGTGTCATCATGACTTTGGTGAGCCTTTTCATCTTTGCCTTTGGCACCATAACCTTTCTACTGCTTAGTGGCATCGTCGTGCCTCACAATTCTTATCTGCGAAATATATTGGGACTCTACTCCGCTTGGCAGTCCGTGGCCCTCATCAAGGGAGTGAACCCCAACGTTGCGATAATCATTGCAGTCATCCTAGGGATCATCGGCCTTCTACTGCTGATTCTCGAACTGTGGCCAATCGGGCGACTCTTCAGACAGCCTAAGGCGACGCACTTTGTTGTCCATAGTGATCCGCTGGGCGAGGTGACCGTTGCGCACTCGATGGTCCGCGATCTGGTTCAGCATGAGGTCGCAGCCGTAGCTGGAGTGACCCAGGTAGTCGATGTGCCCCGGGTCGTGGATGGACCCCATGGCCTGCGAGTCAGCACACGAGCGGCGCTCTCTCTGGATGCCAATGCTCCAGGTGTGGGGCAGACATTGCAGGAGCGCATCAAGGAATCGATTCAGAGTCATCTGGGGCTGCCGGTTGCTGAGGTAACGGTGGCCACCGAGGCAGCACCGCCGCCTAAGCCATCGGGACGTCGAGTAGTGTAGGCCGCGCCCATCGCTCTATTGTCCGATTGCTGAACCAGGCCGGAAAGGATAGGTCGCTATGATCACAGGTCGCATAACCGGTCTTGCCGTTGGACTGGTACTGGGTATTGTCTGGATGTGGTTAGGGATCATTCCGGCGTTGATTGTAGGCGCTCTGGGTCTGGTCGGTTGGCTCGTCGGAGCGGTGGTGAGCAGCGTGATCAGCGGATCGTTGAACCTTGGGGAAATTTGGAATGAATTACTGGGACGGCGAGGCGCCGCCTAAGAGGCTCCCAGTAATTACTCGGTGTCGGCCGTGTCAGTCAGCCACATCATCGGCCACTAACAACAATGGTTGAGGAGAGAGAGATAGGTAGTAATTGGACCCAAATGGCTTGTCCTTTCTGGACCAAGCAGGACAAGGATTATGGCAGCAATCGCTAGTAGTGCAACCAGTGCGATGAGCAGGATGATATCTGGTCTACGCGACCGTCCCACACACATTTGATGTACTCCTACTTCACTGCTCCTCGCCCCACGCCACTGCCGATCCGCTCCAGTCTGCCCCATCGCCGAGTGTTCAGTCAAGATTGTGCTATCATTCGTGTTGATTTCTGGCCGACGAGGGTTATGAATAGTTGCGGAGCATATACCCATTTGTGCCCATTTGTATCCTTGTATTCTCCTTGACAGCGGTGGCAAGCTACAGTACACTTGTTCTACAACCAAGTGGTAAGACGCGTTCCCCACCACACTTCACTCTCTAGGAGTGGAAGGATGATCAGGCATGCTGGTGCTGCGGGCGTACAAAACGGAGCTGGACCCGAACGATCGACAGGTCACCGCCTGCCGCCAGCATGCCGGCGCCGCGCGCTGGGCCTACAACTGGGGACTGCAGGTCAAGCAGGAACGCTATAGCGCGAGCAAGAGGAGCCCCACCGCCATCGAGCTGCACCGGGAGCTCAATGCACTCAAGCAGGCGGACGTGCCCTGGATGTACAGCGTCTCCAAATGTGCGCCGCAGGAAGCCCTGTGGAACCTGGATGCGGCCTTTAGCCACTTCTTCCGGCGGTGTGCGCTCAAGAAACAAGGGAAGTGGCAGGGTAAGCTCGGGTATCCCCGCTTCAAGACGAAGAAGAAAGGGCTGGGCAGTTTCCGGCTGACTGGCCGCATCGTGGTGTCGGCTGAGGCGATTGTGTTGCCGCGACTGGGGCGGCTCCGCCTCAAAGAGCGGGGGTATCTGCCCACCGGTGGGGTGCAGATCCTCTCGGCGACGGTGAGCGAGCAGGCCGGACACTGGTACGTGAGTCTGCAGGTGGAGGAAGAGCACCCCGTGCCCGAGAACACCGGCCCCGTGGTGGGGATCGATCTGGGGATCAAGAGCCTGGCTACTATCTCCGATGGAGAGGTCATTGCCAATCCTCGTCATCTCAAACGCCGTCTGAAGAAGCTCAAGCGCCTCCAGCGGGTGGTGAGCCGGCGGAAGAAGGGTGGCAAGAACCGCAAGAAGGCTGTCCGGAAGCTGGCGAGACTCCATCGTCAGATACGCAACCAGCGGCGCAATACGCTGCATCAGGTGACGACCAGGCTGGCGAAAACCAAGTCGGTGCTGGTGATCGAAGACCTGAACGTCAGCGGGATGCTGCAGAACCATCGTCTAGCTCAAGCTATCGGGGATGTGGGGTTCTACGAGTTCAAGCGGCAATTGCTCTACAAAGCCGGCTGGTATGGGGCTCGGGTGATCCTGGCCGATCGGTGGGAGCCTTCCAGCAAGCGGTGTAGTGGCTGCGGGTGGGTAGACGCAGAGCTGACCCTCTCCACTCGTACGTTTGCGTGCCAACAGTGCGGTCTAGTGCTCGACCGAGATCTGAATGCCGCGATCAACCTGATGAAACTGGCAGGCTCGTTCCTCGGACAGTATAAACGCTCGGTGCGAGCAGCCAGCGCTGGCGCGGAGCCGTAAACTCCGCGTGCAACTGGCGGCGGTGAAGCAGGAACCAAACACCAGGTCGGGCGTGTCCATATCTGGGTAAGTTTTGGAGAACGG
>JBKQTH010000255.1:0-3735 GCA_052143275.1 Ktedonobacterales bacterium | reverse complement strand
CCGATAGAGATCAGGGTGCGGACCTCTTTCAGGTCGCTCTCGATCCTGGAAATCAGGGCTAGGACCCTGGCCTGCGTGTCAGGCTCCTCCTCACCCGGGGCCGCATTCCAGTACGTGACGACCTTCCGGATCTCCTCGCGCCAAAAGGCGCGTTCCTGGTCAGGCGGGAGCTGAATGTCGAGGCGCTTCTGGAGCAGGGCCTTGTAGAACCCATCTCCTGCCTGATGCGTGCCCGCCTGGACGACGAGCGCCGAGATTAGCGGGCGGCCATGGTCGTGCTCGAATTTAGCGGACTGCGTAGGCTGGCGAAATGATGATGGCGGCCTGGGCTCGGGATGCGGCGCGAAGCCTCCTGGAGGAGGCACTGCCCCGGCGTTGGGCGCATGTGCAGGGTGTCGCAGGCAAGGCGGAGTCCGTGGCAGCGTCGTTGACGCTGAGCGGTGGCCCACCAACACGCTTTCCAAGTCTGTGGGTGTTCGTTCACGTTAGGTCAGGACGGCCTGTGAACTGCCCGGGAGGTTGATCCCGGCCTTCGGTGCACGTCCCTGAACGCTGGCGAATGAGACCAGGAATGAGACCGGGTGACGAGTGACCCGAGCGTTTCATATCAGCCACGCTCGCCGCGCTGGCGTTGGCCTCTTCGTCCCGAAGCCAAGTACAGACGCGGACTGCCAGCGCCGCAGCACGCCTGGCCTGGGACAGGCCGTCCGTAGGTGTCCGCTACGTCACCACCGCCGCCCTGGTCAACGAGCTCGTCGAAGCCGCCGACCAGCGAGCGCTGTCCCGGCTGGTCGGCCGCTACGGCCGCCTGGACCTCCTGCTGCTCGATGAGCTCGGTTACGTCCAGGTCGACCCCCGGGGGGCCGAGCTGCTGTTCCAGATCATCACCGAGAGGGAGGGACGAGCCGCCGTCGCGATCGGGACGAATCTGCCGTTCAGCAAAGCGCCGTCTTCCCCGACCCCCGCCTGGTAGCCGCGATCGTCGACCGGGTCACCTTCAACGCGCACATCCTCGAGACCGGCACTCAGTCCTACCGGCTCCGCACCAGCAAGACCGCCAGCCGCACCAGGAAACCCAGCTAAACCCCCATACCGCTCACCCCGGCGCCGAAATTCACGCCGATCAGTGGGGCAAACAACTTGACGACACTCAGGCGTCCATCCTGGAGCCCGAAGATCCCCACCGGAGGAGAGGAGGTTTTCAACTCCCGTGCTCTTTATTGTTCGTACCTTCAGCTTCCATCACATCGAGAGGTCTTGCATCCACAGTCGGTAGTACTGCTGGCACCGGATAGGACGTATAGAGTTCGCTGATCCGGATCTCAAGGTCATGGGCAGGCTTCCTACTGAGCCCTATCGTGGCTGGCAGGTTCCAACTCTCTGCGGCTGTGACCAAGTCTAGAACCTCTGTCAGCGGTTCCACGATCTCTATGGGCAGCGTCGTGATGGTTGCGGCTAGGGCAGTTCCGATGAGGTGCAGCCTAGAGTTGAGCGGGGCGATCCGCTCGGCCAGTGGGCCCGGCATCTCCATGGCGTCGAGGTAAGCGTGGCGTGCATCGTTCAGAGCGAACCACGCCACGGCGCGCATCGCCTGATCCGGTAGTTCCACGGCCAGACGCGCCCATGCGTTAGCTGGAAGGAAAACGCTCGTGGGCATAACCGAGAAGTTCTTTATTGCCTCTCTCCACACGCCAAAGCAAGCGTCGAGGGGTTGACGCCCGAGGTCCATTACTGGCCTAGCTTGCCCAGGGAGTTTAATAATGAACCTATTTACATTCGTCAGATGACGAGATGACCACGTGACTGCCTGAAAGCATGGATTGATTGATGAAAGGGGCAATTCGTCCAGCAAGACTGTGAGCACATCTCCGTCCATGAACCAGTTGCGGACCGATATCCCATTGGTGCCGAAATGCTCAAGACCTCTGAGGGCATTGATGGCTCGTATCCCATCCTGCGGATCTTCTCTATCGAGGAGGCGAGCGAGTTCCGAAGATTCTGTTCGCGCGCATCGCCAAGCGCACTCCGCGCCCGCCATGAAGGCGTACGACCGACTGATGGCTGCCTCAAGATCATCGACCGATACGGTGCCATCCCCGACCCGAAGCATCTTCAGCTCGTCGTCCCAAAGATAATCTTCGTGGGCGGCGGCGTTTCGCGGGTCAGACAAGATCGCCTCAGCGGCGTCGCGAAGGAGTGGAACTCCGGCCGATAGAAGTTG
Organism: Ktedonobacterales bacterium; assembly: GCA_052143275.1. Lineage (GTDB taxonomy): Bacteria > Chloroflexota > Ktedonobacteria > Ktedonobacterales > JADMIN01 > JAJPKE01. The sequence goes on along the minus strand of JBKQTH010000255.1, from coordinate 1,514 downwards.
CTCGCGGAGCGAGCTGAGTTCGGGTGCTTTGACGCCGCTCCGACCATAGATCTGTAGCAGTGTCCATGCCCAGGGACGCAGTTGACTTTCGACCATACGCCGGTAGAGGTCCAGAGTAAGGGCTGCCCGTTCCGCTGCTGTCTCTACATGCTCCAGTTGTCCGACTACCCTGATTATCCCGGCGTGACTTATTGCACTACGATCGACCTCCAACTTCATTGCCCTTAGAGGCCGTGCCAGCTCTTCTGCGTCCTCGGCGAGCTTTGAAGTGAAGAGGTCTCTTACGCGGATCGCGGTGCGAAGAGCGACAAGTGGGCGATCAGTGAGGACGAGCGCCTCCGCTGGCCGCAGCGCGTTCAGTAGATCCGGCGGCGATGAGGTGAGTATCGACAGGACACTGTTTATCCTCAAGCGTAGCCGGGAATACCGGCCATAGTACGCGCTCAGTAGCCGCAGACCAGAGAAAATTCCTTTTGCGTCGCGAACTGACTCGAATGGTACGCCGAATGCCGCCTGGCAAGGGTCCTCCGTGAATGAATACTGCCTCTCGACTGCGAGGAGATCTTTCGTTAGATCTTCGACTTCCGACCACTTGCCTTGGACGTCGAGGTCTGTGGCGAATCCGGCTGCGGCATCGATCCCAATGCCGCATACGTCGACCAGTGCGTCTAGAAGCACGACACCTCGACCGTCGCAAGCATCGAAAGCGTCGAGGCACCACAGATTCTCAGCGATGTCAGCCGAGGAGTCGACCGTGTCTCGTACGGCTGTCCGTAGGAGCTTGGCAGAGGAGGTTATACCAGGCTTAGTGCACCGCGAGAGAGCCGTGGCGATACGCAAGACACCGTCGGCGATCTTGGCGTCTGCCACCACACTCTGCCAGCCCTCTCGTGAGAGGGGAATCACGGCATAGAGGCCTGGTCTACGGAGACGATCGAGCGCCGCGTGGGCAGGTGCGATCATCCTCCGTCGGGCCTCGCTGGGGATACGGGATGTCGGTTTCATCTCACCTGACAAGAGTAAGAGCGCTCCACAGGCTTCGCAATCCATTTCTAGCTGTGATCATCAGTCGGAGCGCTCTCGTACCGCTTGCACTCGGTCAGCCAGCACCTCATAGACGCGGAAGAGTTTGGTGAGATTAAGCCAAAGTAGGAGTAGTTGAAGCTGCTTAGCGACAGATTCGACAAATTCCAGGTAAGACAGGGTTTCACCCTTGCCTGTCGCTATTGCTCCGGCTGCAAGGACCTCATCCGCATCCGCATGAGCAATCGCATTGCGTATGCTTCGCTCAAATGCATCGATCCAGTTTGCTTCGGTGATTGGAAATTTATCAAGAAAAGCTTCCTTTGCTTCGGCCCTTAGCTTGTTGAACTGGGCGGTAGTCCGAGGTGGCTTCAGGCTTCCCGGAAACTTGAGAGGAATCCACGGCGACGGTTCAGCGTCATGGCGAATGTCTGTGGCCGGGCGCCCGTCCGCTGCGTTCTGAATCACGACAAGCATTGACAAGGCTTGAC
>JBKQTH010000254.1:0-6952 GCA_052143275.1 Ktedonobacterales bacterium | reverse complement strand
CGCCGCCCAGAAGGGAGAGGCGGCGCTGGTGCCGCCGGTAGGTACCTGCTGTCCAAGCGCATAGATCAGCCAGCCGCTGTCTGGATCGGCATCAGTGGCGACGTCTGGAACGCCACGCCGGTCATTCAGCTCGCTCTGATCTGAAGAGGGAAGCTGCTTCTGAAAGCTCGGCTCTGGGAAGAACGTGCTGAAACCGCCACCGCTCGCGCCGCCTCCCGGAAATTCGGACATGGTCGTGTTCCAGACGGTCTCGGAGTAGCTGCCGTTCTGGTCGTACAGCGTCGTGCCGCCAGCTGAGGTTACCCACGGCTCGTCAGAGGGAAAGCTTGTCGTTGCCTTAGTACAAAGGACTGTGGCGGTACTGTTGCAGAAGTCGGTCGCGCCATTGTCACCCGAGGCGGTGAAAAAGGTGATGCCGTCCTGAGTGGTTGCCTGCTGGTAGAAGCTCGTCCACTGGCCGATCTCCTGCTGGCCTGCCTGGTCTCCCAGAGTGAGTTCGGAGGCGCCCCAGCTCTGGCTCACGATGTTGCCAAGGTGATGTGTAACCGCATACTCTTCGAGCTGAAGAAACTGCGGTAGACCGCTGGTGCCCTCGAGCTCGTCAACGGGACTGGTCATCACCACGATGCCGGCATCGGGCGCGATTGAGTGTATGATCTCGACATCCAGCGCGCTCTCCTGGGCCCAGGCAACCATCTCCTGATTGTTCGGGTCAAATGGCTTGACGCCAAGCGGCGAGAGGATCTGTAGCGTGATTGGGGGAAGATTAAACTTCTGGTCAAAACAGTTGATATCATTCTGCAGCGTTGGACTACCGTAGGACTCGATCACCACAACAGTCTGCCCTTTGCCGGTGAAACCCTCATTCAAGAGTGGAGTGATCCCATACGCATCGCGAAATTGTTGGGGAGTATACGTAGTGCTATCATCTCCGGTGCCGGAGGAAGAGCGCACCTGCGCGCCCGCAGACGAGAGACACGCGTTCGCCGTGCTAGGGGTGTTGGTGGCGGCGACGGTACCGGTGCCGCTGATTTGCGTGGGGAGGCTACAGGCAGCCATGAGGGCAGCCAGTGTGAGGAGTGGAACCATCAATCGCAAGATACGTCCAGGCAACAACTTCATATCATCTCTTTTCAGGAAACCCTTGGTTCTCTCCCAAGGGAGGAATGAAAAGTCCACTGCATTAGCACCAAAAGCTATCATCTGCTTATTGCCTAAGTAACTCTTGATCAATAACTATACCATCGAAGAGTGAGCAAAGTTGCACTGTGTGCCGGATCTCCAGGTCTGCACGAGTCATCTCGCGAGTCAGCAATAGCACACTTGCCGCCCGGTTGGAACTTCGCTCATCGCTTGCTTAATATCGCTTCACCTAGAGATAGATCCTGTGGGGAGGTCATCTTGATATTCTCCCGGCTACCTTCTACCATATGGACGGTAATGCCAAGACGTTCATAGGTTGATGCAGTATCGGTGCCCAAAAACCCATCGGCGTGCGCCTGGTCATAGGCAGCAAGCAGTGTTCTTGCATCGAACGCTTGAGGAGTTTGCGCTCGCCAGAGTCTACTGGCCGAAAGGATTCCGGCAATGGTACCATCAGCCTTGAGTTCGGCGATTAGCTCATGCTCTTCTACCGGTGTTCCCAGCAGCGCTCCCCCCGTCTCGCGGGCCACCCGGACAAGCCTGTCAATATCGCCGCTGGTAACCAGTGGGCGGGCCCCATCGTGAAACAGTACCATATCTACTCGTGGCCCTTTGATGCCCTCGATATCCGACCGAAGATATGTCAGAGCGCATTCCTCAGATTGATGGCGTGTCGCTCCGCCAGGAATCACCGCCACCACCTGCTCAATCTGGTAGCGGTCTACAATCTCCTTTCGGCAGTACGTCACTTCCTTTGGGTGCGCTACCAAAAGAATACCGCTAACTGACTGGGCACGTTGAAAGGCTTCGATAGAATAAAGCACCATCGGCTTACCCAAGAGCGGCAGGAACACTTTATTCTGCGAAGCACCCATGCGGGTACCTTGCCCAGCACAGAGGATTACCGCAATTGTGCGGCGTCGTCTGGCTGGCCTCCTCCCGTCACGCTCCGATGTGGCCAAGCTCTCCACCTCCTCCAGCTACTCCCTTCATCTCGATCGAGTCACGCATGGTCTATGTAGTACGGCTTCAATACGGATTTAGTATAGCGCCTCCAGGAGAGGATATGCGGTAGAATCTTCTGGAAGTAGGTAGGCATTTCCCCCTAGAAGGGGAACAAGGCGAGGTGTAGAGGTGTCCCCCAAATGACTGATGAAACCGCGACGCGCGCCCCAGGAACATACGGCCAGGAAGAGATCGCGCGCAATCAACTGGAGCCATGGCCTAACCCACATCCAGCGCGTGATTACGTCATCCACTTCGAGATTCCGGAGTTCACTTGTCTCTGTCCGCGCTCCGGATTCCCTGATTTCGCCACTGTGGTCATCGACTATGTGCCGGATAAGTCGGTAGTAGAACTGCGCAGCCTCAAACTCTATATCAACGGTTTCCGCAATCGTGCTCTTAGCCATGAAGCCGCGGCAAACGAAATGCTGGATGAGTTATTCCAATTGCTCCAGCCACGCTGGATGCGGGTGGTTGGCGAATTCAACATACGCGGCAACATCAAGACCACGATCTTCACTGAAGAGGCTCAACCTGTCTATCAGGGCCCGCGCCCCGCGTACACCCGTCCCTCGTTCAGCGGTATCTAGGCAGCGAAGGCGTCGCTACTCCGCCTATCTCTCACCATGAAGAAGATGCCTGCCCAGACGCACCGCCCCAATAACTGCGACTCCGCCAGCTACCAGGATTGCAGTTAGAGTTGCTCGCTCGCTTGTCGACATGGACGGCCGGCCGATCCCGTCAGGTGGTGGCGCCACCAGGGAGTGGTAGGCGTCTGCAGGATAGGTGTCTGTAGGGTACGCATGGGTCTCTACCTCAGGGAATGGTTGGCTTGTGGTGGTATCGGAATTCAGCGGTTCGATCATGAGGTCCTGTTCCTCCAGAGCCTGGAGCAATGCGCTAAGCGACTTGGTAGTTGGCCGCAACCCAAGCACCATTGAATTTATCTCAGCGCCGAGCAGGAGTATAAATGCCAAATAGTAGAAGAAAATGAGAATGACAACGATGAATCCAATGATTGAGCCATAGTTTCCACGCAAGAAAAGGTTTTCATAGATAGGAAAGGCCAGTACATAGAGCACGAGAAGAAGAGCGGCCGCCAGGGCACCTGGCCAAACCTCACCAAATCTCATGCGGCGGTTGGGCACGACGAAGTAGATGGAACCAAAGAAAACGAATGCGGTAGCGAAACCGACGAGGAGACCCAGTAACTGCAGAAGGAATGCGCCACCTGGATTCTGCCTGTCGAGATGAAGCGCCCCGAGCACAGCTGAAGGCAATAGTGAGGCAATGACCATAATTGGTACGAGTACCACATAGAGCAGTACCATGCCGATAGCCATCATCCTCTGCGGTATGGGGTCGCGTCCCTTCAGTCGGAAGACGATGTTTAATACGCTCTCCAGCGAGAGGAACAGCCCGGAGCCAGCGATGATTGAGCCCACAATACCGATGAGCAACAGAACCCCGGCATTCCTGTGCAGCTGCACTAATGCGGCATTCACAATCTCGCCTCCAGCGCCGCTTGCGCCGCCTGGCAGCTCATTGGTGAGGACAGATTCTAATTGAACTAGGCTGGATAGTGAGAGGGTGCCCAGAATAAATCCGCCGACGGCAAGAATTGCCAGGAAGATAGGCAAGATCGACGTGAGCAGTGCATAAGCCAATGCGGCCGCCCAGTTGAATATCCAATCATTATTGATCTTAGTCCAGAGGTCCAGCAGGGGAGCAATCCGCCGGCGCCCTTGTCGTAGTCTCTCCTGGATATTCAGCAGGCGATTCGGCGGCACTATGGCTCGCCTCGATTGCTTCGATTGTCGAGCAGGTGTTCCTATGCTGGCAGCCATCACGCCGTCCTATCTAGACCAACACTATACAACGCTGTGAGGTCCTTCACACGAGCCTTGTGTAGAGATCCACGAGCGTCGGTGTATTCAAGATCCGTGCCAGATTTGGCGCCGATTGGTCACAGGCTCTAGCCGATGCGGCAGTGATGCAGAAGCGGCGGGTGCTTGGAGTAGCGGTAGGCTCAGAAGTCGGAGGTGGAATGGTTGTAGACGCTGCGGGTGGTGTTGCCGTGCTAGTGGGGTGGGGGGCGTCTGGATTGACCGCTTAGCTCCTTGTCCCGCTGGTGGACTAGTGGAGGCTGGGGGAATGCTTTCTGCCAGAGTCTGGACTCTGACAACTATATCTTGTGTCTGAAATGGGGCGTTACCTTGGGCCATGTTGATCCAGGCCGTATAGATACCAGGCGTGGACAGGGAAGTAAGCCAGACTTGAAAGGTAACTTCTCCACCCGGCGTAACAGCGTAATTTCCAAGAGTGGCCTCGAATCCATCCGGGCAGTTCTGCGCAGGGTGGCGCAGCAGATCACAGGTCAGCCGGTAGCCCTCTCCCCCTATCCAGGTAGAGGTGCCGGTGTTAGCCAAGGTAAGTTGGAATGCGAAAAGTTGACCTGCCGGTACGCTGGACGGTAGCGAAAGTGCGACTAGCTTGGCACCGTCAATTGATACAACAGCCGGTTCTCTTGGGGTGGCAATGGGAACCGGCGTATTAGGCTTCGGCAATTTCGATATCGCGGGAGTGGTTGCGCCTCCATGTGCGTTGCCAAGATCGCTGATGCCAGATGACGACTGCTCAGGCCGCGCCGCAGAGATAGACTTGGTGTAGTTGGCTCCGAGTCCAGATATACCTGGAAATTTATCCAATGTAATCGATGTAGCCAATAATAGCAGGAGGGCAGCCACCAACGTAAGCACCGCCCGCACACGATACGGCGGCCTGGACGTGTGGGCGGGATGATGTGCGGTCCTGGCGGCCTGAGTAGCCGCACGCACCGCGGCTAGAGCCGCCAGCGGTGCAGATTCTGTGCCGGCCTCCGCCTCATGGGAGGCCGCTTCCAACTCTTTGACAAAGGCGGCGACCGATGGATAACGGTCTACCTCACGCTTCTCAAGGGCGCGTGCGATCACCTCCTCAATCTGCCACGGCACATCCTCCACATACATGCGTGCTGAGGGCGCTATGACTTGCAGGTGGCCGGCAATCTGCTCATCAATGGTACCCTCGAAAGGGAGATGTCCCGTCAACAATTGAAATGCCATCACCGCAAGGCTATATTGGTCGCTTGCTGGAGAGAACCAGCCTGAAAAGACTTCTGGAGCCATATAGGCTACAGTACCGGTCACCTGGTCATCATGCCGGATGGTATTCGTTCCGCAGCATGCTACCCCAAAGTCAGCCAGCAGCAAGTGCCAGCCATTCTGCTGGTCAATGCGTACAAGCAGATTGCCAGGTTTGACGTCGCGGTGGACAACACCGCGAGCGTGGATATACTCCAATGCGGTGCCGACCTGACCAATGATGCCGATAGCCAGCGGGAGCGGCAGCGGGAGTCTCAAGATATGCTCAGCACGTCCACAGATGGCATCAGCGAGTGAGCCATTGGGTACATACTCCATCACATGGTAAAGATACCCACGATTGGCACCACTCGCATACACCGGCAAAATGTGGGGATGGTGAAGTTGCTGCAGCAGCACGCCTTCGTTGGTGAACCGTTCGACAATGTCGGTGATGCCACTCGCTAGTGTAATCTCATCTGTCGGGCAGACAACCTTGACAGCGACCTGTCGGCGCAGTGGATCAGGAGCATAATTCGCCTGATTGGTACTTCCAGTTTCATGCAGCTCTGGGACTTCTTCGGCCAGGTAAACCTCTGCCATACCCCCGGCGCTTATTCTCTTGGTCAGCAGGTAAATTCCAAATTTCTGTCCCGCCAGATGCAGTCTCAGACGCTCATTTGGCATCTGTTCCTCCGCTACTAGCAACTGCTATGAGATATGGTCATTGTTTTGGTCTTGACGGTTGCTATCTTGATGGTATATTGCCTGACAGCCGCTTAGATAGCCAAAGGTGCAATAAGTGGTTGAGTCACCCGAGAACACAGCACTGCCCGTGCCACACGCTTTGTCTAGATGCTTTAATAGTCAATCTTATCAGAATCTTACCAGTTGTCATAGGGGTCACCCATGGTCTATACTCGCAACAACAGATAATTGCCGTAAAGTAGATCGGTGCTGCGGCGTCTAAGTGATTATGAATGTGCGCGCATGGCCCGTTGCGAAACAATCATCACATTCTGAAAGGCAGAAGATCTGTGGATTTCAAGCGGATTGGAATGTCACTCATTGGAGTGACGGTGCTGCTTGGTTTGGTTAGCGTCCTCGGCAATGCCCTACTTCACGGATCAATAGTGCAACAGCAGGAGCCGGGGTTTACAATCGCCCTCGTGCTGCGTATTCTGGCCTATTTATCAATAGCAGGGCTGGTAGTTTGTGCGGTCATGACGGCGTTTACCGAGCAGCAGGCCACCAAGGCAGCGTTGCCGATCGTTTTTGGTATTGCCGGGTTGGTGTTTTCACTGGCCAATTCTCAATTTGCATTTTCGGCCCTGTTCGCTGCAGCGCTAAGCGCCATTACAGTCTTCGGCGGTGAGAAGACCGAGCCGGTTTGGCAGAAAAATGTGATCATGATCTTTGGGCTGGTTGCCGTTGTAGCCTTCAATCTTGGCCTATCCAGCTCAGTCACCTCTTTCAACACACTTAGTATGACTGGTCTCCTACTTGGTGTCCCAGCTTTCTTGCTGTCGCTGATATATACCGTGCAGCACAGTAAGTGGGAATGGGTTGCATTACTGATCTTTGTAGCTGTCTGCGGGCCGCTTCTGGCACTCATTACCGGACACCACCAAGATGTCGGACTCCTTTTCGTGCCACTGACCGCCATAGCTACGGTTCGAGGC